>JAJDAW010000048.1 GCA_029261635.1 Nitrospinaceae bacterium
ACCTTTACGGAGAAGCAAACCACGATACCAACATGTTCCAAGATAAACTGGGGAAGATCCCATTAGGTGGGTTTTTCTGCAATGGGGAGATAGGGCCTGTGGGAAATGCCACATTCCTACATGGCTATACCAGTTCATTTGGAATTTTTAGAAAATCAGACCGTACTTAATAATAAAGGAAGGAAAACCTATGGCAGTCGAAGTAAGTGTCTCAACCACCCCCAACGAAAATGCGATGAAGTACACCCTCAATTGCAACTCTATTGAATCGGGTCATAAAACTTATGCCAACGCCGAGGTCGCAGCAGACTCTCCAGTTGCTAAAGCTTTGTTTGCGATTGATGGAGTAACCCAGGTGTTTCTAATGGCAGAATTCATTTCTGTCACAAAAAAACCTGAAGCCAGTTGGGGTAGTCTGGAAGCGGCTATTCTGGATGCGATAAAATCTGCCTACTAGTTCAATCGTGAAAGTCACAATACTGGGTTCAGGCACAGCGGTGCCATCCTTGCACCGCAACTCATCCGGTGTCCTCATTCAGGACAACGGCACAAACTCTCTCGTTGATTTTGGTTACGGAAACCTGAGACAACTGCTCAACCTGGGAGTCACCTACCACGATATTGACCGCATATTTTTCACGCACAACCATCCCGATCATGTCTGCGATCTCATTCCATTCTTATTTGGCTCACGCTATCAATTGGATGCTCGAAAAAAAGATCTCGAAATCGTTGCCGGGCCTGGATTTCAGGATTTTTTCGACAAACTCATGCTGGCATTCAAACATTGGTTGAAGCCCACCGAATATAAACTGAACATTTCAGAAGTAAACGAAGGCCTTCTCACTTTTGGAAATTTAAAAGTTCAGGTAGGAAAAGTAAAACATATAGCCATGAGCCGAGGCTACCGCTTCACCAATGACCAGGGGAAATCCGTTGCACTTTCTGGCGACACCGACTATTGCGAGGGAATGATTGAACTAGGCAAAGAAGCTGATCTGATGGTTCTCGAATGCGCCTGGCCGGATGCCGAAAAAACCGAAGGGCATTTAGGCCCAACTCTGGCAGGAAAATTGGCAATGAAAGCAAATTGCAAAAAACTTTGCCTCACCCATTTTTACCCACCTTGTGATTTAGAAAATATCCGCAATACCGTTCAGGAAACTTATAAGGGAGAGTTGGCACTGGCCCGCGACCTGATGCAATTTGATTTGTGACGAAAAAATTTCTACTTTTTTCCTTCGCGGCGATCTTCGATGAAATCGACAATAAACATAAAAAGTTTGATCACCCCAAGCATACCAAATATGCCCAAAAGCAATTGCAACAAAGGCGGCAGGTCCAGAATAATACTTTCAATGGATGTAAAAAGAGCTTCCACAATTATTTCCTGTTAAAAAAGTCAGTTAATTTTGCCAGCAAGCATACCTAAGCAAAACCTATTTCGCAATGATTGCTTAATCAATAAATACTTCTGCCTTTCTTGATTCAAGATCGATTTTCAAAACCCGGTGATTGTTCGTATCCGAAACATACAATCGGTTGTTAAGTTCGAGCACCCCTGCTGGCTCCCAAAGCTGCCCAATACTATTGGCTTCGAGATCAAAAGAAATCGTAGTTACGTTTTGCGTCTTCAAATCCAGCACTTTTATTTTATGATTATACGAATCGGCGATATACACCTTATCCCTTGAATAATGCACACCGAGAGGGTGTTGCAACAATGCCAGCTTTCCTTTTCCATCATGATCGCCAAAATCAAATAACCCTCTTCCTACATACGTAGCGATAAAACCAAACTCATCAAGACGAACACTGCGAATGGCACTGGTTTCACTATCCGCTAAAAACAACTTATTATCACCTGTGGAAAGACCTGAAGGTTGCGCAAAGGCTCCGTTAAAACGTGGGCCATCTATAAGAGCCTCTTGCGAAGTGCCCGCGAAAGGTTCAATGGTACCTTCGTCTATATGATAGACACCGATCTGGTGACTACCCGCGTTAGCAAAGTAAAGCCAACCATCTGCAATGGATACATCCCAAGGAGAACTTAAAGAAACTTCTCTCCCTCTTTTTAATGCGGCCCCCTGCTTGCCCGTCCCCGCACAGGTTGTTACCGTTTCACCCTTAACATCTATTCTTCTTAACAAATGATTTTCTGTATCGGCGACCCAGATTTGTCCTTCTTGAAAACACAGTCCTTGCGGACGAAAGAATTCAGCTTCGTTAAAAGTGCCCTCACTTTTCCCAGCTTTTCCAGACCCGATGCGGCGGGTGATACGCCCTTCACTATCCGCTGTAACAATCTGGTTATGGTTGCTATCGGCAATTGCGAACTCTTTGTCTTCGAGGCTATACGAAATTTTTCCAGGAAAGGATAAAGTTTTTGCATCAGCACTTTTGTCGACAAACAACAAATCCTTCGCATTGCCAAATAGTGCATTTTGGGATCTTAAACCTTTAAGTATCCCATCTATCGTATTCAACAACATATCTGGATTAGGTTCTCCAGGATACTCGCCCAGAATATATCTATTTGGCCCTACTAAAATCAGTGTCGGCCAGGCGCGGATGGCATAATTTTTCCAAATAGAAAAATCAACATCCTGAACAACAGGATGTTCGATCTCATATCGATGGATAGCCTGCTCCAGATTTCTAGTATTCTTTTCTCCTGGGAATTTAGGACTGTGTATGCCCACAACAACAACCGAATCTGGAAAACTTTCTTCAATGCGTTTCAGCGTCGGGATCACATGAATGCAATTGATGCAGCAATAGGTCCAGAAATCAAGAATCGCCAGTTTACCCTTAAAATCAGAGAGATCGAGCGGAGCGCGAGTATTGAACCAGGGCAGGTTCGAGGCATTGAGTTTGGGAGCATGGAGGAGCGGTTTCATAACTTATTATGCCGACTTTTTTAGGAAAAATTGCTGGAGTTTTGTTTTTTTCCCCTTACTGGAATAATGGTATAATTGCGTATTCGCTGAAACACAAAAAGGGGCGTTTTCATGGTGTCGAAAGCTTTAAAATACATTTCCGTCTTTCTTGTTTTACTTTCCTTTCCCAATCTGATTTGGGCCGAACCTTTTAAAGATAACAATAACGGTACCGTTACTGACCAAGGCACTGGTTTAGTCTGGCAAAAAGGCGATTCCTTTCACGATCTAAAAAAAGGAATGAATTGGTACGATGCTCTCGAATATGTCACTTTAAAAAATTCTCAAAAATTTGCCGGGTACGACGATTGGCGCTTGCCCACACTAAAAGAGTTAAACAATTTATGGCAGTCTTCGGGAAAAGTAAAAAGTAAAGATGATGAAACTCTGGGCCTGTCTCCCGAGTTCCAGAAAGGCGGCAGCTATTATATCTGGACAGGAGAAGAAAGAGGCCTCGACCACGCCTGGTATTTTGGCCTGGGACAAAAAGAAAATTACTTTAATTTAAAAGATTTGGCAGACTTGGAACAGGGTGCAAAAATGGTCCGCCAGAGTGACGCCCACTAGCGTGAGTGGCAGAAAGTCGTAGTATTCAGTTACCCTTACGATTGTACGCATAAGAGACAATCACAAAATCCTTCTACTCGTACAACGAGTAACCGTAAGGAGAGAGCAATGAAACCGAACAAAAAATCTTACCTTTTGCTATTCGTTTTATTGATAGGATTTTGCTGGACCATTCCTACCGCATTTTCTGAAGATAAACCTATGGATCATGGTTCTATGGGTCATAGCGATCACTCTGCACCGACTGTCTCAGGCGGAGAATATCGTACAGAACAACCCGAGGATCATGGGCACATGGATCACGGCGAAAGTGATGGTAGCATTTTCCGAACCAAGGGCGCTCATGATGATATGGGGATGTCGAAACCCGAGGACATGAGCAACAAGGCTCTATTGGCGCGTGGGCGCAACATTTTCATGCACATGTGCGTGTTCTGTCATGGTAAAGATGGCAATGGCGGCGGCAAAGCCACCGAATATCTCTACCCTTGGCCACGGGATTTCCGAAAAGGAATTTTCAAATTTCGAACCACACCCACCGGAACCCTGCCGCGCGATGAAGATTTATATCGAACTATTGTAGAAGGCGTGCCTGGAACTTCCATGCCCGCATGGAAAGATGCATTGACCCCGGAAGACACCTGGGCATTGATCAATCATATAAAAAACTTTTCCGACCGTTTTAAAAAAGAGGAACAAGGCGAAAAAATCGTAGCCAAAACCCATCTCGATTCTTCACCTGAATTAATCGAAAAAGGTAAAAACCTTTACGAAGAGTTGAAATGCAACCGATGTCATGGCGATTCCCTGAAAGGTGATGGAGAACTATCTGAATCCCTCATGGATGCCTGGAAGCATGCTGTATTTGTACACGATATTACAAATCCACAAGCTCTAAAAGGCGGTCATAAACCGGATGACATTTTTCGGACGATTTCCTCGGGTCTTGATGGAACACCGATGCGATCTTACATCGACCTTCCTGAAGAAGACCGTTGGGCATTGGCACATTACATTCGTTCAAAGTTTTCCAAAAAATTTAAAAAAGCCGAGTTTGAAACCGATGTCTATTCTTTTCCCGTTGGCTTTGAGTTAAACACTGACCCATACAGCCCTGTCTGGGAAGGAGTGAAAACAACCAGTTTGGTTTTGCGTCCACTCTCCGCCCGTCGTGATGCCGTTGAAATTATCAACGTAGCCTCCGTTAACAATGGAGAACAACTCGCCATCCGCATTAAATGGAAAGACCCTACTCATGATGCGTTCTCTGAATTGCATTCAGATATATTTCGTGATGGCGTTGCAGTAGAGTTCGCCTTAGGTGCGGTAACACTGCACACTCACGGTCACAACGAACCCTTTTTTGGAATGGGAAATCGTAACAAGCCAGTAAATATCTGGCATTGGAAAGCCGGACTCGAAGAAGCACTTGAAGCAGAAGATGACCTCGAGTATGCCGGCGGCGGAGTCGATATGGATGCGCTCATCTACGGTGGCATCATGTCTAATCCGGTTTCAAAATTAAATGCGACAGGTCAAAACCCTGTAGAAGAATTGAACGCTGAAGGATTCGGCACCATCACCCCCCAACCTCCCGAGAACCAGAATGTCGATGGTGCAGGGGAATGGAAAGATGGCATGTGGACCGTTGTCTTCATCCGCGATATGCCTAAAACAGGAAAATGGGATGTGGATTTTGCCAAACGTATCGATCCCGCTCTGATGGCCTTTGCCGTCTGGGATGGTGTCAAAGAGGATCGAAATGGCCGTAAGGTCATCAGCGTATGGCAACGCTTCAATATCATAAAACCAAAATAGTTTTTCCCCCTACGTTCTCCGAATAAAAAGGGATAACACAACCTACAACGGAGTTTTTTTTGAAACAATACCGTACTTTGATAATCGGGAGTTTCTTCCTGATCTATTGCCTTGCCTTCATCCCCTCTATTTTTGCCGCAGAAAAAATGGGTTTGGGGGAGCTGGATCGATTGATTAAAATTCACAAACCGCAAAAACCTACAGAAGATTTTGACGCAACCGTTGGCCCTACCAAAAGCGTTCAACTGTTTCCAAATACGGAACCAACCATCTTTTCCATTCCCGGATTCAAGACCTATGGTTGTGGCGAATGCCATCAATCGAATGACCTGCTCGATCTTTCCATCGACCGCATGCGACAAACTCTGAAACGTTTGCATGCTACTTTTCCAGAGATGTCCCCCGCACCGTTGAAGCAATTCATCATTCAGTCCTGGTCCGGCGAATTATTGCAACCCTGGCAGTTTGCACACACGACTTTTGACACTGTACGAATTTCTCCCGCGACAATACTGATAGACAGTCGCGTCTATGACAATGCAACACACCTTCACGAATCACTCCATTTAACACAACCATTTCTGGGAGCCGCAAATGAGTTAGAAGCTTATGGATTGAATATTCGCTCTGACCCAAGGTTTTTATTTCTAAACTTCCCCTATTTCTCAGATACGGTCACAGCTTTTTTTCTACCTGAATTTCCGGCAATGTTGGATCGATTTTTTGCCCGACAAATAAAAGAAGATTTAAGTGTGCCAAGGGAAGTGCAGTGGTTCTTGATGCCTTTTGATGACGAGAGTCTGACAAAACTTTCTCAGGTTATAAAAAAAATGGAACCGGTGTTAAAGGAGATGGGACGGCTGAACCGCAAGTTCCCCGTCAAAGCGGCTTATCTGGGTGAACAAACCCGGGCTCTCTCTTTGCTACTCGATATTGCGGCGGCAAAATTATTACCTCTCCCAAAAATGATGGAATCGGATAACAAAGAAGCCTTTTCTATTCTGGCGCAACAATTCGACAAGCTAGACAACACCCGCTTGGGATATAGAATTGATCGCAAGCGAGAAGCATTGATGATTCTCACTTATAAAATGCAAATCAAAGATCCGCAGAAGCGGCTCGGCATCTATTTCCACTTCTTAAAAGATAGATATGTGGGAGCTGATGGAGAGATCAATTTAAAAGTTTCGGATGAGGAAGATCTAAAAAAGTTTGTCCAAGAAAAACGTGTTCAGATAACTCGCATGATTAAATCAAAAAACTTCACCGAAATCGAACGCCAAGGCGCAGAGCAACTACTCGGCTTAGGGCCAATAGGTCAGGGCCCGGTGGCGATTCCAGAATAGTTGGGCATATGAACAAGAAGTTTTTATGGGGGCTGAAAAATACTCTTGGTAAAGCTACGCTTTGCAGAAATGCGGGCTAACCTACAGTTAAAGGCGCAACAATATTTGTCAGCCTTACGGGAATAGACCTATTACCAGCGGCGGTTCGCCGCGCTAGAGTTTGCTGGGATGTGTTACGAGCGCCGGGCCTTTGACGTGGTCTTCAAGAGTTTCTGCTTGAACCTTGTCTTGAAGTTTCATCAACGCGTCTATGACCATTTCCGGTCGTGGCGGACAACCTGGGATATAAACATCCACCGGGATTAAGGTATCAATTCCCATCACGGTTGAGTAGTTATCGTAGAATCCGCCGGAGACGGTACACACCCCATAAGCCACAACCCATTTCGGCTCCGTCATCTGATTAAAAACTTTTACCAGAATGGGTGCCTGTTTATGACTGATAGTTCCCACCACCATTAGCAGGTCGGCCTGCCGAGGTGAAAAACGGGGGAACGCCGCGCCCATACGATCCAAGTCATACCTTGGACCTGCTACGGACATAAACTCCATACCGCAACAAGCAGTGATGAAGGGGTAGATAAAAAAGGAATATTTACGTGCCCAGTTGATAGCCTGCGTCATTTGAGTAACGATGACATTGTTGCCCAGACTCATCTCGGTTTCTGTTCTATATAAACCAGCCATTGAACCGCTCCATGGAAATAAGTGATGCCGTATATTAGAATATTTTTCAAGAAAAACCAACCCCCCCGGGCCTTGCCCGGAGAGAATAGGTCAATTCCCGTAAAGCTGGCAAATATTATTGAGCCTTTGACTACATCTCCCCCACGCAATTAACCTGCATTGCTATCCCCGCAGGGGATGGAATAATCTTGAGGGATTTAGGGTAAGCGGTGTATAATCAAACCTACCCGGAAACGCGTAAATTAAGAAATCAGGCCTGCCTTTGGGCAGACCTTCGAATGCTTGGAGATAAAGGAAAATGGATTACAGTGGCAACAAAACAGCAGTGGGGCAGGATCGTGCAATATCGGAGACCGAATCCATTGTTAGCATGAATTTGAGCAAAGATGGGAAAACCCTTGATCTTACAGCAACTTACCTGAAGGAGTACGGGGCAAAAGATATTTCAATGATGGAATCGTTGCGACCTTTAACAACTCTCGCGTTTGGTACCAACCTTTGTGGCGCTAAAGGTGCTAAATGGATCGCACAGTCTGCAGTACTGGTCAACCTGACCTCCCTCAACCTGTTTTACAATAAGATCGGGAATGAAGGTATCAAATATATTGCCGTCTCAGATAACCTCTTGAGCTTACAGAACTTGGTAGTCACGGATAATGAGATAACCGATGAGGGCGCCATCACTTTAGCCAAGTTTTTGCCACTTTTCACCAACCTGGTGCGGCTCGACCTCCGCCTCAATCGAATTAAAGACGAAGGCAAAGATGCTCTGAAAGAAGCGCAAAAAATGTCCTCCGTCAAACATCTGCTGCTGGACAAAGTCGAAGGCTTCCAAGTCAAATAACCCCCTCTAACGAGGGATGCAGTAGGTCTATACTTTTATATTCTTTCCAAAATTATTCGGATTCTTAACCACAATAATATCTTGCCAATATTAACTCCCTCGCTAGAGGGCGTTAGCATTTATTCGAACGGTTTGATTGTCGAAAAGGGGATGGATATTTGTAAAATCGATTCCCAGCAACTCGACACATTTTTCTACTTCAGAACTTTGGTAAATGATTTGCCAAAGTCGGTTTCCCATCTCCTGCGCGTTTTGCAGTAGCAGTCGCAAGTCTTTCGTTTCATCTTCCCTGAGAATAGCAAAGAGGTCGAGCTCAAGAGCCTTCCATTTTTTTTCTGTCCGCAAAGCACTTTGGTAAAGCTCCATCTCTTGACGGACCAACAGGAATTTGGTTTTGAGAGGTTGCGCGTTGGTGGAGTTAGGAAACAGAGTCGCAAATTCTTTTTCAATATCATTAACCTTACCCCCTGTAAAAAGCGACCATTTTCCGTGCAGGCTTTCCAGTCTGTCTGCAAATTCGAGGCAACGGTCAATCAGTTCCGGGCGCATATCGCGGATCAAAAGAGCATCGGGGAAATCTTTAGTGATCCTCTCGTGTAACAGTTGCAGATCTTTATACAATTCCCGCAAAACCGAGTTCAGATTGCCGATGCTGACAGGGTCATCCGGTTGCCGGGTATCTTTCAGAGAAATAGTTTCAACTTCCAGATCCCTTTGCGTGGTTTCTATGTAATTGATCGCCCCGATTTCCAAAAGCTGATAAAAAGTTTCAGGAGAAAGGGCAAAGTCGATACCGAAATTGGTTTTCACGAAATCACGTATCTTGCGACATTGGCCCACATCGCGAAACGTTTCAACCGCTTGTTGCAAAGGTTCGCCTGTGGCATCGAAAGGTGCGATATCGGTATCCGGTCCGACAAGTTTTTTTAAAATACGTTTCGGGTCGCGCATTCGGGTATTTAATCCTATAAAGGTGTGCAAGCATAACTTGGAATTTAAGAAGGAAACTGTTAACATCCTCCAGATTCTGATGTCCCTTATTTTAAGTCAGGATCATTTCAAGATACAAGACCAAGCCGGGGTGGCGGAATTGGTAGACGCAAGGGACTTAAAATCCCTCGAGGGCAACCTCGTGCCGGTTCGATTCCGGCCCTCGGCATACTTTTTATTTTCTTCCTTTTTTCCTTTGGAAGAAGCTCGTTTTTTGTTCTACATTTCAACAAGTTACTAGTTTTCCTAAAAAAGGGTCATTTTGATAATGACCCTTTTTTCTATGGGAAAACTATGGGAATTAATTTTTCTCAATTAAGGCCTCAAATTCTGTTGAGTACCGCGCGCAAGCACGGAACGCAAACAGAATTTGAGGCTTTTTTTTTGCCAATTTTTACTAACTGCGGCGCAGCCGCTTAACTTGATTAGTTATATGGAAACAAACTGCATGAAAATTCCTTCATTTGAGATTAAGCAGGGCGGCAAGTTCAATGAGTCCAGACGATTGGGAGAGTTATTTTTAGATTATGGTGCTTCCATGGGATCTGAAAAAATTATGAATTATGGACATGATCTTATTTCCTGTGGTCGTCAATCTCATGTTTATAAAAAGACTTTTAAAAACGGAAAACAAGTTCCAGTCATTGTTTTTTACACCTGCAAAAGTAGAGCTTGTCCTCCTTGTAATGCGGTTCGTTTGGAGCAGTACCGCAAAAGAATTGATTCTATTATTCAGGAAAGAGGAACCGAGAATTTTATCTTTCTTACTGTTACGACTCCTAAAAGGGTTTCTATCAAAGAGGTTAGAAAAACTTTTGATGATATGTCCAAAAGTTTGTCTGATTTATTCAGGACAGCACCTATAAAAGCTCTTGTCTCTGGGGGCTTTCGTGCCTTTGAGGGTAATTCGAATTTAGAGGGAAAAATTAATCCTCATTGTCATGTTCTCTTGGAGTGTAAGGGGCAAGACCTTTCTAAAAATAGAAACATTTTAAAGTTTATTGCTGGAAAACACTTTAAAAAATCTCTTGAGAGTTATTTAAAAAACAATCCAAAAAAGACAAAAGAAAAAGTACTCGAATCGACTTTTAATTATTTAAAGAAGGGTCGTTTTTCTCAATTACTTTGGTCAGCTTTTTTAGTTTCCAGAGGAATGGGAGCAATTTGCAATGTTCAAGAAGTATCAAAATTTAAGAATCCGGGAAAGTCTACTAGTGAGGAGCTTTGTAAGTATATGACTAAGTCTATGAAATTAGATGGATCAAACTTGCCTGAATATATTTTAGCTATGAAGGGTAAACGTTTGTTCAGTTCATGGGGAACTTTGAAAGTCACAAGCAAGGAAGTTGAAACGATAGTTGTTGAAGAAGATGTTGAAGATGAAGAAAGTTTTGAATTGGAATATTACGGTTTTTTACCTGATGTCTTGAAGGATGCCATTGTTGATGGTGATTCTTTTAGTCAAAGGGCTTTGGGATTGGCTGTTAAAGAAAGAATTGTTGATGTGGAACTTATTCCAAGTTTGAAAGAGGTTGCTTAGATGAATTATCAGGAAATTCTAGAGCCTGTATTTCCTCTTAATTTTATTCGATTTTATTTCACAAACGAGGGAGAAATCGATTTTTTGTTTAGCACTCTTTCACATTTTCAAGATGATCCTAAATCTGAAATTGTACGGCGTAGGTTTCCGAATGGAAGCATTAAGTGGTTTGAATTGGTTTACTAATGAATTTTCTTTATAGGACTGTCTTAAGAAATTTGATTTTTAAGATTATGAGAAGAATTTTTAAAGGAGGTGGAAATTGAATGGAATTATTTTAAGGGAAAATCAGGAGCTTCAAGATTTATTGACTGAAATGTCTAAGAGAAAAGATAAAGATCCATTATTTAACCCTGTAGATGCTCTTGAAAAAATGTTCATGACTATTACCTGTGTTGGAGTTCTCGAAGGATTATCTAAACATATGG
>JAJDAW010000049.1 GCA_029261635.1 Nitrospinaceae bacterium
CAGACTCGCGAATATTATCTGGACAGATGTATCTCCAACGGCCATTCTTTTTCACATCGTAAAGAACATAGCGGGTAGACTCTTCAATAGGCGAACCACCAATGCGACAATCTTCTATAACCTTGGTCATCAGATTGGAAATTTCTTCAATACATAAAGGGGCCACTGCCAGTTCTGCCACCGACTCATCACCAAACTTATTGACCACCCGGTCGACCATCTGCGAACCTTTAAGATCATTAGGCGTTCCATCCGCATTCAAGAACTCGCGCACGATGGTTTCTTTGAATCCCGTTGGAGCGCGACTGTAGCGAGCCAATGCGCCACCAATCACTTCCGGGTTCAAATTTTCAAGCGTGAACACATTCGCATCGACATCCGAAAGATAGGGTTTTAACAACTCTCTCTCTTTGTCGGTCAGTTCATCAGAGCGTTTTGGTTTGTCTGTCATTGGTTTTTATTCAATAAATTGTTTTGAGTCTTTGGCGCAACGGAAACCTGTGTCATTGAAACGCACATCCGGTTGACTCCATCTGCGGAAGGCGCTACGGAGCGAATCGGGATAGTTGATCCAGGAACCCCCACGAAGAACTTTATATTTTCCATTTGCTGGGCCTTTAGGATATTTCTTTGTACCGACACTGTAATAGGTACGCATATACCAATCATCCACCCATTCCCAGACATTGCCGGCCGTATCGTGCAGTCCATAAATAGAAACACCTCTTGGGTAGCTACCAACACTGGTCATCGTTGCAATGCCTTTCCATTTCCTGTTGTAGGTAGCGCGCCCCTTAGGAGATCCATTTCCCCAGGGATAAATATTTCCACTTGGGCCTCGCGCGGCTTTTTCCCACTCCGCCTCTGAAGGCAAACGCTTGTCTTTCCACTTACAATAAGCAACCGCATCATACCAGTCAACTTGGGTGACGGGCTGATTGCGTATCAGCATGGAAAACGAATTGCCTTTCCACAAATTCCCCTCCCAACAAGAATCGGTTGTACAAGTATCGTCCAAAGCGGGGCGATGACCGGTGGCTTTTACAAATTCGAGATATTGCTTATTTGTGACCTCATAAATATCTATCCAGTAACTTTTTAACGAAATCAGCTTCAAGGGAAATTCATCGGAAAACCACCACAACCGGCAGGCCCGATCATATTTGCGGCACATTTTTAATGTGTCCTGATTTTCTTTAAAGTTGGACCCGCGAACAAATGTTCCTCCCTTGATCCATGCCATATTTGAAAACTGCTCGGTGTCCGAATTAGTTCCTTTAGGTTCAACCGTTTCAGAGAAAGCTGTGGATAAAGAAATCCCATTGATCAACAACAAGAATAAAAATATGAAACAGCTTCGATTGAGTGATGTGAAAATAAACAAGGGCTTAAATTGAGGACGGGAAATTATCGGCTCTCTGTTCGCTGTACCGAGAAACGGGTCATTTCTTTACCGTGAATATAAAACAACGACAGGCCCAGAACCATATTGATGGTGTACAACCATGTCAATTGACTATGATAGCGATCAAACTGAATCTGCAATTTCTGATCTGCAGGATTAGCCTTCTTAAGTTTATCCATTGCATGCATTTCCGGTCGTAATACACTGCCGACATAAATAGCAAGAACAATCATAATTGCGAGGAAGACCTCTCGCGTATAGCGACGCTTGGTCACGACCTGCGGCTCATAGCCCACGGAACTGTATTTGGCGGCGAGGAACTTAACAACCTCCGCAAGCACCATGATCGTTATGCAGGTATAAATGATATTGATGTTAAAAACATCCATGATCTTGTTCATTATTGTGCTAGCCACGAGCTTTTGGTCTTTCAGGTTTATTCTCACCATGATCTCGACAAGAATGCCGAGCAAAAACATGCCTGCCACCCAAAGGCTGAGGGAAAATAAATACAACCAATTTGATATAAATAATAATCTTTTCATTATTGATATTAAATTTTAGAAATTATTCAAAAAAAACGAATTTCAGAATGCCCTCGGCCCCGTTTTTTAAAACCTTGACTCATTGCTTCCCATGCTAGTGGGTTAGCGGCTACCGGAGACACGTTTTCGCAAGGCTTTGAAACTCTCTTTTATTTCTTTTTCTTCACGCGCTCTGGCTTTAATAATTTCGTCTGTGTCACCGCCGAACCAAGTCTTAACAGTGGTACCTACTCGCTCTCGATTGATCGTATTGAGAATGGACAAATAAATAATGCCGTAAAAAACAGCAATACCATAAAGAATATAAGGTACAAATGACCGCAGGCGTTGTTTTTCTTTCAGCGAGCGGTGATCCCATAATTTATACCATAAGCTTTCTTTCTTATCATCGCCCATAATATTTTCCAGAAAGTGCCCTTAAACACATATAAATAAAAAGCTTTTAATGAAATCTGCCAGAAATTGGATCATAGCAGAATCCTAAAACCTTAACAACCTGACGACATATTGCCAAAAGCAATAGTCGACCAGCGAGCCATCTAGGGCAAATATCTCCACCTATAAAGCAAGTAGATGCTCGTCAAGCATTTAACTACAGGCTAGCTAATATTGCCACCCACGCTAGTGGGTGTGGTATATTTCCAAATTTGAATCTCAAATAAATAATATTGTGATAGAAATCCAGCCTGTAGAAAAAGTTAGCGGCACAGTAACGGTGCCCGGTTCAAAGAGCTATACCAATCGTGCTTTATTGATCGCTGCCTTGGCAGACGGTGTCAGTCGCTTGGAAAAACCTCTGGTAAGCGATGATACCAAATACATGATCCAAGCTTTAAAAGGATTCGGCATTAAGGTTGAGGAGGAGCCTAACGCCTTTATCGTTTCAGGAAAAGCCGGAAAGCTGACCCCTCCAGAAGAGGATATTTTTGTTGGCAACGCCGGAACAGCTATGCGATTCCTTACCACTTTTGCAGCTTTAGTGAAGGGTAAGGTCCATTTAGATGGAGATGAACGCATGCGGGAACGACCGCTTGCCGATCTGCTTGAGTGTCTGGGCCAAATGGGGGTCAAAGCCATTCCCGTATACCACAACGGGTGCCCTCCTATTGACATCGAAAGTGAAGGGGTTCCTGGCGGAGAGGTTACCCTGCTAGGAAACAAGAGTAGTCAATATCTCACCTCACTGCTTTTGTCGGCACCTTATTTTAAAAACGATACGAGTATTCTTATTGAAGGAGATCTGACCTCAAAGTCGTATGCCGATATCACCTTAGATATCATGCAAACCTTCGGCGTTACTGCAGAAAATGATAACTACCAGCAATTTAGCGTTCAAGCAGGTCAGGTATACAAAGCACAAACCTATAAGGTCGAAGGCGATTGGTCGAGCGCCTCGTATTTCCTTGCTGCGGCTGCAGTTACGGGGGGTGATATCACTCTTTCCGGAGTAAACCCAGACAGCGTTCAAGGTGATGCGCAGTTTCCTGCTGTACTGGAGAAGATGGGATGCGAGGTTAAAAATACTGCTGATTCACTGCAACTTACAGGAAACTCTTTGAGAGGAATCACCATCAATATGAATAATATGCCTGATGCCGTGCAAACCCTTGCCGTGATTGCTCTGTTTGCGAAAGGTGAAACGGTAATAGAGGGCATCGGCAATCTTAGAATAAAAGAAACCAACCGTATCGAAGCTTTAGCAAACGAGTTAGGCAGATTGGGTGCAGAAGTTGAAGCCGGAGAGGACTTCCTTATAATAAAACCCGGCGAGTATCAGGGAGCCGAAATTGAGACTTACAATGACCATCGTATGGCAATGAGTTTTGCCGTGGCGGGACTAAAAATACCGGGTGTGAAAATAAAAAATCCCAAATGCGTAGAAAAATCGTTCCCGGATTTTTTCGACCACTCACCGTGGGCGGCAAACCCTCGTGAGAAATGACGCAAATACTTGATAAGAAGAGACAGAGGTTACTAGCTTGTAGAGTTATTGCGGATTGCTCCCCTCGTTAGAGGGAGCGCCAGAATAAAATAGAGCAGCATACTTACCTCGGCATCGTAAAAATTGGTTTCAAAAAACCCCGCAACCAAAAACCCGATAACAGCGGCGGCACTCGCCATGGTGTCCCTTCTATAGACAAAATTCTCTGGCATGGCAACCAACCGCCGATACAAAGTCATAAAATAAACCACCCAAATGGAAATCCAAGAAACGACGCCAAACAAGCCCGTATCAACAGCCAGTTGGATAAAGTTATTATGCAGTCCGCGCAATTTTTTAATGTAACCTGTGGGATCGGGATAATCCTGATTTACAGCATCAATACATTTAAACCCGCACCCCGTCAAAGGGTAATCCTTGACAACCAACCACCCTCCCTGCCAAAGAGCCAAACGGATTTGCAAATTCTTGTCATTTAAATTTACCAAAGAATGTATTCTTTGCTTAATATCCGTCGGCGAAATCAATAAAACAACTCCCATTATAACGGGTATAAACCAGAGCAAACTCTTCCTTCGGAACCAGATCAGAAAGAAGACTCCTGCCAAAACCCCTAGCCAAGCTTGCCTCGCAAAGGTCAACAAAAGACACACCACCATCAAAATAATAGCAACGCGGAGCCACTTATGTTCTTTAGGAGCAAAAATAAGTTTTCCAGATGCAACTAAAAGAGCCAGCATCAAAAGACCCGCATAGGTCATATAGACACTCATAGTACCTTCCGCTCTCGAATAGATAGTGACACCCGTTTCCCAAGTGGTGTAAAAACCCGTCAAAGTGGAAAGAGTAGCAGTGGCAATTAAAAGTAAAGAAAGCTTCTCTCTCTGCTCTTCACTTTCGATGCAATTGACGGCCCAAAAAAATATCAAAATTTCCAACAGACGTTTGAGCGACTTATAGCTTCCTGAGAAATCCACTGCTCCGGCAACCGCGACAAGGCAGGCTAAAACAAAAAGAAAAAATGGAACCTTCAAAGGAAAGACCTGCTCTCTCCATGATCGGGTCAAATAACATTTTGCCATCCATGCCAATCCGCCAACTCCGCAAGAAATCTGCGTCAAACTGATGGAAAAAAAAGAGAAGCAGACAAAGCTCATCAGGCTAAACGATATAACTTTATCCAAATTTTTAGATTGAGGGATCATGGATTTAAGAGGTGATGCAAATGGTGACACAAACTGGGTTAATCAAGAGAAATTTATCTGCGGGTTCCAGAAATCAAAGCATGGCGAAACCAATGCCCTAACCACGAAAAATTAACCTCCAGAAATTGGTCAGCGCGAAACGCAAAGCGCATGAGACTATTGGACGGGTTCTCAAAAATCATTCCAGACAAAATACCACAAGGAACTGACAAAAACTCCTCATAAAAAAACTGAGTTTCAAATCGTTTTTTAATTTCAGCAATATCGCAAAGTCTTAGTGGTTGTTCGTCAGAGGTTCTCGCCTTTTTCGTCAAAGACCTTACAAGTTTCCCGACAGGGTTTGTATCCAAAGGCTCAACAAATAATATTTTTCCATCTGGTTTTAATACGCGAAAAATTTCATCCAAAGCTGAGGCCATATTCAAGTGATGCAAAATGGCATCCCCAAAAACAAAGTCAAATGTTCCATCCTCAAACTGTAAATCATGCGCATCCATAAGAATAAAATCTGGGCTATTATTACAACTCACCGCCGAATCTATCCCGGTTTGGAGCTCGGCCTCGGAAATGTTAATACAGGTTAATGAGGAAGGATAAATCGAATTATTTTCAAGCCATCCCCTCCACGCCGTGGAACCTATTTCAAGAACCTTCTTACCCTGAACGCATTGCATC
>JAJDAW010000050.1 GCA_029261635.1 Nitrospinaceae bacterium
GGGCCAGGCGACCCACACCTGGTTCCACGTCATCTCGAAAAAGCACGAAAAAATAAACTAGAACTGGTAGGTGATGGAAATAACAGAGTAGATATTATTTATATTGATAACGCTGTGTTGGCGCACTTGCAAGCCTATGAAGCGCTGGAGTCTAATGCTAATGTAGCAGGGAAAGCTTATTTCGTCAGTGATGGCGAACCCGTTGTTCTTTGGGATTGGATTAATGAATTGCTGGGTCGGATGGGCAGGCCAAATGTCTCGCGAAAAATTTCGTATAGCAATGCCTTGAGACTCGGAGCTTTTTTGGAAGGAGTGTACGGCCTATTTGGAATTAAAAGCGAACCTCCAATGACTCGGTTTTTAGCATCACAACTGGCAACATCGCATTATTTTGATATTTCCAGAGCAAAAAATGATTTTGGTTACGAACCGCTAATTTCGCACGAGGAAGGAATGAAAAGGCTTATTCGTTCGTTGTCTCACCCAGAAGATTGATTCGATGTGCCATGCACCCGGCGCCAAAACCATTATCAATGTTGACAACCGCAATTCCTGTCGCGCAACTGTTCAACATAGTCAATAAAGCAGAGAGACCACCAAACGAAGCTCCGTAGCCAATACTGGTGGGCACGGCTATGATGGGTTGAGCTACTAACCCTCCCACTACGCTGGCCAACGCGCCTTCCATACCTGCTACAACAATTAAAACCCGGGCCTTGTTTATTTGCTCGATATGATCCAAGAGACGGTGTAACCCTGCCACACCTACATCAAAAATTGTTTCGACACGGCTTCCCATTAACCGGGCTGTTGCCGCTGCTTCTTCGGCGATAGGGATATCTGAAGTGCCTGCCGTAATAATTGTGATCAAGCCTTTATTTTGAACGGGCTTTTTAATTCTAATAGCCAGGGTTTGTCCTTGCTGATTGTATTCCGCATTTCGAGGCAGGGATGTCTTGAGTTTTTTATAGGCATCCGAAGTTAATTTTGTGGCGAGGATATTGCTATCCGCTTTTCGAAGGCTTTGAATGATTTTTTTTATTTGTGGAACTGTCTTCCCCGGACAAAAAATTACTTCCGGTGATCCATTTCGTAACTCCCTGTGGTGATCAATTTTTGCGAAATCGATATTTTCGTAAGGCAGGTTTTGCAATTGTTTCATCGCATCGGTGGGAGATAGCTTGTTTTTACTCAAATCGGTCAATAGTTTTTTCAGCTCATTCTGATTCATGCCAGGCCCTTTATTCCTGAAAATTCTGTCGAAATTTCAACTCTCATCAAGTCTTCAAGAGCTTTTTCTGGGGCCTTGTTCTCATGTAAAACTTTATAGGTTTCCTGCATAACCGATGCCTGAATATTCAATTTTTGAATTAGTTTGTATGCCGATTTCACTGTAGAAACACCTTCTGCTACCATCCTCATGTCTTTGGTTATTTCCTTGAGAGACTTTCCCTGGCCTAACTGGATTCCTAATTGTCGGTTTCGACTCAGATCACCGGTGCAGGTAAGGACTAGATCTCCTAATCCAGATAATCCATAAAAAGTTTCTGGTTTAGCACCCAATTCTGTACCGATCCGGGTAATCTCTACCAGTCCGCGCGTTATCAAAGCTGCTCTTGTATTGAATCCTAGCTTCAATCCATCAGAAATTCCGGTAGCAATGGCAATTACATTTTTTAAAGCTCCACCAATTTCCACACCCATAAGATCGGTGCTTGTGAATACTTTCACATATTTGGATGAAAAAATTTCCTGAACCCTTTTTGCGGTATCTTCAGATTCGGAAGCTGCGAGTAAGGCCGAAGGCACTTTAGCTGCGACTTCTTTGGCGAAAGTAGGGCCTGATATTGTGGCAACATGGCAGGGAATATTTAAGCTGTCCTTGATAATTTGGTGGCAAGTAGATAGAGAATTATTTTCGATCCCTTTACTTGCATTAATTATCAGGCTATCAGGTTGGATGAAAGGTTTTAACTGGGCCGAAATATTCCTAAGGGTGGGTGTTGGTACCACCATCAGAATGGCGGATTGATCTCGTATCACCGCTTCAATCGAATTGTTTGGAATGATATTTTCCGGAAGCTGGAAACCAGGTAAAAACCAACTGTTTTCCCGCTCCCTTTGAATAAGGTCGCATAGTTCTTTCTCATAGACCCAAAGTGATACTTCATCGAATTTTTCAGCAAGATGCAGTGATAAAGCTGTGCCCCAACTACCAGCACCTACAATCGCAATTTTTTTAGTGTTCATCAATGTCAGTTCAAAAATTTATAAGGATGCATTATATCCCATTTTCTCTTGCTAGAATTGGCTTGTCTGCAATTATTCTTTATGAGAATATATCTATATATCCTGTAATTTAAATAAGAGTTAATACATGGCAAAGAAAATCAGTCGTAAAGAGTTATTAAAGCAACCCGATCAGTTTCTATCTTCCACTGATAAGGCAATGCTGTTTTTCACAAACAATCGTTCTACTGTAATTGGTAGCATTGTTGCGGTTTTGGTTGGTGGGCTTTCCTTGGTTGGTTATCAGAATTATCAACAGTCGCAAACGATGAAGTTTGAAACCATGTATTTTAATATGGAAGAGATCGTTAAAGTTGAAGAAGCAAAAGGTAGCAACCCAGAAAGTCAATTGGTAAAGATACGTGATCAAATCAGTGAAAAATCGCATCGGAATCGCGCATCACTTTTACTTGCGGATGTCTATTATCAAAATGGGAATTTTGATAAAGCCAAATCGACCTATCAGGAAATTAGAAATAGTTCTGATGGATTGAATCATCAGATGGCCAATGTGGGCTTGGCATATACCCATGAAGCGATGGGTGAATTTAAAAAAGCTATAGACCTATATAAACTGACTATCGATACAAACGACAACTTTCCTCTATTTCAGGTTTATTGGAGCCTGGCCCGATGCCATGAGAATAATAAGGATACACCGAACGCCTTATTGATTTTGAGAGAGATGCAAATCAAATTCTCAGGTAGAGTTGAATCAGAAAAAATCGAAAATCAGATCAAACAACTTTCCGCTTAGTAGATAACCGGCGGCCCTTTATATGCCGAACCCATTCAAACCTGCTTTCGTAGCCTTTGTTGTTTTTTTAGCAATTTCCCCACTGCCTGCTCAGGCTGTTCCTTTCGTTTCTCTAGAAACAGAAATTGCTATGGGGAAAGAAGCAGATACATCTATCATTGCTCAATTTGGAATTTACCAAGACAAATCATTACAACTTTATGTCAATAAGATCGGACAGAAACTAGTTTCTCAACTTTCTGACAAGGTTTTTCCACGATACTATTTTCGGGTTATGGATAGCCCCGAAATCAATGCATTTGCGCTACCCGGTGGCTACGTCTATGTGACACGTGGACTATTGGCTTTAGTTAATAATGAAGCGGAACTGGCTGGAGTAATAGGCCATGAGATAGGCCATATTATTTTTCACCATGGTGCAAAACAAATGGTGAGAAGTATAGGCGCGCAGGTTCTTGCTCTCGGTGGTGCTATTGCCAGTCCTGAAAACGCAGGTGGGTGGCTTACTGTCAGCACGGCTCTGTTTCAGCAGATAAACCTTGGCTATGGACGTGAGGCAGAAATCGAATCAGATGAGCATGGAATTTTGAGCGGATCTGAATCAGGCTATAACTCGTATGGTATGGCTAATTTTCTGAAAAGCCTAAGACGAAAGGAGATTATGTCTGGCCAGTCTTATCATTCCTTTCAAGCTTCTCATCCTGAAACAAAAGATCGTATTGTTAAGGCCGGGTTGCTGGCAGGGCGTATGAAGACAGATTCCACAGAAGCTAACTTTTTTCAAAGTAGATATTTAAATCAAATTCGCGGGCTTGTTTTTGAAGGCAAAAAACACCCAAAAGATCCCAAAAGATATGAGCCGAAGTATGTTGATATTTATGAAGTGAAAAAGGGAGATACCTTTCAAAGTATTGCCGAAAAGGAATTGGGTAGTAAAAGAAAGGATCTTGGATTGACTGTCTTAAATGGAAGAAGAGAGTCCAGCCAGCCCAAGCCCGGCGAGTTGATCAAGATTATTCGCTCCGGCAAGTTCAAAAAGAATAAAACTCTAAAGCTCAAATCCTACAGCCAGCTCAAAAATCCTTCGAATAAATAAAGGCTATGATCGTTAGCCTGAAAAAAAACCACACCGTTCATCTGAAACCCGATGGTGAAATTTGCAACCGACTTAAATTGGGTACCAAAGTCCATATTGTTCGAAGAAAAGGGGATTGGACTTATATCAATTGGCGTAGCGGGAAAAAGAAGGGCTGGATTTGTTTTCCTGAATAGATCCTAAGTGCAGGCAATAAAAAACCCGGACGGTGAAAACCGTCCGGGTTTTGTGACTACTATTTAAAAACTACTTTTGTGATCCAACAAAGTTCAAGGCAGAACCCGCATTGAACCATTTGACTTGGTCGTCATTGAGAGTGTGATTGACCTGAACACTATCGCTCGATCCATCCTCATGTTTGACGGTCATGGTTACTGCTTTTCCAGGTGCGATGCTATCCAGACCTGCAAAGCTGATTTTATCTTTAGCTTGAATCTTATCGTAATCTGCTTTATCTGCAAAAGTGAAGGGCAATACTGCTTGCTTCTTCAAGTTTGCTTCAAAAATCCGGGCATAAGAGGTAGCAACAAAAGCGAGACAACCCATATGCCTAGGCTCCATTGCTGCATGCTCACGACTTGATCCTTCACCTATATTTTCTTCACCAAAAGCCACCCAGCCTAATCCTGAATCTTTCAGGTTGCGGGCGATTTTGTTGAGTTCCTGATTTTCTTCTCCAGTCACAGGGTTATTACCAGCACCCGTGTCAGGATGAAAAGCATTGTTTGCACCAAGGAACATATTGTTACTGATGTTATCCAGGTGGCCGCGGAATTTCAACCACGGTCCCGCCTGAGAAATATGGTCTGTGGTACATTTCCCTTTTGCCTTAAATAAGACGGGTAAATCCTGATAGTCTTTCACAGGGTCCATCTTGGGGAAAGGCTCAAGGAAAGCCAAACGCTCGCTGGTAGGGCTAATAACAACTTCACCCGAGTTCGTGGGTGCTTCGAATCCAGCATCCTGAGGAGTATACCCATTGGCAGGCAGTACTTCACCCGCAGGGGGCTTAAATTTGAAGTCGTTACCATCTTTATCTTTCAAGCTGTCTGTCATGGGATTGAACTTCATGGACCCACCGAAAGCCATAGCAACAACCAACTCTGGACTACTGATGAACCCTAACGTCTCTGGGTTACCATCATTTCTTTTGGCAAAGTTACGGTTGTAAGAAGTCAGAATGCTGTTCTTGTCGCCTTTTTTCATGTCATCCCGTTTCCATTGACCGATACACGGTCCACAGGCATTGGCTAACACGGTTGCACCGGCATCTTCAAATTCCTTCAAAATACCATCGCGGATGATAGTTTGATAGATGGTTTCTGAACCTGGAGTCACCAGTAAACTGGTTTTCATTGGGACACCCGCATCCTTAGCTTGGCGGACAAGACTGATGGAACGCGTCATGTCTTCATAACTGGAGTTGGTGCATGAACCGATCAAAGCTGCAGAGATGGGTTCGGCATATCCCTTTTCATCTACTTCAGAACTCATAGCAGAAACAGGGCGACCCAAGTCCGGTGTATGTGGACCTACGATATGAGGCTCCAAAGTAGAGAGATCAATTTCATGGTACTCATCGTAATATTTCTCAGGATCGTTCTGTACAGAAGGATCAGACTGCAAATGCTCTGCATACTGTTCACAAAGATCAGCAATCGCGCCACGATCAGTTGCTCTTAAGTAGGGAAGCATATTTTCGTCATAACCGAATGTGGATGTAGTAGCACCAATTTCCGCACCCATATTAGTAACGGTACCTTTACCGGTTGCGCTCAAGCTACGTGCGCCTTCACCAAAATACTCTACGATTTTTCCTGTTCCACCTTTTACAGTCAGCATAGTGGCAACTTTAAGGATAATATCCTTGGAGGCGGTCCATCCGTTCAACTCACCTTTTAGGCGGATACCTACAAGTTTCGGCATTTTGGTCATGAAAGGCTGACCGGTCATAACATCAACCGCATCTGCACCCCCAACGCCAATAGCGATGGTACCCATTCCGCCTGCATTAGGTGTGTGGGAATCTGTTCCAATGATCATGGTTCCAGGGACTGCATAATTTTCATAAACGACCTGATGAATAATACCGGAACCGGGTTTCCAAAAGCCCATGCTGTATTTCATGGCAGCCGAACGCAGGAAATCATAAACTTCTTTATTTGTTTCCTCAGCAGCTTTAAGATCTGCCGTAGCACCGCTAGAAGCCTGAATCAAATGGTCACAATGCACTGTGGTAGGAACAGCAACCTTAGGCATATTTGCCGACATGAACTGGAGAATGGCCATTTGTGCTGTAGCATCCTGCATGGCGACACGATCGGGACGAAGATAAATATCCGATACTCCACGTTCCAATTTTGAGTAATCGGTATCTGCTGGAAGATGCGCAAACAGGTTTTTTTCTACAACAGTAAGATCACGTCCCAAATTTTTTCGAGCCGCATCCAAGATTTTTGCGTATGATTGATAAAGCTTTTCAATCGGTCCAAGTTCCATTAACATTGACTTCACCTTATTTTTTTATAGAGTTATAGTATAAGAGCACGCGAACAAAGTACCCATGATTCATATTTGAAACAGCATTTTTTTGAACGGCGCATTTTGACACGAAACCGCACGGAGTTCAATATTTTTCAAAAACTTGTCATATTATAGGGAAGATAGAATAGTTCTTCTATTTGTTAATTTGAATCAGTTTGTTTGATAATTTGAAATAGTTTGTTTGAGAGTTTTTTATGAGTTCGATTTTCGATTCACAGGTATTTAACGCAAATTTGTTTTTCCCAAGGGCCGATTCTTCCCCAGCTTTGGCTGGCACCGATGAGTACTATATAGATGTAGAAGAGAGTGTCAGGATTCATGTTCGTTGCCACCCAAATCCGGATGCAAAAGCCAGCCTGCTATTTTTCCACGGAAATGGAGAGATTGTATCGGATTACGATAATCTGGCAGAACATTTTTCAAGGTTAGGTGTAGAGTTAATTATCGCCGATTTCCGGGGGTACGGAAAGAGCACGGGCAATCCAACATTGCGTACCACTATGGGAGATGCACATATAATATTTGAATATCTAAAAAAAGAAGAGGTGTTTAAAAATATAGTGTGTGTGATGGGCAGATCTTTAGGCGGCGCTCCTACCATTGAATTATGTAGTAAGCGTTCCGATATCCAAGCTTGTATTTTGGAAAGTGCCTATGCAGATCCTATCCCTCTTGTTGAGAGGCGAGGGTTGAAAATTGATAAAACAACTCCAGAGGAAGATGCGGTATTCAACAATAGCCTGAAAATTTCGACGGTGAATTGTCCAACTCTTATCATGCACGGTGCAGATGATTTTCTAATATCGCCGCAAGAGGCTAAAATGAATTACGACAACGCAGGGACAGAAATAAAAACACTGGAAATTCTTGAAGGAGTCGGTCATAACGATATGATGATGAACCCTTCGTACTTTAGTACCTTAAAACGGTTTTTTGATTCTTTATGATTTCTGGTGTTATTCTTGGCATCCATTTAATAATAAGCTTGAGTGGTCGGAGATAAATGTGAAAAAGTTTTACAATATTGAGGGAATGATTCGAAACGGATTCAAATTGAGCCGTGACTATGAAACCCTTGATTTTAGCTATGCAACTTTTAGCGATGCGGCTGCTGAATCTCTTGCTAAATCGCGTTCGATCAAACAGGTCAGGCGAATTACAATTTCAGGCAAAAAATTAACTGCTGTAGCAGCAAAAGCCTTCGGTGCCTCAGATACAATGGGGAGGTTGGAGTTTTTAAAGTTATATAAAAATAAAATAGGTGATGAGGGTATTAAGTATATTGCCGATTCGGAAAAACTGATAAGCCTCAAGTCGCTACGATTGTCTTGGAACAACATCGGACCTCAGGGTGCTAAATATTTTGCTGATTCAACGAATATGACAAACTTGACTTCACTGGTTTTGTCAGAGAATCAGATTGGGGATGAAGGCCTTAAATACCTTGCCGACGCCAAATCTTTATCCGGCCTTGAAAGTCTTGACCTGAGAAGAAACAAGGTTACCGATGAGGGAGCAATAGCGCTGTCTAAAAGTAAAAACTTTCCCAATTTGCAAACAATTGACCTGACCGATAATGACTTAACCCAAAAGGGATTCGATGCTCTCGCTGAAATGAAAATATTGAACCTCATCCGTGCCCGACTCAGTGAAGATGGCACAAAGCTTGATCTCAGTAATCTCAGGCTTGGGGATGTTGAATGCAAGTGCATCGCAGAATACGAAGATTTGAAAGACCTCACCCACCTTTATCTGGAGCTCAATGGTATTACAGATAAAGGTATTGAGCTTATTACGGCCTCGGAGCATATGCAGAATCTTATTTCTCTATCATTGGATAGAAATAAAATTGGGGACGCGGGTTTTATTCATATTGTCAGATCAGAAAACCTGAAAAATTTGCAGGTGCTGATGGTCGAAAATAACGGCATCACGGATGAGGGCATCGAGGCGATCTGCGAATCTGAGAACTTGTCTAACCT
>JAJDAW010000051.1 GCA_029261635.1 Nitrospinaceae bacterium
CATCATCTTCAAACAGCAAAAAGAGAAGCTGCATTTTCAATCCCACGCCAGCAGCGATTTAAATTTCTCTGCGAAGGACTTAAAAAATATAAACATTTCCGGGAACTTTGGTTTACAACAAAATCAAATTCAACTTGGCGACATCCTGCCTTCCCTGAACCTGAAAGGAAATCTGTCTGCTAAGGTTCAGCTGCAACCTGAGCTAATAAACCTGACTGCATTTTCTTTGACCTTGGACGATAAAAATGAAATCCGCCTTTCTACAAAGGTAAAAAACTTTTCAACCAACCCCAAAGTAGAACTGAATATCAAAAAAGTTTCTTTCCAACTCGCCGACATTTTGCGATGGGGAGCTAAATGGATTCCACCACTTTCTGGACAAGGAACACTAAAAGGAGAGAACCTAAACATCATGGCACGGCTTCCCGGTTTCAAACCCGATGCCGTGAGTTTGAAAGGCGGTCTGCTCACGACAGAAAACCTGATTCTCAAATCGACAGACATTCATATTGAAAAAATGAACTCCTCATTACAAGTCAATGAAGTCGTCTTGAAAAATGGCAAACCCGAAAAAGTCTCAGTAGATTTAAAAATGCAACTGGCAAAAGTGCAGGCGCAGGAAGCGAAAGTCCTAAACTGGAAACAGACACTAAAACTCACGGCGAGTGGCTCCGATCTTTCTCAGATCAAAATAAGCTTTAACACCGACATGGGGTCTATTCATTATGATCACCCTTCTTCAAACCAAATCAATTTACCTTTTCACACAGAAGGCTCTTTGAAAGGGGACTGGAAAAAAGGAGACATTGAGCTACAAAAAATATCGTACCGCTCCGGCAATATCATCCAAGGAAAAATCTCAGGAAAAGTAAAACAAAAAAAATCATTTCAACTGCAAAAAAACCTGACCCTCGATATCGCGCAGGCATTAAAAATTCTTCCCAAAGAAATTTTAGAAAAAGTTTCTGAAATAAAAGCATCTGGCCAGACACAGGTCGCCTTATCCTTTTCAGGCAAACTCGATACAAACTTCCAGCCTGTAAATATTTCCGGCAACACCAAGGTCAACTTGAAAGAGTTTTCAGCCAAACTGGGTGAACCCGACATACAAGTTGACGGCTTGAACTCTACAGTGCAATTCCCCCTGATTTACAAGAGCGAACAAGGAGTGAAGATTTCGACTCTGGATATCGAGGCTAGCCTAAAAAGACTCTCTGCATTGGGCAATTGGAATCTCAACGATTTTTCGACCTCGTCCCATCTGACTTTGGATACTTTTTACAATTTAAAGCCCGACTTCGGGACTTTGCCCGTAAACCTGGATTCGCAAATCAAATTTGGCAGTTTGGATTCCACAGAACCCGCTCTTTCTCTCTCCGACTTTAATATAGGCACCCATCTCAAAGGAGATTTACGGTCGGATGATTTTAGAAACGGCCAGTTAGATGGCGAAGTTTCTTTTAAAAACATAAAGGCCATGGAAAAGCTGCAGGTGGGAAAAGTCCACTCACGGTTTTCACTTCAAGTGCACGACAAATCCTTATCGCGAATTCGCCTGTCGCAAAAAACGAAAATAACCGACATAAGTCAGCTTGGAATTGATCTAAAAGAAATCACCCTCGAGTCGCTCACCCGGAAAAATCTACGAGACGGAAACTTCGATCTGGACAAATTCCATTTCAAAGCAACCGACCTGATTGAAATGCAAATGAAAGGCAATGCGAAAAAGTGGGGTGAGTCGTTTGCGTTAGAAAACACAGTCGACAACCTTAAACTTGCATCCATTTGGGGGAAGATACCTTCCGATTTAAAAAAAGGATCAGGACTGACAGGGTTGGGCGGCACGGTTGGGCTATCCATAAAAGCCCAAGGCATACTCCCCGCTTCTGAAGAAAACTTAAAACCCGCAGAGCGCTGGTCAAAAATATTTCTCGATCTAGACAACCTACCCCCCCTAGATATTTCAACTCGCTTTCAGTTAAAAAATGGGAAAGCAAATCACCTTGAAAATAATGTCCAAGCAAATGGGCTGAACATTGATACTCGTTTGAACATTAAAAACGGTTCGGCAGAGCTTTCTGGAAACACTGCAGCAAAAATCCAAGGAATGGATTTTTTTGAAAAGCTGCCTCTGCATCCTGAATTTAAATTTAACTACCGCCTAGAAAACTTAAACACCTTTACTCTAGCCAAACATCAGTTGGATCTTAAAAACAGAGGGGTTCGTCATACTCTCGAAGGAAAAGTTGATGGACTCAAATCTTTTCTAAAAGGCCCTCTTGATCCCGCGAAGCTTTTAAAAAAGCTCAATGTCGTCCTGAAAAATGAAAACAAATTGAACATCAAAGATGCAACGAAAGGGGAGTTGTTTAGCGATATTAAAGCGGCAGGGGCGCTCTCGTCGCAATTTGAAATCCATCAATCTGCCGGAAAAAGTATAGACCTGAAAGGCCGGGTCGGATTCGACCAGTTCGATGCTCAAACGCCTACTGGAGTTGCATTGAAAAATTTAACGGGGAACTTTCCGTTCAGCAAATCCCTTTCTATCGACCCCAACATGCTTTCCAGCAAATCCGCTTCTCCTGCACAAAAAAGATTTTTCAAGCAGTTGAGAGGTTTCTCCCGTTACAGAAATAACATTCAAGCAGACTCTCTGGAAGTTGCGGGACAAAAAATTTCAAACATTGGCATGGATATGGTGTTCAAAGACAATCGACTCGCGGCAGACAAATTCATTTTCGATGTTTTGGGTGGAACTGTCGGGGGGCATTTTTCTTTTACGCAAACTGAAAAAGGTTCCGCTCTAAAATTTTCTACCGAGTTCGCCAAAATCGATTCATCAAAGCTATTACCAACCCGCAAAGAAGAAAATATAGATTCCCAAATTGATGGCAATATGGAAATAGCTTTAGAAACCGCAGAAGTCTCTATAGACAAATTACTGGTGAAAATAGCGATCACAAGAATCGGAACCAAGACTTTGGATCGCTTATTACTTTTTATCGATCCTGAAGAAAGCAAACCCGCCATTGTAGACACACGGGCAAAGCTCAAACTTGCGGCACCTCATCGCGTGCTGATCTCCCTCGATAATGGAAATTTGGATGTGGAAGTCTGGCTGAAAAGCGACCTGCTTGGAATTATCAAAGCACCTGAACTAAAAAGAATTCCTGTTGCTGGGTTAAAACAATTCGCAGTGATAAACCAACAACTGCAATCCCTTCAAGAAGTGTTGCAAATACTAAAGATTGTAGCGGCTAAAGGAATTGCTTTTGAAAACGAAAAATTAGTTTTCAAAAACTAATTAAGTTTATAGCTACAACCTTAAAATTTATTGGCGCCAAACTCCCCTCTCACTAAAACCCTTTAAAATCCCCCCTTCGCAAGCACCATAATAGCTTTTCCAAATATATCGCTTGCCTAGATTTTTATGGCATGACAAAAGTATCCCGATTGTAAATTTATATTCACTTTTGGAGGGATTACTATGCAATTGCTCAATTTCAGAAAGCGACCGAAGATCGTTTTATTTTTCATTCTATTTTTGTTTCTATGGGTTCCGTCTACCCAAGCCCATACTTTGCATGTTACAGAAGACACCAACAACAGTTCGGTTTTATCTAACCGGGTTTTAGGTAATGATATGCGATTTGATGTCCGCGATGTCGGAGGAACTCGCAGATCCTTCGCTAAATTCGATCTTTCCACATTACCCAGTGGGACCACAGGCAGTGATATTGAAAAAGCCACCCTGCGTGTGTTCGTCGATGATGTTTTTACTGAAGGAAATATTGACTTGCATAGAATCACCAGTACTTGGGACGAATCCACATTGACCTTCAACAACAGTCCGACCTTCAATGCGACGGCTTTTGTGCAAGACGTGGCGTTTACAGAGAGTGACGAAAAGCATTTTGTTACCATAGACATCACAGCAGAGGTAAAAGACTGGCTCGATAACCCAGCAAACGATTTCGGCATTGCCCTGATACCCGATGGCATTCATGTGCGCTTCAACAGCAAGGAAAACCAGGGCACCAGCCATGCGTTTGAAATAGAAGTTGCCATGGTGGGTTCCGTTGGACCTCAAGGCCCCGCCGGCCCTCAGGGGATTCAGGGTATTGCAGGAAACGTGGGTACAACAGGAGCAACGGGTGCCACCGGACCTCAAGGACCGGTTGGTCTCACAGGCCCTGTTGGACCGCAAGGACCACAAGGCATTCAAGGTGGAAAAGGGGACAAGGGGGATACAGGCGATCAAGGCATTCAAGGGATTGCTGGCACAAATGGTATCGATGGAGCAACCGGCCCACAAGGAGAACAGGGCCTAGCGGGAACTAACGGTACTGATGGGACAGATGGTACGAACGGCACGAATGGAACCGATGGAGCAACGGGTGTGACTGGGCCGCAAGGCGATCAGGGTATTCAGGGAATCGCAGGTACTGATGGCACCAACGGAACAAATGGTCTTGACGGAAACGATGGCGCGACCGGTGCAACTGGATCTCAAGGCGATCAAGGTATACAGGGTGTTGCCGGGACAAACGGTACTGACGGAGAAAGTGGTAAAGACGATGCCGATGGTGTCGAAATTACTTTCACGCGTGAGTTTCAATACGATCCGGGAACCGGAGCTGTTAATGCGATAGATATCAACGGGACCGCTTTGAAAATTAACCCTACTGATCCCACCATTACTTTGGGAGGGCAGGCACGAACGGTTCTTGCGTCTGGCGATATTCCCAACACCACTCCTCAAATGCAACAGGTGGTCATAGACATGCCCGCCTCGCTGATTTCGGGTAACTACAAATTGAAATTATGGAACAGCCAAGGGGATTCTGAAACAATCATTCCCTTAAATGAAATCGCTCTGCATGATGGTAGTACTTGGACTCAAGCAAACTCCAGTGCAGCTTTTCCAGCCCGCGCTTATGGGCAAGTTCTGGCCTATAACGGCAAGCTATGGATCATGGGGGGAGAAGCACCAGCTATGAATGACGTTTGGTCATCGACGGACGGCATTACTTGGACGCAGGTCACCGCCAATGCTGGTTGGTCGGCACGCTCCAGCCACGCAGCTGTTGTCTTCGACAACAAAATGTGGGTATTAGGAGGAGGTCCGTCGAATGATGTCTGGTACTCCACAGATGGAGCCAACTGGACACAAGCGACTGCAAATGCCGCCTGGTCTGCCCGTCGTGGGCATACGGTTGTGACCTTTAATAACAAAATGTGGGTCATTGGTGGAAACGTAAGTAATACTTACCAATCTGATGTCTGGTCTTCAAGCGATGGAGTTACATGGACACAAGAAGCAAATGCAGCTTTCTCAGGTCGTGCAAACGCAGCAGTATTCGCTCACGACAACAAGCTTTGGGTCATGGGGGGTAACGGATATAATACATATACAAACGATGTCTGGTCCTCGCCCGATGGCATCACCTGGACGCAAGTAACAGCCAGTGCTGCATGGAGCCAAAGGACTGAGTCTGCCTTTGTGGTCTACGATGGCAAAATGTGGATTATGGGAGGAAATAATGAGGGCGCAGGGGGAAATGAAGTCTGGTCCTCAACCGATGGCAGCAGTTGGTCACTGGCAACCCCTGATACAGGCTGGGGTAACCGTACATGGATTGGTGGTGCAGCAGCCGTATTTGGCAATCGCATATGGGTAATTGCTGGATACGCTGGTGGATATAAAAACGATGTCTGGCATACTTCCGATTAATATGGGATAGAGTTGAGGGGTTGCCGGTTATCTGAATTTACTGGCGACCTCTACCTCTCTGTCCACCACCACCTTGATTGCCTCTGCTTTGCCCACCTCGGTTATCGCGCCGTTCCTGGCGTTGCCCTTGGACATTGTCTCGGCGGTTCTGTCGTTGACCCTGAGCATTCTCTCTACGGTTCTGGCGTTGGCCTTGCGCATTTTCGCGACGGCCTTGTTTTCGGTCTTGCCTTACTTCTTTCCGATTGCTTCGCCGGTCTTGTCTTACGTCCTCACTATTACCTCGCCGATCTTGCCTGGCATTCTGCCTGTTTTCTCGACCCTCTTGTCTTCCTTCTCGACGTTCTTGTCTGGCATCCTGTCGTCCTTCCCGTCTTCCCTGGCGATTCTCTTGGACATTTTCTTTGCGATTTTGTCGTCGGTCCTGTCTCGTTTCACGGCGTTCTTGACGATTTTCCTGAACGTTTTCTCGGCGATCCTGTCGACGGTCTTGCCTTGCGTCGCGGCGTTCCTCGCGATTCTCTTGCCGTTGTTCCTGTCGTCCTTCACGACGTTCTTGAATATTCCCTTGTCTTTCTTCGCGTCTTTGCTGGATCTCTTCCCGGCGCTGTTGTTGCTGTTCTTGCCTTTGCTGGCGTCTTTCTTCGAAAGCTTGCTTACGAGCTTCATCAGTGTCTTCTACACCAACCTGCCCCCAAGCCGTACCTGCAATGAATCCTGAAAAAATTATTACCCCTGATAAAATCCAAGTTTTCATAATTCCTCTTTCAAAAAGGGAGGGCTTTGCATAACACCTCCGCACGTCATCGCGAGCCGCAAAGCGGCGCGGCGATCCAGACATGGCAAAACTTCTTAATTCAAAATACCCTCTGAGCGTCAGCAATGCAATATTTTGCAAATGCACGTTCGTTGTAGAACTTGGATTGCTTCGCTACGCTCGCAATGACGACTTACTCAAAGGTCTCTCAAAAAGCAGACGCTATTTTTTATTAGACGACTTACTCATCTCTTCGATTACCATTTCCGTTTCTTTTTCAACTTCTTCACGTTTCCGCCATTCCCATACTTTCAAATGCGAACCCATGTAATAAGAGTGATCGAGCAAAGATTCCCCATCCATAACACCCCAGCGACCGTCTTCGACTTCTGTCAAGGCTTCGTAGATTGGGTTTTCTACAGATGTGTAGAGCAGCTCAAGGTCTGGCGGGGTTACTTTTTGTCCCAGTAATAGTTTCACGGATGAGTCATCAATTTCATAATCGTCCTGAATCAACTTCAGAGCTTCAGCTTTTGATTTTCCTTCCTTTATCTTCTCCTGCCATTTTTCTTCAATGGCTTTGTTGCGTTTGGCAAAAGGGTAATGCGTATAACTCAGGCTGGTGCCTATATGAAAATCCATATCAGGAAAATAAAGGTAAGCCCAATCTTCAAAATCCACTTCCACACCCTCAGAGACGCCGAGGTCTTTCGCTTTTTCTGGCGATTCAACCAGCATCTGGTTATAGACCCCCACAAATTGCTGCATGCTTTCAAAAACCACCGAGTGGTAAAAAGAGTTCATCCGATACCAGTTATTGGTGGAGTTTTGACTATTCATCAATTTTCTCAACATCAGCATGAGCGTCTCAGCATCAGCAAACTTATGCGACATAGCAAAAAAGTTTTGTAAAAACTGCGACTGTTTTTCACTATCAGAAGACTCTATATTCTCCTGCAACTGGTTTTTCGCGTATTCGAGAGAATGGTGGACCAAACGTTCATGGTTCAGCTTGCGCTGGTAATCCATATACTGTTTCAGTTCATCATCTTCACTCTCTTTAGAGTTTTTAGGTTTGTTCTGGGTGATGTCTAACGCAAAAGCTAACATATAAGGTTCTCTTTCAAATGTAATGTGTTGAGTAGGTTTTAAGATAATTTAAAATCCTTCCCCTGTCAATCGGGGGCTCCCGCCCCCAAGGGGTGTTGCAATATCCTTAACTGGCAAACATAGGTTATCTCGGCACAAAGCAGCGTTAATAATTGCTCGCTGCATATGGCCCAATCCAGAAGCTTGAAGGCATTTGCACCGCAAGAAAAAGCATTGACCTTTCCCTCCCCCACGGTAGTGGGGAAGGTTGACAAGGATGGTGCGGTCTGATAGCGTAACTCCCATCATTTAGACTATTTAAAAATCTTTTTCGGACGGAATAAAGCGTATGCCTTGGGATGATTTACACGAATCAAAAGAACCTGATGACAGGTTTAAAAATAGAGGCGGAGGTGGAGGACAAGGTGGAGGTCCACCAAAACCCCCTTTCGATATTCCTCAAATAAAGATACCGCAATTCAAACCCTCTATGTTGCTGGGAATCATTCTACTGTTACTGGTAGTCTGGATTGTCCCGGGTACGTTCTATTTTGTGGAGCCGGATGAAGAAGGTGTGGTGACACGATTCGGAAAATTCATCCGAACTTCTTCTCCAGGCTTGCATTTTAAATTCCCATCTCCAATAGAGCACGCCGCCACTCCAAAAATCACGCAAGTACGCCGTGCAGAAATTGGGTTCAGAGCCACACAGGGGCGACCAACACAACAAGTACCGGCAGAGTCTTTGATGCTTACCGGCGACCAGAACATCGTCGATATTAATCTAGTAGTTCAATATCGAATTATGGACTCTGTCCAATACCTGTTTAATGTTCGTCGACCTCATAAACTAATTCGCGATTCAGCCGAAACGATTATTCGTGGAATCACGGGTAGTAAAAAAATTGATGAAGCTTTGACCACAGGTAAAGCAGAAATTCAGGTACTCGCGAAAGTTCAAATTCAGGCCCTACTCGACGATTACAAGTCAGGCTTGCAGGTAGTGACCATTCAGCTTCAAGATGTGCATCCGCCAGAACAAGTGGCGGACTCATTCAAAGACGTCGTTCGAGCCCGTGAAGATAAGGAAAGAATGATCAACGAAGCCCAGGGTTATCGCAATGCGGTGATCCCGGAAGCCCGTGGGCAGGCAGCACAAATTGTCCGCGTCGCCGAAGGGTATCGTGAAGAAAAGGTCAAAAGAGCGGAAGGTGATGCCAAACGATTTCTTCAGCAATATGAAGCTTACAAAAAAGCTCCGAACATCACCCGAAAAAGAATCTATCTGGAAACAATGGAAGAGATTCTTCCAAACGTGAAAAAATTCATCATGGAAAAGAATAAAAGCGGTGGCGTGTTGCCAATCCTTCCATTGGGCGGAAACTCTATATTAGGAGGCAATAAGTAATAGCCATGAAACAAAACTCCTTTATTATCGGCGGCGTAATTGCCATCATTATTTTTTCGTCTGCAATGTTCACGGTACATATGACACAAAGCGTGATTGTGCTTGAACTTTCAAAACCCAAAGAGATCATCACTGAGCCTGGACTTTATTTCAAAATCCCATTTTTACAGCAGGTGAAATATTTCCCCAACCAGTTACTCGACAACGATTCTTTGCCTGCGGAAGTAATCACCAAAGATAAGAAAAACTTATTGATCGACAACTTCACTATGTTCCGCATTAGTGATCCCCTGAAATTCCTGGAAACGGTTCGCGGTGAACAGGGTGCTCGGGCACGGTTGGACGATATCATTTATTCCGAGTTGCGCGTTGAGATAGGTAACCACAACCTCATCGATATTGTCACCGAAACGCGAGATGCCATTATGGCAAAGGTCACCAAGGAAACGAATATCAAAGCCGCCGAGTATGGTCTGGAAGTCGTTGAAGTAAGAATCAAACGCACCGACTTACCCCCTGAAATTGCCAGCTCCATATTCAACCGAATGCGCACAGAGCGCGAACGTATTGCTATGGAATACCGCTCGGAAGGGAAAGAAGAAGCGACTAAAATTCGCGCTGAAACCGACAAGGAAAAAACCATTCTTGTCGCAGAAGCCTATAAACAGGAGCAATCCATTCGTGGTGAAGGCGATGGGCTGTCGACAAAAATTTACGCTGATGCTTTCAGTAAAGATCCCAAGTTTTACTCTTTTATGCGATCCATGGAAGCTTACAAAGGTTCTTTAAATACAGACACCACTCTCCTGATGTCAGAGGATTCCGACTTTCTGGAATTTCTTAATAAATCTAAATAACTCAACATACCGGGTAGCAAAAAAAACGAGAAACTCTTATTATGGCAGTGAGAAACTTTCTCTTTTTCTATAAGGTCGCATGAGAATACTCATCGTTGGAGCGGGAATAGTCGGATTTAACCTAGCCCAGGAACTTTCGCAGGAAGGCCACGATGTCGCCATTGTGGATAAGGACCTGGACCGGACGCGACGAATTTCGGATACGCTCGATGTCATGGCGGTGCAAGGCAATGCCTGCCTGCCCAGCGTGTTGGTCAAGGCTGGCATCAAGTCCACTGAAATGCTGATCGCCGTTACCGAAAAAGACGAGATCAATCTACTTGCCTGTTTTCTTGCTTCCCGTTTTGAAGTCCCCAAACGGTTCGCCCGGTTGCGTGATATGGAATTCACCACTAACGGTGCCATTCTTTCCCCACAAGATTTATTCATCGACCAGGCAATCAATCCGCCGCAGATCATGGTCGAAACCATTCTAAAATTTCTTGAGACTCCCGGTGTCGTCAATGTTGCCGAATTCGCTGACGGAGAAGTTCTCTTGCGCGAGTTTGATGTTCCTGAAAACGCTCCCATCGCCGGGAAATCGATTCAGGACAT
>JAJDAW010000052.1 GCA_029261635.1 Nitrospinaceae bacterium
ATCGCGAAACTACTGACATGGGATTCGAATCATTTAAGGAAGAGGGGGAAGAGGCGCAAAAAATCGACGAGGCGATGACGATCAGTAGCATCATTACGATGAGTCTGGTGAAACCAGATAAGCCTTTGCCTCGACCCTACAGAAAACATGATCTGATTTATCAAATTCATCCGGTGAGTTCGTTGGACTCCATCCCAGAAGATCATAGGCAAACAATCCTAAAATCTGAAAAGCAGGCGGATGGAAATTACATCACCACGTTGAGAGTAAAAAGTGAGCCTGAGAAAATCGGGCAAGTTTCTGGAAAAAAAGAAGAACCGGCCCCGAAATACTTGGAAGAAACTGCCGAAGTGCAGTCACATCATCCAATGATCCGGGCTTTGGCAAGAGAAATCTCGGTAGATAGTAAAAGTAAGTGGCAGTTGGCAAAGGATATTAACCTATGGGTGCACCTGAACCTGAAAAAGGAAATGGTGGATACGGTTACTGCTTTGGATGCTCTTCTTGAAAGGCGTGGTGAGTGCCAGTCGCACACATTTTTGTTTACGGCTTTGGCCCGGGCTTCGGGGATCCCCACTCGTATTGTTAATGGATTGGTTTATTCCAAACAATATGAAGGGTTTCTTTATCATGCCTGGCCAGAAGTTTTTGTCGGTGAATGGCGGGCAATGGACCCAACTTTTGGACAAGATAGAGCCGATGCAACCCATATAAAACTGACCGAAAATTCGGATGAAAACCCGTTTCGCATGATGGAATTTGTCGGCAAAGTTTCGATAGGTTGGTCTAGCCCTTGAGACCAGCTTGCGCCGAAAACCTGAAAATTCAGAATTTTAATCCCTTTTAATTCAAATAGAAATGCGGGTGTCAAGATATTGGCATCTTGATTTTCGTTTTTTATTCGTCTATATTTGTGGATTCCCGAAAGGCCGAAACCTTTAAGATTTCTGGGCTTGATCGAAAGTTACAAAGAGGTCACATAATTTCGTTGACAACCCCACATCTTGTATATATTTTATCAGGCAACACACAATATATAGATATTTGTGGAGTATTTGATTTTTAAGGACCTAAAAATAATAAGGGCGGGGAGAAGGAAAAAGTGATATGCCCCTTATTCAATAATAAGTATTTAATTTTATTGACCCTATTTTAATTGAAAGAGACTGAGCGTATGCGAATTGACCGGAAGTTTACCGTAGAATCCCAAGACCCCTACAGAGGGATCAAATTTGTCGAGCGAGTATCGAAAATCAATAACGCCGACGGTTCTTTGGTTGCTGAGATCAAGAACGTTCTTGTTCCAGATTCCTGGTCACAAGTGGCAGTGGATATCATTGCTCAGAAATATTTTCGCAAGGCTGGCGTTCCAGCGCGATTGAAAAAGAAATTTGAACCGGGGATGCCCGAATGGCTTTGCCCATCCGTTCCTGATGAAGAAGCACTGAACCAACTCCCTGTTTCAGCACAATATACCCGTGAGGCAACCTCGCAAGAAGTAATCCATCGATTAGCGGGATGCTGGACTTACTGGGGATGGAAGAAAAATTGCTTCAATAGTGAAGAAGCGGCGCGTAATTATTACGATGAAATGCGTTACATGTTGATTAATCAATTGGCCGCGCCAAACTCTCCACAATGGTTCAATACGGGAATCAACTGGGCCTATGGTCTTGAGGGGCCGGCGCAGGGTCATTATTATTTTGATGAAGAAGCCGGGAAACTACAGAAATCTACAAGTGCCTATGAAAGACCACAACCACATGCCTGCTTCATTCTTTCAGTCAATGATGATCTGGTAGGTGATGGCGGGATCATGGATTTATGGCGACAAGAGGCGCGCTTATTTAAATTTGGATCAGGTACGGGAAGTAATTTTTCCAACCTTCGGGGTTCCGGGGAGGGATTGTCTGGAGGGGGTAAATCTTCTGGCCTGATGAGCTTTTTGAAAATCGGCGACCGGGCAGCGGGCGCGATTAAGTCTGGTGGAACCACGAGACGGGCAGCAAAAATGGTCACACTCGATATGGACCATCCAGATATTGAAGAGTTTGTCGAATGGAAAGTTAAGGAAGAAAGAAAAGTCGCGGCCTTGGCTGCAGGAAGCCGGATCACCCGTCGTTGCTTGAAAAGTGTTATTCAAGCCTGCGGGGCTGAAGGTTTGTCTGACGAAACTCGTTTTGAAGTGCAGAAAAACAAAGCGCTTAAAAAAGCGGTTCGCAAAGCTCTCGATTGTTTTGTTCCTGAAAATTATGTTTACCGCGTTATCCAACTGGCTCAACAAGGCACTAAAGATATTGAGTTTGAAGAATACGATACCAGTTGGACCTCTGAAGGTTACTTAACCGTTTCCGGTCAAAACTCGAACAACTCGGTTCGTCTTACCAATGATTTTTTGAAAAGCGTTGAATGCGATGGCAACTGGAACCTGATTCGCAGAACAGATGGCGAAGTCGCTAGGACTTTGCCCGCGAAGGATCTTTGGGATAAGGTCAACTTCTCTTCATGGTCCAGTGCAGACCCCGGACTGCAGTTTCACACCACCATCAACGAATGGCATACCTGCCCTGAAGATGGCGAGATAAAAGCGTCTAACCCTTGTTCAGAATATATGTTTCTCGATGATACGGCCTGTAACCTGGCCTCGATCAACTTGATGAAATTTTATAACGAAGAAAATGGGTTGTTTGAAGCAGAAGACTATCGACATGCCTGCCGATTGTGGACTCTCACTCTCGAAATTTCTGTCTCCATGGCGCAGTTTCCAAATAAAGCGATTGCGCAAAAGAGTTATGAATTCCGCACACTGGGTTTGGGTTACGCAAACCTCGGCGCGATGCTCATGGTCATGGGCATTCCTTACGACTCTGAAAAAGGCCGAGCCATTGCGGGTGCTATATCGGCTATGACTACCGGGGCCGCTTATACGATGTCTGCCGAAATGGCAAAAGAGTTGGGAACATTCACCCACTACGAGAAAAACAAATCGTCCATGCTACGTGTGTTGAAAAACCACTGGCGCGCGTCCCACAATGTTGAAGCGCATGACTACGATGGACTCACCATTTTCCCGCAAGGAATCCAGGCAGAGCATTGCCCCGCCTATCTCCTTGATGCGGCACAAAAAGAATGGGCCGATGCTTTGGCTTTGGGAGAAAAACATGGTTTTCGCAATGCGCAAACAACCTGCATCGCACCCACAGGCACCATTGGCCTGTTAATGGATTGCGACACCACGGGTATTGAGCCTGACTACGCGTTGGTTAAATACAAAAAATTGGCGGGTGGCGGTTATTTCAAAATCATCAATCAATCGGTTCCCGGTGCCTTGCGACGATTGGGTTACAAGCCTGAAGAAGTTAAAGAAATTGTTGAGTATTGTGTCGGATCAGGAAGTCTGGATTCTTCTCCTTATATCAATCGAAACTCTCTGCAGCAAAAAGGCTTCACCGATGATGTTATCGATAAAATCCAACTAGAACTTCCGCGAGTTTTTGATATCAGCTTCGCATTCAACAAGTTTGTGTTGGGAGAAAATTTCTGCAAAGACGTTTTGAATCTTTCGGATGATCAACTGGACTCCATCACTTTCAATTTGTTGTCGCATTTGGGATATACCGATGAAGAAATTCAATCGGCAAACGATTTTATCTGCGGTCGCATGACAGTTGAGAACGCTCCACATCTGAAAGAAAGACATTATTCTGTTTTTGATTGCGCCACCAAGTGCGGAAAATATGGCGAACGGTTCATTCGCCCTGAAGCACATATCCAAATGATGGCCGCCGCACAACCTTTTCTTTCAGGAGCGATTTCAAAAACCATCAATATGCCAAACGAAGCAAGCATTGAAGATGTAGAAAAAGCTCACATGCTCAGCTGGAAACTCATGTTGAAAGGAACCGCCGTTTATCGAGATGGATCAAAACTCAGCCAACCTCTAAATAGTGTGGCGACCGAAAGCTTTAAAGAATTACAAATGGAAGACGATGAAGTTGAAGTTGCCGCAACTCCGGCAGCGCCAGCTATGAAAGCGGCCCAGCAGATTATTAAGATTATTGAGCACAAACGTAGGGCTCTGCCTCATCGGCGTAAAGGCTACACTCAAAAAGCATCTATTGGCGGACACAAAGTTTATCTGCGAACAGGGGAGTATGACGATGGTACTCTCGGTGAAATTTTCATCGATATGCATAAAGAAGGCGCCGCTTACCGAAGTCTGATGAACTGCTTTGCAATTGCCATTTCATTGGGACTGCAACACGGCGTTCCTCTGGAAGAATTTGCAGACGCTTTCGTTTTCACTCGCTTTGAGCCTAATGGAATGGTTACAGGGAATAAATCCATCAGCATGTCTACTTCCACCATTGATTATATCTTCCGTGAATTAGCAATCACCTATCTGGGGCGAGACGATCTCGCACAAGTAACTCCAGATGATTTACGATCCGATTCCATTGGTAAAATGAATCAGCAGTCGACGGATGAAGATGATGATAACCCTTTACCCCTCGTAGTAAAAAGTGAAGCGAAAGAATCCACAGAAGGCAACGTGCAAACAGCCCCCCCTGTTCAGGCTGTCCCAACCAACGGAAACGGTCATAGCAACG
>JAJDAW010000053.1 GCA_029261635.1 Nitrospinaceae bacterium
ATCCAATCCATCGCTTTCGGGTGAAGAGCAAGGTCGGTCCATTCCATATACTCATTGCCACCCAATATCCAAGATTCAGATTCACGAGTCGGAATGGATTGGATTTCATTGAATATAAATTCCCAATGTTCCTGCGTGGTCAAGGGAGTCTCAAAAGTCTTGCGGTAACTATGATCCATCTCATAGCAAAAGGTACATTTAACTGGACAGGTTTTTCCGAGACTCAGGGGGATTTTTCTATCCTTAATTTCTCTTCGAAAAATACTATATAGAAACTCCTGGTCTTTGAGCGACATATCTCTACCAGTCCTTAAAGGCGTTCATCAATGAATCATCAATAGGTACTTCCTGCTTTTGATCTTCATCGAGCCCATGAATCATTTCATTAAGGTGCACCGCCGCACAACCCATATAGGCAATGCTTTCCTGCTGCAACTTAAAGTTCCCCCCTTTTAGCTTTGTCTCAAGCTCACTTAAATGATTTTCATCAAAGGGGTGGATCATTGCAGATTTTTTAAACGCTGCAATAGCCTCTTTAAAGTTTTTAGCTTCATGCCCTGTGATACCCGTTCTCAAACTATCCTGAGCATCTCTCACTTCATCAACTGTTATAGGATATTTTTCTGTCATTTCCTTCCTCTCTTTTACTTCACAACCAAAAAGAAAAAGTTTGATCGGGAAAACAAACGGAGCAAAATCCCAGACCAAACCATCACCTTTTAATCATCCTGTCATATTCTTATAATGATGCTGACTTGCTGTAAATGAAGGGGCTATTGTAGCATTCCTAGAACGGGAACTGTCAAGGGATTAGAAATTTTGCGGAGGGTTTTTCAAAAACAATAAGGGGAGAGATGCACAGAGAAAATGCAGAAAGAAACACACGCAGGGAAGAGCATTCAAAAGGCGGGGAAAAATTCCCCGCCATCCAAATGGATTCAGCTAAAAAACAAGCTGATTAATGCTTTTCTTCAACACCGTCAGGTGGATACTGGTGACCTTCACCATTAAAATTTGACTCCATCGAACAAGCAGACAAAACCAATACCAGCGAAACCCAAATTAATGAAACTGCCAACTTTTTCATCCAGCCCTCTCCTCTAAAAAAGATTTAATCCCAGACCGAACTGTGCTTAGCTGGAATCACCGTATGCTTTTTATCAATTTTTCCACAATAATTCAATCATTTTTTAAGAGTTACCCCTTACAATAGGGAATCTTGCCCCATAGAAGGGCCTAATCTTTATATTACAAGGTGTTCCATTTGTCTAAATCCTCAGATATTGACCTGACAGTTTTGCAAAATTGTCCCTCTCCAGAAGGCAGAAAGTGGCATTTTCTTCCTGAAACCGATTCCACCAATGCCGAAATTATTCGTCACCTTTCAAACCATCCCTCTGATGAAGGACTGGTTGTCATAGCAGATTGCCAAACAGGAGGAAAAGGCCGATCAGGGAGAATCTGGCATTCCGCATCTGGAACAGGTATCTATCTCTCGATGTTGATCCAGCCTACTTTTTCTCCAGAGCAATTACCTATTGTCACCTTAATGGCAGGCCTTGCGACTGCCATAGCTGTTAATGAATTTATCCCTCACCCTGCACAACTAAAATGGCCCAATGATCTTTTGCTTAACAATAAAAAAATTGCCGGCGTTCTATGTGAATACCATGCCACAAAAGTTCCTTCGGTAATCATCGGCATCGGCATCAACGTGAACCACACCCAGTTCCCCGATGACATCAAAGAGATCGCGACCTCACTCAAACTTGAATCCGGCATTGAAACAAACCGCACCACATTGATCAAGCAGTTGGTAACACAATTGGATTTTCAGTACAGCGAATTAAAAAACAATAAAGTCCAAGCACTCATCGACAATTGGACTCGTCATTCTGACTTGTTTGGGAAATCCATCAGCATCAGCAAGGGAGAGCAAAGCATCACCGGTAAGGCCATAAGATTAGACCCTCAGGGAAGACTCGTCATACTCAACGAATCAGGAAAAGAAATCGTTTTAGATTCTGGAGAGGTCCGTATTCAAAGAAAATAATTATTCTAGCAAATGGAGCAAGTTGCCTGCCGCATAGGCGCGGATAGCATCCTTCGGGTCTTTCAACATCTTCACCAACAAAGGAAACGCTTCAGGTCCGCCCATCATCCCCACCCCTCTTACAGCAGCAGTACGCACGCGAGAATGAGAATCTAGCAAAGCAGCAGTCAATATCCTCAGTCTTTGTGGAATGGGAGTCTTCCCCAACACTCGAGCCATCGAACTTCGAACCATAAAATCTTCATGACTCAACAACTCATCAAATACCACCTGGCATGAATCCGACCCTATTCGATTAAGAGCCACCGCCGCTGATAGTTTCGCCAACCCGTCCTCATCTGCACATAAGGGGATTAAATCTGCTTCCGCTTCTTCGAGGTTACTCATCGCCATGGCAGCAGCCTGACGAACAGAAGGATTCGTATGTTTTGCCAACACTTTCAACTTCGGCAACATATCCAAAGTTGCCTTTCCTTCAAGAGCCTTGAGACTGTAAAAAATCATCTCCGCCTCTGAATGATCGAACAATTTTACAAGATGCGGCAATACCTCCTTGCTCCCTATTTTACCAAGATGTCCAATCGCCTGATAACGACGGTCAGGGATAGGATGCGTCAACGGGTCCAGCACCTCTTTCATATAGTTTTTTTCACCAAGCTTGACCAATCCTGCAGAGGCCGCTAGTTTTATGGGAACATCGTAAGATTTGAGATAACCGCGAATTTCTTCCGTAGCATCCGCCCCACCCTCATCCCCCAGCATTTCTACCGCCGCACTCCTGATCCAAATATCAGGATCATCTGTAAGCTTGCGAGCCGCTGTAAGAGCCGCCTTTCCCGAAATATTCTTTAATCCTTGCAAAGCAAATAAACGCGCCGTCGGATAATAATCTTCAATCCCTTTAGTGAGAAGCGGAATCAGTTGAGGATCATGGGATTCCCCTGCCGCCCGCAGTACCGCCGCGCGTACAAAAGAATTCTCATTCTTGTAAGTTTCTATTAATAACGTCTGGCAGTCTTCACGGAGTTTTTGTAAAACCCCTTCAGTCCCCGAATCGGCGAAAACATGTCCTTGAAAAGTCAAAAAGACAACCGCCAATAAATAAATCCATTTTCGCAGCATTTTTTTTCAATCTATAAAATAGTCACACTTATGAATAAGTAGCCACAAGGTTCCTATAAACCTCGGCCTCTTCGTTTTTACCTCTTTTTGCAAAACCTTGAATCAGGACACCGCTTTTTTCAATCAACATCTCAGTCACCCAACCTCGTTGCTCTGGATTCAGGTCATCACCTCGCAAAATTTTTTCCAGAGCATAAACTCGCCATCGGTCCATCCCCCAATATTTGCGCGACAACTGATCTTCATGTCCGCCACGCTTTACGATCAACTTATCGCTCAAAAATTTAAAAGGATAGCGTATCGCGATTCGTAGCCAAAGATCATAATCTTCACAAACTGGCATCGACTCATCAAAATAGCCAACTTCGTCCAACAACGACTTTCGTAACATAACTGAAGAGGGGCTGACAATACATAACGGCAAACATTGCTTGAAAATATCACCAGAATATTTCCGGTGCTTATTCATTTGATTAACCCGAACTCCATTACGAATCCATTTCTCATCCGTATAGACAGCCTGACATTCAGGATGCCCCTGCATCCATTTAACCTGTGCGTCCAACTTGCCCTCTTCCCACAAATCATCCGAGTCGAGAAAACAAATCAGCGCCCCTCGTGCTGCTTCGATCCCTCTGTTTCTAGCATAAGAAACTCCACGGTTCTCCGGCAAATGAATGACTCGTATATCAGAGAAACTTTGAAGCACCTTTTGCGTGCCGTCCGTGGAACCATCATCCACCACGATCAATTCAAAGCCACTCTGGATAAGAACCGAATCGAGTGTCTCAGCCAGACAATAGCCCCTGTTGAAGGTTGGTACAATGACTGAAACCAACGGTAAACTCATATTCGAAACATCATTCATTAGATATTATTCGCTAGATTAAGGCTATCCCCCCTCCTTCAATCCCCAGACAACCACCAAAATGCCATAAGGTCAACGAGGGGTAGAAATCCCATCATATCGTAAACCCAGGGGACTGACATAACAAATGGCTCTTCAATGCAGGCAGATAAGCCTCCTACACCTATAGGGCCACAAATGCCTTGACAAACCCCTAAATATCTCATAAAAATAGGGGCTATTCCATGGAATAAGAGATTTAAAAACAGGCTGCTAGGCATACTAAAAGGCGATGCTACCATCGTCTATTTGAATTCATTTAATAAGAGTCGGATATGGATTTCAGAGACGTCACACAGGATTTAAAAAGCGACCTCGCTAAGGTTGAAAAAGCCATAAACGAGAATTACAAATCCGATGTCCCCCTGATCCCAGGTATCAGTTCCTATCTGATGAACTGTGGCGGTAAACGCATTCGCCCTATGTTAACTCTTCTGGCGGCTAAGCTTTGTGGCCGCGATGCAGATGCAACGGTCGTCAAACACGGCTGTGTTGTCGAATATATCCATGCTGCCACCCTGCTACACGATGATGTGGTAGATGAAACCACCGTGAGACGTGGCAAAGAAACGGTCAACGCAAAATGGGGTTCCGATGCCAGTATTCTGGTAGGTGACTTCTTGATCTCGCGCGCTATTCTCATTCTTGCAGAAGACTGTGAAAGAAAAATAATTCAGGCCATCACTGAAGCCACAAAATCTTTGGTTGAAGGCGGCATTCTTGAATACGCCGAGGCTAGAAAAATCAAGGTCAATGAAAAACATATCCTCGATGTCATATACCGAAAAACAGCATCCATCCTTTCAGTAAGTGCACGAATCGGTGGGTTGCTCGCCAATGCTACAGAACAGCAAGAAACCGCCATCACTTCTTTTGGCGATGATTTCGGCATGGCATTCCAGTTGATGGATGACGCTCTCGACTACGATGCCGATGAAAAGGTTTTGGGGAAACCCACAGGAACCGATTTCAAAGAAGGCCATGTCACATTGCCCCTGCATCATCTCTATCACAACGCAGACCGAAAATTAAAAAAAGAAATCGAGGCGTTCATCAAAAATGAAAACATTAACGCTGATGACGTGAAATATATTGTCGGGCATATGCACCAACATAAATCGATAGACTACACGCTCAACCTCGCTCGTTATTATATCGATCGTGCCAAATCGCATCTACGCAAAGCCGACTTTCCAGAACCGAAATATATCGAATATTTTGATGCTGTTGTCGACTACATTCATAGCCGACACACCGCTCCCAGCTCCACTGCCACTGTAAAATAATAGGCGTGCGCCTGTTTACGCTGCATTACTCTTCAAGCAATCGAAATCATAAAGCGCAATACGGTTATATCTCTACCTTTACCGAGTAGAGTGAATTTCTTGCAAATACAAAATAAGCTATACTGCCATTATTAACTACGAGGTTCTTATGCACCCTCATGTAAAGCTGGCAATTCAATCGGTGAAACATTTCATCGAAACGGGCAAAGCCCTCCCCTGCCCCGATCCATTACCCGACTCTATGAAACAAAGCGCTGGAACTTTTGTCACCATAAGAAATCAAGACTCGCTTCGTGGTTGCGTCGGCACCCTAACACCGAAATATAAAAACCTGGCAGAAGAAATTATAAGAAACGCCACTCGCTCCGCCAACGAAGACCCTCGTTTTTATCCTGTCGATAAAAGAGAACTACCGTCCCTGAAATTTTCCGTTGATGTGCTGACTCCACCGGAAAAAATCAACGATTTAAAGGGACACAACGTCAAACAATTCGGACTGATAGCTCGCGAAAAAGGAAAACAAGGTGTGTTACTACCCGATCTCGACAATATCAAATCTGCTAACCAGCAACTCAAGGTCTGCTTGAAAAAGGGTGGCTTCAAAGATAACGATACTTACGAACTCTTCCGTTTCGAAGTAAATAGGTTCAAATGACTAAAGGCACCACCTTCACATTATTGCGTTTTGACTTTAGATATAAACTTGGATATCCTTTTCCCCTTTAACAATGTCTGACTTAAATAAATAAGCATGAAAATTGTCCACATTTCTGTCTCTAACAATCTGGTACCGCCTGAAGGTTATGGGGGAACCGAGCGGGTGGTTCATTGGCTATCCAAGGCACAAATGGATATGGGACATGAGGTTCACGTCGTTTGCCCCGAAGCGAGTGCCACAAAAGCAAATACGATCCCAATTCCGCTATGGTGTAACGAAGAAGAAGCCTATCAGCAATCCTATCAAAAAATTCTCAGTCTCAAACCAGACATCGTTCACGACCATACATTTTCTCAATTATTTCGATTGCGGCATCCCGACCAGATCGCCGTTTCAACACACCACAACGAACGATTCGAACCCGTTTCAAACACCGTCTATCCTAGCCGTGCAGATGCCCAGTCCAATGGCTCCTCCACTTTTGTCTATCATGGGTTAGACTTGGATGAATGTTCCTTCTCCGAAAAAAAAGAATCCTATTTATTATTTTTAGGGGCTATCCATCCACGTAAGAATGTAGACATGGCAATCAAGGTGGCAAAATGGACAGACATGCCCTTGGTCATCGTTGGTCCTGTGCGGCATCCGGGGTATTTTTGCAAAAAAGTGCGCAAAAAACTAAATGACAAAATCACCTATCATGGTGAAGCAATGGGGGAAATCAAAAACCACTTACTTAAAAATGCAAAAGCTCTTTTGTATCCCTCATCATGGGAAAGTTTTGGACTATCGGTGATCGAAGCTATGGCAGCAGGCACTCCCGTCATCACATCCGACATTCCACCTTTCCATGAAACCGTAGAACAAGGCGTTACCGGGTTCATTTGTGATAGTAAAAAAGAATATCGTCAAGCAGTAGAACAATTGCCCACCATCAAACCCTCCGCCTGTCAGGAAAGAGTCGTAAAACTTTTCAGCAAAGAAAGCATGGCCGAGGGATATCAAAAACTCTACCAAAAAGCCATCGCAAAACAAGACTGGTAATTACAAAAAGATAAGATGCAATACCAAACAAGTCAGATAGACTGACTAATTAAAGACGCGTTTGAAAAAATTCAGCATGGCTGCCCAGGCTTGTTCATCGGCTTTCTTGTTGTACTTCAAAGCCGCGATATTGAATTTTTTACTGAACTCATCAGCTTGTGGATTAGTGAAGCTATGCTTGACCCCTTTCAGGTTCATATAAGTGAAATCGACATTGGCCTTGAACATATCTTGTGAAAAAGAAGCCACCGATTCGGGTTTTAAGAAACCGTCTTCTGATCCATTGATTATAAGCACCGCAGACTTTATAGAGTTCTTTGTTATTGCGGGTTCCATAGGTAACGCACTGTGGAACGCGACGATCCCTTTTAAATCTGCGCCGCTTTTTGCCATCTTAATAGATACGGCACCGCCGAAACAAAACCCGATAGAGCCTATACGCGTAGCGTCTACGGTTTTATGTTCTTTCAAAACTTCCATGGCCTTGTTATATCGCGCCTGAGAATCCGGCCAGTTGCTAAAAGCTGCATTCATGAACTCACCGGCTTTTTTAGGATGGTTTGCCAGTTTTCCACTACCATACATGTCCAACGCCAATGCGGTATATCCTGCTTCAGCCAGCATTTTTGCGCGATTGCGGGCATGATCGTTATGCCCCCACCATTCATGCACCACCAGCACACCGGGGCGCTTGCCTGGGTTGGAATCGTCATAGGCCAAATAGCCTGTTAATTTTGTACCGTTATGGCTGTATTCGATCTCTTCTGTCTTAACCTCTGCATTTGCCAAAGAAACAAAACTTAATAAAGCAATAACAGCGAATATTTTTTTCATGGAATTAAACTCCCAGAGCTAAAACTATAATTTGTAAATAGATGAGAAATTGTACCGGGCCAAAACTGGAAAAGGAAGAAAAATCAGTTGCCAGAAAACAGGCTGTTTTTTATAAAAGCCTAATAAGGATATGAAATTATCAAACCACCCTCACCTCAGTCCTCTCCCCTCAAGGGAGAGGAAGCAAAATTCCCTTCTCCCCTAGAGGGAGCACTCAGAGAGTGACAGGTTAGGATGAGGGGGGACTCAATAATATCAAGTCCAATTTTCACTTACTTACTCATGTAATAAGCAGACTAGTGATCTTTCCATTTGGCGTTGATGGCTAGGGAGCCCATGCGGATGCCGCCCATTCTCAGGCTGGTCAATAGATCGAGAGATGGAATAAAAAACAAGCCACGGGTTGCGGCGGGTTGGATTAGGGACTCGCTATGCTCTTCCAATTTCGATGGGTTATTATCGAACGTTAGGATATAGGACTCACTATCCGTTTTACAGTTATAACGGTGTTGAGGTAACTCGGTAGATGTTTTATCGTTGGTTAAGAAACGATGTGTGCTGAGAAAACTACTTTGTGCCTGATCGAGGTAATTGGGGTGTTCTATCAGCACTTGCTCTTTCACTTCTGAAATATTGGAATGTTCACCGCCTTCTACTTCAACTTCTTCGATCAGTTCACCGTCTTTTCCAAAAAATTGGCCTACCTGATTAGCCAATTCACGGTTCAACTTCGGGTAGCCTGAAGAAAAATAGAACAACATATCACCTTCGGACTCTGGCACTTCCTCATCCCCAACATCTATTTCATCGAAAGCACGAAAACCACCTGGGGCGGGGATATCTGGCGTGATGAGCAACCAGTTCATAGGGCCGAATCCAATGGTCACAAAATGCGGCTCGCCATCGGCGATCTCGTAAGCCATTCCCGGAGTCTGAGCTCCGATGCGTGCCACGTTCATAGCGATCAGGGGTAGATCGTCAAATATATATTTTTGAATCAGTGAATATTGATAGGGGGCTTTCAACACCCCTTCCTGAGCCTGCACTTATGGCCTCCGTTATCAATTAGCGATAGGGTTGGTTAATTACAAGTCATAACTCGGTCTACCTTCATTTTAGAAAAGCAACCTCCCCAGCCCCTCCTTATCAGGAGGGGATTATTTAACTCCAGAAAAAAACAAAGGGCCTTTACCCCTAAAGAGTAAAGGCCCTAGTATTATCTAAACCCGTTGTCGCCAATATCTCATCCCACGAAGTGGGTTAGCCGACATAGGAGCATTTGCTTGCTGGGGTTCGGGTATCCATATTCTTACCACGTGAAGTATGGTCATCGATTTCTGCTGCACAACCGATCATTCGGCCGAACAAGAAGGTAGCGAAACTTGCAGATTCGATATCCTCTTCCTTCAGCTTGCCGCCGCTGAAATCGGTCCAAACAATTTTGAGCAGGATAACGGCGATAACCGCATCGATGTTCACACAATAAACGTTCTTGCTGACTTTCGCTTTGAATAACGCTTGAACGAGACTGTGGTAAAACTCAAGAAAAACATTGTTGATACCTTTTTCCTTGAACAGACCACTCACAAAAACTTCGCGTGGATCGTAGTTCACATCTTTGCCTTTGAAGACAGGATGATTCACACAAGGTAACTTGGCATAGTCAAGGTTACCCACTGCTTTTTGCTTCTTCTTATAGTCAGAATATTCATTCGCAACTTTAAGAGCCATGGCATCGAGATCGAGACCGTGGTTGCCATCAGCAGGATCTTTCAAGCCTTTGCCTTTGAAATTTTCCATAAGGAATGCTGCCGCTTCAAAGCCGTTTCCGCCATGGGCGAAACCGGTATGCGTAAGGAATCCGATAAATGCCTTGTTCACCTGCACGCGCTGAGGTTGTTCCGGTCCATCAGCACTGACTGCACCTTTACAACCTTGAGCTGAAATCGTGCCTGGTCCGTTAGTGATGATGAGTCCAAGCAGAACCTGAAACTCATAGAGTTCGGATTCAGAAGGCTGTCTGCCCAACAACGTAACAAACGCCGTTTTGGTGAAACTGTAGGTCGAGATCAGCTCTTCGAGCTTAACCCCGGCAATAGCATCTTCAGTATGCCGTGAAGCTGGAGCAGAAACCCCAACAATGGTACTGTAGATACGCGAATACCAAGGAAGACGAACAAGTGTGTCTTTAGAAATCTTCTTACCTCGCAACGCTTCCCAACCAAGAGTGACCCATACCGCTCCGAATAACGCATCGGTAGAGAGTTTGCCGCCATTGGCTGCTGCAAAATCTTGTACAAACTTAATGAATACAGAATCACCCGCCTTGTTGAGACATTCGGCCAGTTTTGCAGCGCATTTATCTTCGCCATCAGCAAGGAGAGCATCTTTATACTTATCGGCTTCTTTTAATTGCGCAGAATAATCGAATGTGTCTTTCGGTCCACCGAGCTTGGTGAATTGAAACAACTCTAATAGTGCATTAGAAGCATCCATAGCTTTCTGCACCATTTTCTTGCCCACTATCGCTACTGCAGACGACACGACAGTGTTTGGCGAGTTGCCATTTTCACGAGACGCTTGGGCCGCTGCCATTGTCGGTTGATTATGCTGATTGACATACATATTCAAGACGATGTTCGCTATCTTTTCTCCGTACTCACACGTGTATTGCCGTGTGAGAGCGAAAACCAAATTGGACTCAAAAGACTTCATGGAAGCATCGAGAATAGATGTGTTATGAATTTTCGATACTTGGGTTTTCGGGTCCATCATCGAAGCACCACTGGCATCTTTCAAAGTCTCGCGTCGATGCTGTGCGCCTACCATTTTATCGAGAGCTTCAATCTGTTCGTTGTAAGGAGAAGACGCTTCGACTACAGGAACATCCAAATCTGACGGTAAAGACAAGCCCTGGTTGTTACCAAACCACGGTTTCAGATCAAGGCTACCTTTTGAATCGAAATCCGGTTTCTTACCATTGAGTTCCATGACTTTGGTTAAGGCTTCCGGGATATGCGCAATGTTGGTTACCAGCGCACCTTTTTTCGAGCATATTGGGTTTTCTGGAGTGTAAACACCATCGACTCCGAAATAATCCATGAACCATTGTTCCTTCGCGAGAGCATCATCACCCGCACCAGACAAAGACCCAGCATGACCACAGGCTTTGGTCAGTCGTGCTTTCCAACGTCCTACAACACATGCAACAATAGGTTTGTCAGACTTCAGGCCCTGCTCATAGTATCCACCCGGCTCACTGTATAAGACTGCGGCCTCAGAACGATCATCATTATCGAATGCATACAAAAACTCTTTTGCTCCGTATTGAATGTAGACGTCTTTTCCACTGGAAACAGAAGTCGTCGTTCCCCACCCTGCCGTAGAAAGATAAACGGCTATCGTTGTGGTGAAGTTACCGGAGTTGGAAAATAGAGCGACTGAACCTTTAATGAGTGACTCTTCAGGAGCATTGCCCCCCAACGCGCCACCTAACCGGACATGATTCCATGCATCGGCCAGTCCCAGGCAGTTGCCGCCAAACAGATCAACTCCGTTCGCCTGACAAATCGCTCTCATGATTCGAGAATCTTTCACTGAAACTTTTTCAGTGAGAATAATTGCTTTAGTGAGATCAGGATTGTCGCGTACAGCTTCGGCAAGCCCATCTTTCACACCCGAAGGGGGAAGGTAAATTACAACGGTGTTGAATTTATGCCCCGCCGCCATACCTTCTTTAATAGAATTGTAAACTGGAATTTTTCCAGATTTAGTCATCAGGCTTTTGCCTGATTTACCCGGGCCGGTACCGAACACAATGTTACCGCCAGAATAGTCATTACTGATTGGGGTAACACCAGAACTCTCTTTACCCAGAATATTTAATACTACGCATCTGTCATCTTTGGTTGCCAATTCAGACAGCGTGTTGATGCCACAGTAAAAGGGGAAATCCCCTACGCCTTGCTTATGCATTCAAACCTCCAACAGTTACGATAAGTTAAATTTTTAATTTGGCTTTAATTTCGTCTTTGCCACCGTTTTTCATCCACTCATTAACTGCGAGAGCGTAATTAATAACTTCGGACATAGCACTGTCATGACCGAAGAAACGGTAGGGAATTCCCAAAGAATCCAGAATTTCTTGCAGATAATTCATTCCCCGGATGACATTGGGGCCACCTCTTCCGACAACAACAAAAAGCGGAATCGGACCATTTGTCTGAAAAAATTCACGCAGTCCATCGCCCATAGCACGGAATGTTTCATAGATATCCGTGTTGTTGGCCTTTCCGCCAATAATGAACAGGACATTCGACTGTGGCAGCCAATATTTAAAACTGATTCTTGAAATATCATTCATCTTTTCGTAAGGAGGGTTACCGCCAAAATCTGAAGAGATGGTAGCCTCTTCCCCCAACAATTCGGTAACCATGGCATTTGCGCCACCCCCAAAAGTCGGTGCGGTAATGCTTCCTTTATCATTCATAACGAAAACATCGCTCTGCCCCTGATAGGTGCGGAGTTGATTGATCTCTTGTTCGAATTCGGAATAGTCGGATGCGAAAAGATGTGTAGGCAAATGCAATCTTTTCCAAGCCGGGTCATCCTGATCAAACGCACACTTGAAATCGCAGGCAACAGGAGTTAAGCGTCCGCCTTTACCGGGTTGCATACGAATAGGATTGAGTTCCAACATCAACATTCCGTAGTTGTTGTACAAATCCCACAGTTTTGGCAAATTCTGAACCAAAGGGCTGATCACCTGTGGTGGCGCGCCTAGATCCATCAAAGCATTCGATACATGGAATGCTTTCAAACCTGTCAACGGGTCAAATGGAACTACGGCCAACTTACTAGGGTCCAGCTCTTCAATATCCACGCCACCATGATGGGTGATCGTCATAACAGGAGATCGAAACTCGGTACTCTCTGAAATAGAAAAATAAACTTCATAATCCGCAGGCACGCCACCTTCATAAGTGACACCATCAGACTTCACCTTGTTGAATCCATCCACATGTTCAGCAAAGTAGAGACGTTCTTTTTCTTTTAACGCGTCGGTAATATTGTCCACTCGGCCCAATAGACCCGACTTACCTTTTTTACCAACACCGCCTTTAAACACCGGTTTGATAAATATTTGTCCGTGCCGTTTGATCATGTCTTTAATTTCATCGACACTGAGTTCCGGCCCACGAACTTCAGAGTGGGTAAATTCCACCAGGTCCAACAATTTTCTTCCCCAAAGCATGCCAGTTATCTGCATTTTGTTTTCCTGTCCTCCAAATTAAAAATTGAAATGGATATGAGGTTCTAGCAATTCAAAAGCTAA
>JAJDAW010000054.1 GCA_029261635.1 Nitrospinaceae bacterium
AATACGGTGCTTTATGGTGCGATATCTGGTAAAGCCTTTTTTCGAGGAATCGCAGGGGAACGTTTTGCGGTGCGGAATAGTGGCGCGCAAACAGTTGTCGAGGGTGTCGGTGATCATGGTTGCGAATATATGACCGGTGGAGTCGTTGTTGTCCTTGGTTACACAGGAAGAAACTTTGCTGCGGGAATGAGTGGCGGACTGGCTTATGTGCTGGACCGCAAAAACGAATTCGAAATTCACTGCAATAAAAATGCAGTTGATTTGATGAGGGTTGAGGAAGAGGAAGATGAGCGGCAATTAAAATCCTTGATCGAAGAACATTTTCAATCGACTCAAAGTGCAGTTGCCAAAAGAGCTCTGAATGAATGGGAGTCAACTCTTCCGAAATTTGTAAAAGTTTATCCGACTGATTACAGGCGAGTCATTGAAGAGCGAAAAAATAAAAAAAAGAATGAATTGAAAGTTGCCTGAATAATAATAGAAACAGGAGAGTAAAAATTTAGATGGGTGCAATTAAAGGATTCATAGAGTTTGAGCGGGAGACCCCACAGGGTCGGCCAGTTGAAGAAAGACTGAGAGACCAGAAAGAATGTTACGCTCCTTTCCCCGAAGATAAATACAAAGAGCAAGGTGCACGTTGTATGGATTGTGGTGTGCCTTTTTGTCAAAGTGATACAGGTTGTCCTTTGGGTAATTTGATTCCCGATTGGAACGATATGGTCTATCGGGGTCGATACGAAGAAGCTGTGGAACTTTTGCTGAAGACAAATAATTTCCCTGAATTTACAGGGCGTGTCTGTCCAGCTCCCTGTGAAGGGGCTTGTGTGCTCGGTATAAGTGAGCCGGCGGTGACCATTTGTAATATTGAGGAGATGATTGCCGAGAAAGGTTTTGAAGAGGGCTTCATTCAGCCTAAACCTCCTGAAAGCAGAACAGGGAAGAAAATTGCCGTTGTGGGTTCAGGTCCAGCGGGTCTGGCATGTGCGGCGCAACTCAATTCAGTCGGACATGAAGTGACTGTTTTTGAGAAGGATGATCGTGTTGGCGGTCTGCTTATGTACGGTATCCCTCATTTCAAGCTGGACAAAGAAATTGTGAAACGCCGAATTAAATTAATGGAGGATGAGGGGATTATTTTTAGGACCGGAGTGCATATCGGTGTAGATAAGCCGGCAAAGGAATTGAAAGACGAATACGATTCGGTAGTGTTATGTGGCGGTTCACAAAAGCCAAGAGACTTACCGGTAGAAGGTCGAGAACTCGATGGTGTTCATTTCGCTATGGAATTTTTGCCACAGCAAAATAAGCGTAATGAAGGAGACACCATTCCTGATGATATCTCCATCACGGCAAAAGGTAAAAATATTTTGATCATTGGCGGTGGAGACACAGGTTCAGATTGTGTGGGCACTTCTCTCCGGCAAGGTGCCAAAAGCGTGACCACATTCGAGCTTCTTCCAGAGCCTCCGCGCTCACGAACCGATAACAACCCGTGGCCACAATGGCCGAAAACTTTCAGGATGTCTTCTTCGCACCAAGAAGCGAATGAGCGAGAAGGAAAAGATAAAATTGTAGAATATTGTGTTGCCACTAAAAAAATGACGGGTAAGGAGGGTAAGGTATCTAAAATTCATGGCGTGAAAATGGCTTTTGGTGATCCGGATCCTCAAACGGGTCGCGCCTCAATGAATGAAGTGCCAGGCTCTGAATTTGAGTTGGATGTTGATCTAGTTCTTCTGGCGATGGGTTTTGTTCACCCTGTGCACGAAGGAATGGTGCAGGAGTTGGGGCTTGATCTGGATGCGCGCAAAAATGTTTCTTGCGATGAAAATAAAATGACGAGTGCCGAAGGAGTCTTTGTGGCGGGGGATATGACACGCGGTCAGTCTCTTGTTGTTTGGGCTATTGCCGAAGGCCGTGAAGCTGCACGATCCGTTGATCAGTACCTCATGAAAAGTACCGAACTCCCGCACAGTCAATTTCTAAAATAAAACCCTATATCTTAATAATTTCTAAAAAGGGAGCTGCCTTGACAACAGCTCCCTTTTCGGAGGTTCCGGGCAATCACGCCCGGCGGGGAAAATTTATATTTAAAACTACTAGTTAATGACCTGCCAATACTTCCCCCCTCGTTAGAGGGCGGGGACTCAAGCTTGTTTTTCTTCCTGCATTTTATCCAATGTGACATCCAGCGATTTTTTATTGCCGTCACGAATTACTTCTACTTTTACAGATTTCCCCGGTTCAACGGCGGCAACCTGTTTGGGTAGATTTTCTACGGATAAAATTTTCTGCCCATTAAACTTAACGATAATATCGCCTCTTTTTAATCCACTCCGGTCTGCGGGTCCATTGGGGACAACGTCATTAACCAATGCGCCATGCGTGTTAGAAAGTTTGAATGTTTCGGCAAGGTCTGCTGTGATCTTTTGAATCATGACTCCCAGCCATCCACGCGTTACTTTCCCATCCTTTTTTAACTCATCGAGAATGTCACTTGCCATATTGATAGGGATCGTAAAACCAATTCCAACATTTCCACCGGTTCTGGAATATATTGCCGTATTGATTCCAATTACTTTTCCTTCCATATTAAGTAAAGGACCCCCACTATTTCCCGGGTTGATTGAAGCGTCGGTTTGGATGAATTCATCATAGGGCCCAGCACCAATGTTACGGGCTTTTGCGCTAACCACTCCTGTGGTCACGGTATGATCAAGTCCAAAAGGATTTCCAATTGCCACAACCCATTCTCCCACTTCTACTTTTTTTGAATCACCCAGTTCTAAATAATGAAAGTTTGTGTTGTCTCCAGACTGTCGCGTAATTTTTAGTAGTGCGATGTCTGTTTTCGAATCAGACCCTATTAACTCAGCTTCATATTCTTTTTCATTATCAAGAGTTATCTTGATCACATCAGCGTTGTCTACAACATGATTGTTGGTGAGGATGTATCCCTCTTTATCAATAATAAAGCCAGTTCCAGACCCATTTCCCGGACCAGGCTGTCGAGGGGAAGGGTTAGGTGCTCCGAAGCGGTCAGGCTGACCAAAAGGGCCGGGTTGGCCAAAGGGGGCTCTTTGTCGGGGAAGATTGCCTCGTGCCGGTTGGAATTTTGTTTTTGATGTTACAAAAACAACTGCGGGGTTTTGCTTTTTAGCAATTTCGACAATTAAATTAGTTCCTACCGGATTCACTTTGCTACTTAAAGCAAAAGCAGAGTTTAAATTATTACCACTAAAAATTGGGAAACTTAAAAATAAGATAAGAAAAGAGGCAAAGAAATATTTGCTTTTATAAGTAGCCATGGAAATCCTCCGCAAAATTTATTTTTATTAAAGGCGAGTACATATGTTTGCCTTTAACAAGAATAGAATCTGGAGATTAAATGTTTGTTAATTGAGGATTAAAAAAACTTAATGAGGGTTTGTTAACCCTCTAGAGGGGGGATTGGTATTTTCTAAAATAAAAGAAGGGATACTACATTTTTAATTTTTGGAAAAACCCTTTCAAAGTATCCTTGAGAGAATGACCATCAATTTCGGCAAGCTCTTTGTATAACTCTTTTTGTCGCTTGTTTAATTTTTTGGGTGTTGCAATATCGAAGTGAATGATCTGATCACCTCGTCCTCCACCGCGCAGTCGAGTGATGCCTGCGCTTCGGATGCGATAGCTTCCGTTGTTTTGAGTGCCTGCTGGTACAGAGATGACTTTTGTTTTATTTTCTTCTAACAAGGATACTTCGATCTCTGCCCCTAAAGCTGCTTGCGCAAAGGTCAATGTCATTTTGCAATGAATATCGTCTTCTTCGCGATGAAAAAAGTCATGTTGCTGGACATGCATGATGACATATAAGTCCCCTGGTGGTAGACCTTGTGGTCCTGGTTCCCCTTCATTGCGGAGTCTGAGACGGGCTCCATCATCGACACCTGCCGGGACATTGATCGATAGTTTTTTCTTTTCCAGAACGCGACCTTCGCCGTGGCATTCGCCGCAGGGATGAGAGATAGTTTGTCCGGCTCCTCGACAGTCGGGGCAGGGTGATTGCACGCTGAAAAATCCCTGTGCCCGAACCACTTGCCCGCTACCTCGGCAAGTTCGACAGGTTTGTGGGGAGTGGCCTGGTTTGGATCCTGATCCTCTACATGTTCCGCATGAATTATGTTTGCTTACCTCTACTTCTTTTTCGGTGCCAAAAGAGGCTTCAAGGAATGTGATGCGAATATCCAGGCGCAGGTCGGCGCCAGTTCTTTGTTGCTGGCCTCCACCGCCAAAAAAATCTCCAAAAACATCTCCGAATTGGGAGAAGATATCTTCAAAGCCACTGGGTCCGTTAAATCCTCTTCCTTTTAGACCGTCATGACCATACTGGTCATAGATTTGCCGTTTTTCAGGATCTTTTAAAACTTCATAGGCTTCTGAGGCTTCTTTGAATTTGTCCTCTGCCTCGTGGTCACCGGGATTTTTATCTGGATGGTATTTTAGCGCTTTTTGTCGATAGGCTTTTTTAAGTTCTACTTCGGTAACAGTCTTGGAAACTTCAAGTACTACGTAGTAATCGCGTTGACTCATGGGAATATTTTTTCAGGGATAGAATTGCTTTAAAAAGGCAAGGGCAGTCAGGTTTTTAAATGAGCCACTTTTACTTTTGCGGCTTTGATTAATTTGTCTTTGAAAATATAGCCCGGTTCGAGTTCTTGCACAAT
>JAJDAW010000055.1 GCA_029261635.1 Nitrospinaceae bacterium
GGCTCAACAGTGTAACCATTGGTTGACATGCATACTTGCAATGGACTGCTCACATTAGTAAGAGTCGCTGGTGTAGTAATTGAAAGAGCTTTGCTTGAACTTGCAACACTAGCCGTGGAACCACCGCCTGGTTGCCCTGCACAGCCTATAAATGCAACCACTACCATTAACATAAGTACTTTAGAAATGATTTTCATAAACTCCTCGTAGTAAAAAAAAGTTAAACAAATTAATAAACTGGAAACACCATTTAAAATTTTAAAACATTGAAAAAATATTTTTCGAAGGGTAAAACTCACCCGCAATAACTAATGTGTGTGTTTTTTGAAAATACCACCCTATTATCGGCTCAAATTCAGCAACAAAAAGGTGTCTCAAAAAGATAAATTTTTTTATTATTATGTACGAAAACAGAAATAAAATCAATGCTATCATTTAGGAAACTCCTCCCGTAAGCTATAAATGGGGAGAAGGAATAACGATACTACTTGCAAATTTTGCCATGGGACTTTGACAAAAAGGAAATGGGAAAAGCACAAAAAACCTTTAAATTCTTAAAATATTTTTTTTCTGAAGCCCAGAAGTACGTAATCGGTTTACTTCTACTTTCTGCGTTTGGGATTTGTCAGCCAGAAATAAGTTACGCGGACTCGGCAAATCCAACGGTCTGGAAGAGTCTGGAGCCAGGTCTGGATCTGGGAATATTTAAGGCTCCAAAAAAATCAGCATTCGGTGACTCTATGATTAGAGTTTTGCGGGCCGATACCCGGTTATTCTCTCTGAAACTGTTAAATTCTTCTGCCTTAAAATCACCCAAAAGACATTCAGTAAAAAAATGGGCGAATCAAAATTCTCTTGTAGCCGCCATCAATGCCAGCATGTACCAGAGGAACCAGGTCTCGAGCGTTTCCTATATGAAAACGGGGAAACATGTGAATAACACTTGGGTGTCTAAGGACAAAACTGTTCTGGCCTTTGATCCAGTTGAAAAAAATATGCCCACAGTAAGAATAATTGATCGGGAATGTGAAGACTTCAGTGCCCTTCGAAAACAATATGCCGCTTTAGTTCAAAGTATCCGCATGGTTTCCTGCAAGGGGGAAAACGTTTGGGCACCTCAAGATAAAATGTGGAGTACTGCTGCGATTGGCACAGACCATCACGGAAGAGTTTTGTTCATCCATGTTCGATCTCCATACCCCACTAACGAGCTAATCAATATGCTATTGCAACTTCCCATAGAATTAAAACGCGCAATGTATGTTGAGGGGGGTGCCGATGCACAACTATATATCAACACAGGAAAAGTAGAGCATGAGTTCATCGGAAGCTATTCCACCGGCTCCAGAGAACATGACGAAAATACTTTCTCCAGGCCCATTCCAAATGTATTGGGACTCGTCCGACTAAAAAAATAACAGGATCAAAAATTGTCTAAAACAAAAGGCCTTAATTGTCGTTCCCGCTACCGGATTATGTCAGGTGATTTGATTGCCTTGGGGCCTGGGAAAGTGGACTTACTGGAATCTATCGATCAGGAGGGGTCCATATCGCAAGCCGCAAGGCAAAGCCACCTCAGCTACCGCCGCGCCTGGGATATGGTCGATACCATGAACCGCTGTTTTAAAAAACCATTGGTGATAAGCGCAACAGGAGGGAAAGGCGGTGGCGGCGCAGAGCTCACCCCTTTAGGCAAAAAAGTAATAACGATCTATCGAGAAATGGAAAGCAAAGCCAGCCAAGCCACACAACAAGAATGGAACTCCCTTAAAAAATATCTCACCCTCTAGCGAGGGGGGCTATAGGTCTATACTCTTTCTGCGAGCCTACATTCTCAAGCTTCTAGAAATGGTTTTTTCTATAGCAGTTTTTCGATCTTATTACCACTTGGCAGTCATTCGCGATGACGTGCGCAATAGGGTTGGAGAGCACATACCTCTTCTTGTTAATATGCCCAACTATATTGTATCGCTTTAAGAGCCCCGACCTATAGCTTGCGGCGGCTCGCCGCGATTTCCAGCCCGATGAATTTTATCGACAGGTCATCGCCAGGATGTTGGCTGTAGGCATCTGTTTTGTCTTCGTATTCATGGAAGTCGAAATGCGAAACATCAAACCCTACATGCCTCACATCTTTTATCAAGGTCTCGCAAAAATTTCCTTCGATCTCGACAAGGGTTTCTTTATACCCATGTATGAGCTTGTCGCCGTATTCTGGATTTTGCGCGCGTCTTAATATCTGGCATTCGAGATCGGTATCGAGAATCAACAATAGTCCGCCTTCCTCCAGGGCTTCGGTTGCCCATTGCAGGAATTTTTTTCGGTCACCTCTTTGCAAATGATGCAAAAACTTGTTGGCGAGAATACAGCCACAACTCTTTCCGAGAGGACCGTCAGGAAAATCAATGTTTAAAATTTCGATATTGGTTTTCCCGGAAAGTTTTGCAAAATGGGTTAAGCCCATAATGATGAAGGGCAGGTTATCGGTAAGGATCAGCTTCGGATAATCTGCAGGCCAGTCATGGATCAGGCGAAAACCCGCGAGTCCCGTAGCGACATCCATGATCGGGCTTTTCAAGTCGGGGGGAATCATCTCCATAGGATTGTCCCACGGAAAATTTTCCGTCTGAAAAAGGTAGATACTGTAACTCTCACTCAACAACCGGACCATTTGGGTATCGCTGAACAGCAGAGGGTTCTCCCGAATCGTTTTCGCCAATTCCTGGAAGAGGATTGAAAATTTTTCATTGATCTGATCTGTAGAGTCCGATAGAGCCACCCTGTTTTTTTCAAGGTTCATATGAATATGGTCAAGATTCAAATAAACCGCCGGTCGTTCATGCTGCACATAGATAAGATCGGCAAGATCGATCATGATTTCAGGATAAATGGTTTGCAACAACAGGTTAAAGACAGACTGACTTTCGCGGCCCTCATCTGTTTCGGGAAATCCTATATGTTCATTTAAATAATCAAAAAAAGCAGTGACCCGCTGGCATAACTCAGGCGATTTGGAATGTTCCAGTCCTGAATATTTTTTCCCCGCCTCGGTAAGAAGAGACAATCGGGTTTGTGATTTAATAAATATGGCAGAGTTCATTATGGCCAATCCCATCCTGCGCGCCCGAGCAGGTAAAACGTGATCAAAAGGCAGGGTAGAAAAAAGGGAACAGCAGGGAAAATATTGTCACCCAGTAGAAAATATATTGCATTGCCTGATCTTCCCGCATAAATAACGGCCAGCACCTGGGTCAGGAGTTTTTTCTTCTGTAAAATATAATATGTAAGAAAGCCTAAAAGTAAAACATAGGCCAGAAATGAAAGCAAAGCAGACACATCAAAATTAAGTGCCGGGATAAATTTCACCACCACGACCAGATAAACCAGGTTCATAACTAGAAACCCATATCCCGCTTGTTTGAACTTTCGCGCGCGACCTAAAGTTTGTGTGGAATCGGGGAGGATCGAATTTTCAGAATTGTTTTCCAACGGTTTTATTTTCCAGTGAATTAAAGCGGCAGTTGCAGTTAATTTCGGGGTATGTTAGCTTCCATTCCTTATATTAGCATTTAAATTTTAACCTTCCAATTCATCCAATTATGTTGCCTGTAGAAGAACAGCTAAAAACCCTGCGCAGAGGAACATCTGAAATCATTGATGAAAAAGATCTAGCCAAGTTGCTGGCAAAGGGCAAACCCTTGCGCATCAAAGCCGGATTTGACCCTACGGCACCCGATCTGCATCTGGGGCATACCGTGCTCTTGCATAAAATGAAACAGTTTCAAGACTTGGGGCACGAAGTCATTTTCCTCATAGGAGATTTTACAGGAATGATCGGCGACCCCACAGGGCGCTCTGAAACAAGAAAAAATCTCACACCTGAAGAAGTCCAGGAAAACGCCAAAACTTATCTAGAACAAGTATTCAAAATTTTAGATAGCGAAAAAACGACTGTCGCCTACAACAGCGAGTGGATGGGGAAATTCACATCCGTAAATATGATCGAGCTGGCCGCACATTACACCGTGGCGCGTATGCTTGAAAGAGATGATTTTCAAAAGCGGATGGCAAAAAACCTTCCCGTCTCTATTCATGAACTAATGTATCCGCTGATACAGGGATACGATTCTGTTGCTCTGAAATCAGATGTGGAGTTGGGTGGCACCGATCAGAAATTCAATTTGCTGGTAGGCCGCGATCTGCAGCGGGCATACGAACAGAAACCACAGATTGTTCTTACTATGCCGCTTTTAGAAGGAACCGATGGCGTGCAGAAGATGAGTAAGAGTCTTAATAACAGTATTGGAGTATTCGATTCCCCAAATGAAATGTTTGGCAAAATCATGTCTATCTCCGATGAGTTAATGTGGCGTTATTACGAGCTTTTGAGTCAGGTATCAACGGATGAACTAGGCTCCATGAAAGAGCAGGCGAAATCGGGAGCTTTGAACCCGAAAAACGCTAAAATGAAATTAGCCAGAGAAATTGTCGCCCTCTATCATTCGTCTGAAGAAGCTGAGGCCGCTGCAGGTGAATTTGAAAATGTATTCAAGAAAAAGAATACTCCTGAAGATATTCCCGTTATCAAGGGATGGGGACAGGAAACGCGTGGCATCTGTACTATACTCAAAGAAAATAAACTGACCGATAGCACCTCGGCGGCCCGCAGACTGATTCAGCAGGGATCGGTAACGGTGAACGGAGAAAAAGTCGCGGATGTGAATCAGGGGTTTTCGGGAGATCAGGAATACATGATTAAAGTGGGCAAGAAAAGGTTTCTAAAAATCGAGCCCGGCTAGCGTTTACTTCTTATCCTGTTACCCACGTGCATATCGTAATTGTTTTGGACAATAACGGCGGTCGCTGTTTTTTTCTCCGTTTTTACTATCTTTAGTTCTCCCAAGACATCTGGAAGCAAAGCGGTTTTCTCTAATCCTATAGATCCTACCTGGTACCAGGTTTTTTTCTCAATTTCCGGGATCGTGTAGACCTCAAAAACATCGCCAGCATGAACACCGTCCTCCCACCCTTTGTCGATGTATACAATGTCTGTAATACCAACACCTATTTTGTCCAGCTTGGTGGCAACAATATAGCCTTCCATAAAGCTACTACCGCTATTAGCAGATATAGGCTCGGTCACCTCCTGATAAGGAGTCAGAAATGCACCCAGATTAATCTCATCGTATGCCATTAACACATTTGCATAAGACACTGTGTCTCCAACCTCGGTGACTTCTAGCACACCATGTATCATGATCTGAGAACCCAAAGGTTTGCCAGTAGAAGACAAAAGCTCATTGTGTGGAAAACCGGAACGTGGCCTTTCGTACTTCAATAAGTCTCTTTTATTTGAGCTAAAAACGGGATGGTAAATAGTTCGCTCTTTAGAATAGACGGTGAACTTGTCGCCAATTTCCAATCCCTGCTGCATTCCAATATCAATAAAAAGTTTTTCCGGTCCGGTTCCCGCCAGCTTGTTGTCGAAAAATTTTAATACCTTACCTACCGGGACCATATTGTTCGATATAAACCCTGCACTCGCATAGGGATCTGTGTGTAACTTTCCTCGAGATTCTGCAAGAGCAATACTGCTGACATGAACGGAATGTGAGCCCCATGACTTTCCAGTTTCAGTATCCGGTTGATCCAGGTTTCCTGTTGCGTGCGGAAGTAAAGTCATCCCGGAAGTGATTCCTGCGACTTCATTATCAAACGAGACTTGCAAATCATTGCCGATAGCGGTTTGAATCCAGGTAAAATTCGTTGCAGTTAGAATTGAAACAAAAATAAATAATATGGCATTACGCATAATAAAAGTCCCCTTTTCAACTAAATAGGTCGGCAACCGTTCACCCGCTTGGCCGCTTGGCTAAATCTCTTTGTACTTGAATACAAACAGTTTACATCATTTCATAAGGTTTTTAAAAATAATTGAACAGATTTATAAAAACCTCTCACGCAATATTTTTATCGTGGCTTAGATTCCACAAATTAATCTGGTAAAAAAATGTATCTGTTATCTACTGTTTTTTCGTAGATTGTTGGCATCTTTAAACTATTCAAAATATCGATAAAATAGATCGATTTCAGTAAAAAACTTGGCAGTAATTGCTTGGATTAGAGACACAAAAATATACCACCCAAACGGCTTCCTGAAATTCATTTGACATCAAATTACGGCAACGTATAATCTTCTGATTAAACGACATATAACGCTTTTTCTTTCCAGACAAATTCGATCAATTCCTCACAAATTTTATTTAATTAATTTAATAAATTTTATTTAATTAATTCAGTAAAATTGAAGAAAGTTTTGTCGGTATTTTCAGTCCACAAGGAAGAATGTCGGTATCATTAGCTCAAAACAAAAGGTAATTAACATGCTCAAAAAATATTTTTACTTGTTGACGGGTCTTGCTTTTTTCCTAGGATGCGCTTTCCCTGCAACCGAGGCCTTGGCTAAATCACTTTCGGCCACAAAAACAGAGATTTCACTCGTAGATGGCATTGCCGTGGATAAAAAAGGCAACGTTTATATTGCTATGCGAGATAACAATATTATCAGTCGCATTGACCTTAAGGGGAATATGACCACTTACGTTGGCACCGGTTCTTCCGGTTTCAGTGGTGATGGTGGTAAGGCTACCGAAGCCCGATTGAATGTGCCTGCCGGATTGGCATTCGACAAAGGTGGCAATTTATATATTGCTGATCGAAGCAATAATCGCATCCGTAAGGTTGATATTCGCGGCACTATCACCACGATCGCCGGAACGGGTACTCCAGGTTTCAGTGGCGATGGCGGTCCAGCCACGCAGGCACAAATAAACCTCCCTTCCGGAATAGCTATTGATGGCAAGGGCAATATATTTTTTTCAGATCGATCCAATAACCGGATTCGTGTAATTGATTCCAGTGGAAAAATCAGCACCTATGCTGGAAGCGGTAACGATGGTTTTAGGGGAGATAATGGCCCCGCTCTTAAAGCTTCCATAGACAGACCCTTTGGAATAGCGTTGGATAAAAATGGAAACCTTTATATCGCCGACCGCAGAAATAACCGGGTTCGCAAGGTAAATACGCAGGGAATCATAACCACCGTTGCAGGTGATGGTGGGTACTTTATGATGGGTGATAACGGACCTGCCTATAGAGCCAGTATTGCCGGGCCGACAGGTGTTGTAGTCGATGATCAAGGCACCCTTTATATTGCTGACCGGGAAAATAACCGTATCCGTGCAGTGGACTCACAGGGGATGATCTCCACTGTTGTCGGAACCGGGCAACAGGATTACAACGGAGATTCCGAAGTTGCTCGCGACACGAACCTCCATCTACCTTTCGGAGTCACAATAAACCCAGAGGGTAAATTATTGGTGATCGACCGATCACATTATCGAATTCGCAGCGTCGACCTGAAGCGGGGTACCGTAAAAACCATCGCAGGAAATGGCAGCAAAATGTTTGCCGGAGATGGCGGCCCTGCAACAGGAGCTACATTGAGTTTTCCGCACGGTATCGCGGTAGATAAAAAAGACAATGTGTTGATTTCTGATAAAGGGAATTACCGAATTCGCAAGATTTCTCCAGATGGCATTATCCATACCATTGCCGGCAACGGCATCCGCGGAAATGTTGGTG
>JAJDAW010000056.1 GCA_029261635.1 Nitrospinaceae bacterium
GCCTCCGGCTAATGCCAGATCGACTTCCCCAAGTCGCAACATTTGCGCTCCCTGAATGACACCCATATTGCCAGCGGCGCAGGCCGCGCCAATGGTGTAATGCGGACCGGTGATTTTCATATTTAAGGTAACTTCGCCGGCGGGATTGTTGGACACGGTTCTGGGGTTATGATGATGCGACCAGAACTTTGTATCGTAACCGTATTTGCTGATATTGTAGACTTCGTTTTCGGTTTCTACATTTCCGTGTTCTGTTGTTCCCAGATAAACACCGACTCTTGATCGGTCAATAGATTCCAAATCTATGTTTGCATCGGCAAACGCTTCTCGTGAACAGTAAATAGAAACCGAGCCCACTCGGGTTCCGCGACGACGCTCCTTTTTTTTCTGGTATTTGAGTTCGTCAAAGTCACATACTCCGGCTATCACTTTACCCATGTAGCGGGTTTCGTATTCCTGCACTCCTGATACCCCATTGAGCAGGTTGTGGCGAAACTCTTTCAGGTTGTTTCCGTTTGGGGCTGTCAGCCCGATTCCTGTTATGACTATGCGTGAATCAATCATTCTAGTTGACCGTCTTTGTTAATAAGGCAACCGCGTATGCGGCAATGCCTTCTTCTTTGCCTGCGAACCCTAGTTTTTCGGTTGTTGTGGCCTTTATATTTATTTGACCTATATCTATTGCCATAGCCTGTGAAATATTCTTTTTCATATCCGGTAAATATTCAGCTAGTTTTGGTTTTTGTGCAACGATGATGGTATCGATATTAGAAATTTCAAACCCTTTATCTCTGCAAGTCGCGGTAACTTTCTCCAGTAAAATAAGACTGGAAATGCCTTTCCATTTTGCGTCTGTATCCGGAAAATGGGCGCCGATATCTCCTGCTCCGACGGCTCCCAGAAGAGCATCGCTTAACGCGTGCAACAGAACATCGGCATCGGAATGCCCATCGAGTCCGGTCGAATGCGGGATATCTATACCACCGAGTATCAGCTTTCTTCCAGCAACCAGGCGGTGGACATCGTAACCATTACCAATACGAATTATAGGTGAGTTCATTTTAGGGAAATTTATTGCAGCTTAGATATTATGTATCGTGCCTATTGCCCCTCACGCTAGTGAGTGACGGTTATTAGTTTTGTAGTTTCTTCGCGTGCCCATTGATCAGCGTTCAACACATCCTGCAAATCGTTTAAGGGAGATGGACGATGGTTATGCATAACCATACGAATGATTTCTGCAATATCTTTATAAGGGATGAGTTCATCGAGGAATGCCTGCACCGCAACTTCATTTGCAGCATTGAGTATGGCAGGCATGGTTTGCCCCATTTCCAGTGCATCAATTGCCAACTGCAAGCAGGGGAATCGTACAAAGTCGGGTGCTTCAAAGGTCAGATCACCCATTGTTGCCAAGTCTAGCGATGGCAAATTACATTCGAATCGATCCGGATGGGTTAATGCGTAGGCAATCGGTACACGCATATCAGGGAGACCTAACTGTGCCATGATGGAGGTATCAGCAAATTCTATCATTGAGTGAATGATACTTTGAGCATGCACAATGATTTCGACTGGAGTGTCGAGACCAAACAACCACTTGGCTTCTATATATTCCAGTCCCTTATTCATCATGGTGGATGAATCGATTGTTATTTTTGCACCCATGTCCCAGTTCGGATGTTTGAGCGCATCTTTTACCGTTATGGTTTCCATTTGATCGAGACTGTAGGTGCGGAAGGGGCCGCCTGATGCAGTCAGGATAATTTTTTTGATGCGCTCATTCTTTTCGCCATTCAATGCCTGAAAAATAGCACTGTGTTCGCTGTCGATAGGAATGATTTGCGAGTTTGTTTTCTCTGCTTCTTTGAGAACAAGTTCTCCAGCAATTACCAGAGTTTCTTTATTTGCCAAGGCAAGATTTATTCCTGCTTTCAGGGCTTCCATTGCGGGTACGAGACCTGCACTTCCTACAACACCGGAAACAACTACGTCTGCTTCTGGAAGGGTTGCGACGGCAATGGAACCTTCTTCCCCTGGGATGATTTCTATATCCAGATCGGCAACGCGTTCTTTCAGGGCTGCAATTTTTGTTGTATCGAATAGAGAGGCTACTTTAGGTTTGAATTTTCGCACTTGTTCGGCGAACAAATCGACATTGCTTCCCGCCGACATGGCCAGAACCTGGAAGCTTTCTGGGTTACGCTCAACCACATCCAGCGTGTTAACTCCAATCGAACCTGTAGAACCAAGTAGAGAAATTTTTTTCATATATGTTTAGGCTGTCAAGAAAACCTGGTAGTAACAATAAAAAGCCGGGCCGACAAACAAAAGACTGTCGATGCGATCCAAAACCCCTCCGTGTCCGGGAATCAGGGTGCCGGAATCTTTGACCTGACAATTACGTTTTATCAGCGATTCTGCTAAATCGCCAAACTGACCGATGATACCGCAAATAAAAGCTACAATCAAACAATGGATTAGGGGGATCTCGTTGAAAAACAAACTGCTCGCCAAAAAGGCCGCTATTAAAGTCCCCATTATGTTGGCAACGGCTCCTGCAATTGTTTTGTTGGGGCTAACCACTTCAAGCAGTTTGCGCTCTCCCATTTTTCGGCCGACGTAAAAAGCCGCTGAATCGCCCGCCCAGACAAACAATAAAATAAATACGATCATTTGTCGGCCTCCTTCCAGATTGCTAATTAAAAGAAAGTAGCCGCCTAGTCCCGCCGTATATAGAATACCAAACAGGGTGTAGGAAATAGAGTCGAGTGCAACGCGTACATTTTTTTCCCTGAAACACCAAACAATAAACAATGTGAGAGGAATAAAAACACCAAACAGTGTTAAAAATTGCGGTATGAAAAACCAGGTTGCAAGAAGAAGGAAACTCAAAACCAAACCTTCAATAGGGAATCCGCTCACCCCGGCATTGGCAATCATTGAAAAATATTCGTGTCCGGCAATCAGAACTATCGATGCAATCAAGAAAAAAAATAACCCGGGATGGCCATATAAAATAACCCCAAGCACTATGGGAATTGCTATGACTCCGCTGATAACGCGTTCCAAAGTTTTCTCCTAAACGGATTTAAAATTTATTTTATTGAGAAATTAGAAGGGGTGGTCATTGAAATTTTCAATCAGGCTTTTGCGATTTGTTCCTGGGTCATTCCAAACCGGCGGTCCCGACCTTGATAATCGACGATAGCATTTAAAAAATCCTCTTCTGTAAAATCGGGCCACAAAACATCATTATAATGCAATTCTGTGTAGGCGCTTTGATAAAGAAGGAAATTGCTTATTCTTCTTTCTCCGCTGGTTCTTATCAATAGATCTGGATCAGGAATGGGGTGAGTGGAAAGAAAAGACTCAAACAGTGACGAGTCGATTTCCTCGGGCGAAATTTTTTCTTCCTTTACCATTTGCGCCACTTTTTTCACAGCGTCCATAATTTCCTGTCTGCCACCATAGCTCAAGGCCAGGGTGAGAATCATTCCGGTATTGTTGCGTGTCTCATCAATGGAATATTGAATCAATTTTTGTATAGATGCGGGTAGTTCCTCGATATGCCCAATGGTATTGAACTGAATATTTTCCTCTTTCATTCGGTTCAATTCTTTTTTGAGGAAATGGTCCAGGATTTTCATCAGGGTGCCGATTTCTGCAGAGGGGCGGTTCCAGTTTTCATCGGAGAAGGAGTACAAAGTCAAGGCTTCGAGTTTGAGTTTGCAACCCAGGGTAACGATACGATCTACCACTTTTACTCCGGCCCAATGACCTTCAACTCGGGGAAGAGAATTTTTTTGTGCCCATCGACCATTGCCATCCATAATAACAGCAATATGTTTGGGCAATCGATGTGGGTCAATTTTTTCCTGCAACTGTGATTCAACCAAGAAGAGGACTCCTGAATAAACCCGGTAGATATCAAAAAAATTGATAATGGATGAGAAGCTAAACTTCGAGAATATCTTTCTCTTTTGCCTGGATGATTTTGTCTACTTCTGCCACGAATTTATCGGTAATTTTCTGGGTGTCATCTTGTCCCTTGCGGCTTTCGTCCTCAGAGATATCATTTTTCTTTTCAGATTGCTTGAGTTTTTCGTTGATATCCCTCCGAACATTTCGGATAGACACCTTGCAATCTTCAGATTGCTTCTTCACAAGCTTAACCAGTTGCTGTCGTCTTTCGTTGGTAAGCGGTGGAATACTCAATCGTATTACCTTGCCATCATTATTGGGAGTCAAACCCAAGTCGGAAGCTTGAATTGCTTTTTCAATATCCTTGAGGATCGATGCCTCCCAAGGTTGCACCGTTAAAGTCGAGCTGTCAGGGGATCCCAGTGTTGCGACTTGTTTTAAGGGAGTGGGGTTGCCGTAATAATCGACCATAAGGTCATCAAGTAATGCCACCGATGCCTGTCCGGTTCTTAATTTTCCCAGTTCGTGAAACAAATGATCGATTGAGCTTTTCATTTTCTGCTCAGCTTCTTGAACTATTTCTGCCACCATTTTTTAGGCTCCCACGGTTGTGCCAAGTTTTTCACCCAACAATACTCTTTTAATACTATACCGTTCATTCACGTTGAAGATCACCATCGGCAATTTGTTATCCATACATAGAGAAACGGAAGTCGAATCCATGACTTTCAGTCCTTTTTTTAACACATCAATGTATGTCAATTCTTCATATTTAACTGCTGACTTATCTGTTCTGGGATCGGAGCTATAAATTCCGTCTACTTTAGTCGCTTTAAAAATCACATCGGCACCGATTTCCATGGCTCTCAAAGATGCTGCCGTATCGGTGGTGAAGTAAGGATTGCCCGTTCCCCCCGCAAAAATAACGACACGACCTTTTTCCAGATGCCGGACTGCCTTTCTGCGAACATAAGCTTCAGCTACAGCTTGAATTTCGATTGCAGTCTGAACACGAGTAGGAATGCCAGCTTGCTCCAATGCAGCTTGAAGAGCCAACGCATTAATAACCGTTGCCAGCATACCCATATAGTCGCCAGTAGTTCGTTCAATCCCAATATCACTTAAAGAAGCACCACGAAGTATGTTTCCTCCGCCTATGACAATGGCAATTTCAACTCCCAGGTCCTTGGCGGCTCTAATTTCTTCAGTAATGTTTTTCAGGGCATTTCCGTGAAGACCAAAATCCCCTTCTTCTTCAACCAGACTTTCACCGCCCAGCTTCAAGAGCACTCTTTTATAAACGGCTTCTGACATTAAATTTCAAACCTTGAAAATCTTGCGAGAACAATGTTTTCACCCAACAGCGAAATTTTCTGTTTGATCAACTCTTGGACAGTAATATTGGTGTCCTTAATGTAGGGTTGTTCGAGTACACAGTTTTCTTCGTAAAACTTTTCCATTTTCCCGGTAACAATTTTTTCAACGATATTGTCTGGCTTGCCAGATTCTTTTGCCACATGCGCAGCAATTTCTTTTTCTTTATCGAGAATTTCTTGTGTCACTTCATCCCGTGTTGCAAATCGGGGTTTAGCAGCGGCAATGTGCATGGCAATATCACGAACCAGTTCCTGGAAATCCGGCGTATTGGCAACGAAATCTGTTTCGCAATTCAGTTCTACCATTACTCCGAGTTTGTTGCCCGCGTGAATATAGGTACCGACTGAACCATCGCCCGTTTGCCGATCCGATTTTTTATCAGCTTTTGCCAATCCCTTTTTACGCAAAAAAGTGACCGCAGCTTCTAAATCTCCACTTGATTCTTTTAACGCAGACTTACATTCCATAATTCCCGCGCCAGATTGAGAGCGCAGTTCCTTAACCATCGCAGCAGTTATTTCCATTCCCTTAACATCCTTACAAAAAAGTTGATCGTAAAAATAATAGAACAAGGCAAATTGCTTTGCCTGTAAATTTATTTTGAGTTACTCCGGTTGGCTATTCCGCAGAGGCGAACCTCTGTGGAAATAGTTCCAGCCTGGCATTTTAGCTCAGGTTTAATTCAGATCAGGCAGGCACTACAGTTTTGCTTTTGTCCTTATCGTCAGGAGCTCCAGGTTTTCCTGCATCTTTACTGGGGCTTGGTTTTGCTTCAGCCTTTTCTTTTTCCTGGCTAACTTTTCTCATCTCCTGGCCTTCCAAATAGACATCGGCGATTCTGCTGGCGAATAGTTTAATCGATCGCATGGCGTCGTCATTTGCTGGAATTGGGAAGTCAATACCATCTGGGTCAGAGTTCGTATCGACCATGGCGATAATTTTTATTCCTAATTTTTTGCCTTCTGCCAACGCAATCTTTTCTTTCTTGGTATCAACGATAAAAAGAACGTCTGGTAAGTCTTTCATCGTTTTAATGCCACCAAAAAATTTATTCAGTTTGACAATTTCTTTGCGTAAATCCAATGCTTCCTTTTTATGCAAACGGTCAAACTGATTTTCCGCGTCCATTTTTTCTAATTCGAGCAATCGCGCGATGCTTTTCTTAATTGTGGTGAAATTGGTGAGAGTTCCCCCCAACCATCTCTGGTTGATATAATGCATTCCACAACGTGAGGCTTCTTCAGCAATCAGTTCCTGCGCTTGTTTTTTCGTTGCGACGAAAAGAATCTTCTTGCCTGAACGGGCACTATCTCTGATATATTTTTCAGCTGCTTGAAAACCGGTGAGGGTTTTTTGTAAATCGATAATATAGATTCCGCTGCGTGCCCCATATATATAAGGTTTCATTTTGGGGTTCCACCGGTTGGTTTGGTGACCAAAATGTACACCGGACTCAAGTAAGTTTTTCATTGTGATTTCAGACATTGTATCTCCTTAAAATTGAATGGGTTATACCACCGCCACCATCGACTCGCATCAGGAACCCGCAGGCCACCCCTGATTTGATCCGGAAACGTGCGTTATTGAATTTTCTGGAATTCTTCCAATAAAGGAAGCCAAATTGTGGCTTAGACTAACATATTCAAGCTGAAGTGACAATATGGAACCTGCCAAATATGGGCAAAAATGCAGGTTTTTCGTTGTTTTTCAGCTCTGTGGCAGATGTTGCCTCTAAATTGGATAGAAGGCACTCGCTTTTTTTAAGTTTCTAAATCTGCTACCTTTGAGGCCAGATTATAATCCACTCGCTTTTTAAATTGGTTTTTTAATTTTTTATGGCCCTTCAGAATATTTTAATAGTCAGCACAACAGGGATGGGAGATTGCCTGTGGGGAACTCCTGGTATTAGAGAATTAAAAAAAACCTTTCCTGATGCAGAAATTGATTTCATCGTTAAAAAAGATTGGTTGGATCTTTTTAAGCATAACCCGCATTTGAAAAATATTTATCCCTATCAGAACAGATGGTATGCGCAAATTCTTTTAGGGCTAAAACTTCTGTTTAAACCGAAGTACTCCCACATTTTTATATTTCATGCGAATAACGATTTTGGAAGAATGAAATTTTTCCTCAAATCGTCACCCCTTTGGAATCATCAAGGTCACAAATGGTGCTCCGATCAATTCAATATCAAATCGGTGAGTAGCCCTTCCATTGAAAAAAATCTCCATGCCATCGAACGCAGGCTTCTAATGTTGAAGGGAATCGATGTCGAGACTGAGAATCCTCAGATGGAATTATTTTTCAGCGATTCGGAAATCAGCGCGTTTGCAAACTACACCAATAAGAGTGGATTGAAAGGCCCTTTCGTGGTTTGCCATATCGGTGCCAGCTCAGCAGATCGACTATGGGAGTCGAAAAATTTTTACAATCTAGCGAACTTGATATTGAAAGAAACTTCTTTAAATATTGTTTTTGGGGGCAATAAAAAAGAACTGGAGATATTAAAAACCCTCGACCTTCCAGACAGCGATAGAATATTTTTTGCTTTTGATATGTCTATCATCAATTACGCTTATCTATTGAGTCAGGCCAGGATGGTGGTTTCAAATAATACCGGCCCTTTGCATATCGGCTACGCAGTCAATACACCCACTATCGGGATCTTTCAGCATGTGGGTAATGGTCGACCCGATCTAGTCGGACCTTTTAAACTCGACAAAATATTTTTTCCAGTAGTAAGTTATTTGGATGGCACCACAAGTGTTGAAGAAGTTTGGAAAAAATTTCAGGACATCTATCAGGCAACGGAGCAAGGCAGAAAGCCTGAAGTTCTAGCGGATAAATAGAAAGCTTGCGGCAACCGAGTGTTATCGGCCTAAACAAACGCCTATCGATTCTGCGGTTCGAAACAATTGCGAATCTGCAGGAATTTGACGCACAATTCCCGCCAGGGTTTTGAGAGGCACAAGAACAATTTCACGGGCCTGCAATGCCACCATATTGCCAAGCTTTCCTTCGGAGGCAGCCAGCACCGCCTCTGTTCCCAGCCGGGTACCCAGCACGCGGTCAAAGGCTAGAGGGGTTCCGCCTCTTTGCGTATGGCCCAAAACCGTGCATCTCACCTCAAGGTCTATTTTGGCGCTGATCTCCCGCGCAACGTGATAACCCACTCCGCCCAACTGCTGAACGCCTTGGAGACGGTTGGAGGCTATTTCGCTGGTAATAGCTTTTTTACCAATTTCTTTTGCTCCTTCTGCCACCACTATTATGCTGAAGGGGCTCCCCCCTTCAATTCGCAAACGAATTTTTTCTAAAACTTTTTCCATCTTGTAAGGAATTTCAGGGATCAAAATAGTGTGCGCTCTTCCGGCAAGTCCCGCTTCAAGGGCAATCCACCCGGCATCACGGCCCATCACTTCCAGGATCATCACTCGCTGATGACTTTCTCCTGTAGTATGCAGTCGATCTAAAGCATCGCAGGCAACTTGTACGGCGGTTTGATAACCGAACGTGTAATCGGTTCCCACCAGATCGTTGTCAATAGTTTTGGGGATGCCGATGATAGGAAGACCCAACTCGCAAAACCGATGAGCAATTTGCAAAGTGCCGTCTCCTCCCACAACAAAGAGACAATCGAGTTTCAGTTTGTTAAAATTTTCTATCGTTTGTTTGGAGTAATCCCGAACGGTGACACGACCTTCTTTATCAAACTCGCGGTATTCGAAGGGATGTCCTTTGTTGGTCGTTCCAAGGATGGTACCGCCTAAGGACAAGATTTCTTTTGTATCCGCTATACTGAGCATTCGATGACGATCAAAAATCAATCCATCAAAGCCGTCTTCAATGCCCACCACTTCGGCTTCATGTTCGATGATTGCGGACCGTGTGACAGCGCGAATAACAGCATTGAGCCCAGAACAATCTCCTCCGCCTGTCAGTATGCCGACACGTTTTATTCCCATGGTGGTTTATTCGGTTAGCTCAACAGTTTGCGAAACGGGTTCGGCAACCAGATCGTAATCCGCCGCCGCAGTGATACGAACTTGAATAATTTCACCTGGCTCGGCTTCGCATTTTTCCAGGATAACTTGGCCGTCTATGTCAGGGGCCTGAGAGGCCAACCTGCCTGTCATTATATAATTTTCCTGAGCATCAAATCCTTCAACAAGCACCGACTCAATCTTCCCTACTTTTTCCTGATTTTTTCGTAACGCAATTTCTTTTTGAAATTCCATCAGAATATTTTTTCTTTCTTCTTTAACTTCTTCAGGAACGCGACCGGGATAATCAAAAGCAGTGGTTCCTTCTTCATCGGAGTAAGTAAAAATGCCTACATGATCAAACTGCATCTCACAAATAAAGCGCAGCATATGCTTAAAATGTTCATCCGTTTCTCCGGGAAAGCCAGTGATGAAAGTGGTTCGCAAAGTAACGTCAGGAATTTTTAAACGCAGTTCATCAATCATTTTGCGGACACCGCCCTCAGTTTCCTGGCGTTTCATGCTTTTCAACATTTCATCATGCGTATGCTGCAGAGGGACATCAATATAACGACACACCTTTTCTTCTGAGGCGATGTAGTCAATAACATCTGAATTGAGAAAGGTTGGATAACAATATAAAAGTCGCATCCATTCAATACCTTCAATCTTAGCCATTCCCTTTAAAAGTCTCGCCAAACCATCTTTCATAGCCAGGTCGAAACCGTACATCGTTGTGTCTTGAGAAATTATATTGAATTCTTTGACTCCTCTTTGAGCTAGATTTTCTGCCTCTGCCAAAATGGATTCGGGTGATCGACTACGCATGGGACCACGCATTTTAGGAATGATACAGAACGCACAACGGTTAGAACAACCCTCTGCAATCTTTAAATAAGCCGTGTAAAAAGCGGTGGTGAGCAACCGGTCTGTATAAGACTCATAATATTCAGCAGGCGTTGCCACGTGGTTACGATTGTCAAAATCGCCCTCTTCAAGAATATTTTTTAATTGCGGGTATTGTCCAACCCCCAGCATGTGATCGATTTCAGGAATTTCATCAAGCAGTTCTTGAGTGTGACGCTCTGCCAAACAGCCCGTAACGATCAGCTTTTGACACTTCCCATCGATTTTTTTTTGAGCCATTTCAAGAATAGAATCTATCGATTCTTTTTTTGCAGATTCAATAAATCCACAGGTGTTAACGATAATTATCTCAGCATCATTTTCATCGGGGGTAAGGTCATACCCTGAAGTAATGAGATCACCCAATACTCGTTCGGAATCAACAGTGTTTTTTGGGCACCCCAAACTAACCATTCCAACTTTTTTCATATTTTTTCGTTTCTCATAAAATAAAATTAAGACCGATAATCAACCCGTCTCTGTTAGTTTTTTTTCCATTCGCCGGACTAAGTCCTTAAAATCATTTTTCTTTAGAATTTTGTAAAACTGACTCCGCAAATTATTACGCATACTGACACCATCAAGTATAACATCCACCACCTGCCAGCCTTCCTCAGCCTGTTTCATTCTGAAGTCGATGTCTACCTCACCTTCTTTTTCATGCACCACGGTTAAGGGTACCACCATCATATCCTTTTTACTTTTTGGCTTTCCATAAACGATATCCAGATTTGCAAAAAACTTTGCAGAACTTGGGAAAGCAACATGGACAAACAAATCACCCAACAATGTTTGAAATGTCTGCTGTTGCTCCACGCTATGTTTTGACCAATACTTACCCAGAGCCTTCTTGCTAATTTCCGGCACCTTCAAAACGCCCAAAGCGATATCAGAATGTTTTTTGTTTTTCGCTTTTTCAGCATCTGACAAGTTATCTTTTTTAACGATTTGCTTGATTTCGCCCAAAAGCTTTTTAACGGCAAACTCGGGACTCTTGTTATACGAGTCAGCTGAAGACGAGGTCGTAAAAGCAAAAAGCGCGATAGCAAAAGCAATTGTTATTAGATTTCTCATTTATGATACATTTTAAAGGTGGTAAAAATAGGAACCCCCTCAGTCCCCCTTATCAGGGGGAAGTTATTTAATGTCCCTCTTGATAAGGGGGACTGAGGGGGTTACTTCATTTTTATAATTATAGCGTAATTCCATCATGTATTTGATTGCCTTTTTCCTAATTTTTATTTTTGGTGTTCCCGTTGCGTCTGCACAAAATCCAACACCATTGGCTGAGATTGATAAACTACACGAAAAAAGCCAATTGCAAGCCGAGTATCAGAGCATTGCTTCGCAAACAAAAAAAATTTTAGAGGCCAATCCAAATCAGTATCAATGGCAGTGGCGGCAAGCACGGACCCAATATTCGTTAGCCAAAAAAGCGGGCGAATCAAAAAGCCAACATTATGATTTATGCATTCTCCATAGTTCTCGAGCTATTGAAATTCAGCCCGATTCTGCGGTCAGCTATTTTTATAGAGGCCTTTGTCGGGGCAAGCAGGGAGAAATGAAGGGTGTCTGGGCTAGTTTGGGAATCATCGAACCTTTTGAGGAAGACATGAAAAAAGCGGTAGAATTAGACCCAAAAATCAATCATGCTGGTCCGCATCGGGCTTTGGGGAAATTGTATCTTGAACTGCCCTTTTTTCTGGGTGGAGATTCCAATAAATCGGTATTTCACTTAAAAGAGGCTGTTCGGTTGGCTCCAGACTACGCAGAAAATCATTTGGGACTGGCACAGGTTCTTGTCGAAAAAAATAAATCCACTCAAGCGCGGGAATCTCTTCACAAACTGATGCAACTTACAGATAATACGCAGGATGAAAAACTTCTTTCTCTCAGGAGAGAGGGAATGGCATTATTGGAAAACTTATCTCCATAAAAAAACACCATGCTAAAAGAAATTAGAATTCAGAATTTCGCGATTATTGAAAACCTTGTGGTGAATTTTGAAAAGGGCCTGAATATTCTGACCGGTGAAACCGGAGCAGGAAAGTCCATTATTATCGATGCGCTGAATTT
>JAJDAW010000057.1 GCA_029261635.1 Nitrospinaceae bacterium
CGCCCAAAGGCTGGCAAGGTCATGAAACTCGTTATAGGTGGAGAGAATATTTGTCATATTGGTGATGCTTCTGGCATCCAACCCATCAAATAAAATGAACAATTGCATTGAAAGGTCATAGAGCACCTGTGACATTTCCTCGGTACCCTTTTTTAAAAAGGAGAACTTATTTACGTTTTTCTTCACAGAAGCGTTATTTGATGTGAGCACTGCGATATTTTTTCCGACCACTTCCAGATCATTCTGAATTTCTTTCCAAATATCTTTATTGCCCAGCTTCTTCCCAAGCTTCTCTTTTTCGATCTTAGTCGAAAATAATTCTTTGAAAGCGGAATAGGTATCGGCTAATTCTTTCACTTTATCGGGATACGTCTTCCGTATATTTCCTTCCATTGCCTGATCGTAGGTCTTCATCATTGTCTTAAATTCATTTTTATCCATAGGCTCATCGGCCTGAATTTTTTCCGTGGCTTTGGATATGCTTTGAAACAATAATTGTTTTTCTTCGGGAGGATACCAAAAGTCAATCTCATGAATGATGATGTTGATTCGAGAGAGGATATCTCTTCCATACCTCTTTTCGTGATGGGGAGTGATAGTAATCGTAATGTCGTCGGCATCCTTTTCCATGACAACAATATTGAAATCTTTTTTTAACAATTTGTTGAAAATCAAATCTAACCGGGAAAAAGGCAACCTTGCTTCATCGATGTAATTATCGACTTCATCCAGGATTACTTTCAAACGTGGTAGATCTGGAGATTTTGAAAGTTTGGTCTCCAACGTTTTTCTAGTGCGCTTAAGCTCAGCCGCGTTATAAAAGATAAGGTCCTTACGCAGGTTATTGAACTGTTCAAGCAGGGTGGTGGCTTTTCTTACTTCTTCACAGTATGAATATTTTTTTTTAGATTTTTGGTGTAAAACCGTCAGGAAGGAACCTGTATCAAATATTTCGCTCATTTTGGAAATCGACTGATTCCTCTCCTTAACTTGAGAGTAATATTTCCGCAGTTCCGGCTCTGACCTTCTTTCTTTTAAGAAGCCCTCCATGGTTTTACAAATCTCATAGTAAATGCCGTTGAGTTCTTTATAAGATTCTGGAGAATTCTCATAATATTGGTATCTGGAAAACACCTTATTTTTCGACCGTAACTCCTTATATCCTAAAACCCTGTCCTCACCAGAGCCATTACCGTCAAAAAATTCTTTTAAACCAATTTCTTTTTCTTCCAGCTTTTCCACCAACTCGGTCACCTCGGGAAGGATGGTGTTGGCCATATTATCGGGCTTGCGGTAATGCTTTTCCATATAGCCCAATTCATACCGAATGTTGGGAATGATGAAATCGATCGGATCGAGAAGCATATCAATGGTCTTGAATATCTCCTGCTTGTAGGCTTCTAACTTACACTCATATTGATCCTCGACGATTGTCTCAATCTCCTTCTTTAATTTCTTGAAATGCTCATCAAGCATTTGGAGACTCTCAAGGGCAATAACAAGATCAATCTTTTTGTCTTTATTTTTACAAAGAGTAGTTTCTACTTTTTCAGAAATTTTCGGGAGCTTCTTCTTGTGACTGCGAATGATTTTTAATATTCGAGCCCTCTCTTCTTCAGGGCCTTTTTCTCCCGGTTCGATTTCGGGGGCATCTTGGACCTTGGTCTCAAACATACCGAGTTGGTTTTCCAATATCCCAACGTCCTTTTTAAACACTGGAAATTGTTTTGCGTCGATCATTTCAGCCTTAGACTATGGTTATTTTCTAGTTAAAGATTCCTTCATTATTAGCAACTACAGCTCAATGGTCAAATAATACTATCGTCAGCCCGGGAAATGGGCATCAATGAAGCTAATTAGCAAGTTCCCAGAGTCACGCTGGCAGTTAGCGGGCCTGGAATGGGTTTTTGAGTTTGTAGACATAGGCCAGTATTTCGGCGACGGCTTTAAAAAGTTCGTCGGGAATCTGTTGTCCTATTTCCACAGTTTTATTTAATACTCTGGCCAGAGGTTTGTCTTCAACGATAGGAATATCGTGTTCTCTGGCAATTTCACGAATTTTCATAGCCACATCCCCTGCCCCTTTGGCTACAACGATGGGCGCGGCGTGGTTCAGCACATCGTATTTGATCGCTACAGAAATATGAGTCGGGTTCGTGACGATAACATCGGCTTCGGGAACAGAAGACATCATCCGTTTGCGGGACATTTCCATTTGAGCTGTACGGATGCGTTGTTTGATTTGCGGATTCCCGTCGGTGTCCTTCCTCTCCTCTTTCACTTCCTGCTTTGTCATACGCAGGTTTTCTTTATAAGTGAACTTTTGGAACGAAAAATCAAGAAGAGCTAGAAAAATCATTATCACCAGAACCTCGAAAATGATCTCAAGAGCGACTTGACCCATGAAAGACAATATTCCCCCTACCCCTAATCCCATCATGGGTGGAATTTCTGTCCAATGCGATTTAATCGTAAAATAGGAAGCGACGGAGATGATACCAACCTTGAAAAGGGACTTGAATAATTCCATCACAGAATTCTTGGAAAATATTCGCCCAAACCCTTTCATTGGACTCAGTTTACTAAACTTTGGGATCAGAGGATGACCCGAAAAACGAAGCCCCCCGATTTGAACAATATTAGAAGCGACACCAGCAAACATGATCATCAAGAGAAACGGGCCAACGATTTTAATAAAGGCCTTCATCGTATTAACTGCAACCTTGAACAACTCTTCTGTGTCGAGTTGAATGTAACTGGCTTCAGAGATCATGGTATGCCAGGCTTCCAGAACATTACGTGTGCTTTGATCACCCGTCATCATAAATCCCGAAAGAGCAGCCAACAGAATAAATGCGGAGTTGATTTCCTTACTGTGGGCAAAGTTACCCTTTTCCTCGGTATCTGTGATTCGCTTGGAGGAGGGTTCCTCTGTTTTTTGATCTTTATTGTCTTCTGCCATCGCGTTTTTTTAGTTTTATACTTCTGCTTTCATTTCTTTATAAGAAGCAACCCCCTCATTCCCCCTTATCAGGGGGAAGATTAATTTAATACCCCCCAGACAAGGGGGGCTAGGGGGGTTAAAGTCCTCGCATGAATCCCATAAACTTTTCAGGTAAGGCATGCATTTCCTGCTGTACTAGAGCACTAAAGAAGGATACCGATATCCCCACCATTATGAGACCGACACCGATCTGCAAAGGAAAACCCACAATAAAAACATTCATCTGCGGAACTGTTCGAGCCACTAACCCCAACCCAACACTTAAAAAGAAAAGAATAGCCATGATGGGTGCTGCAATTTTTATTGCTGTCGTAAAGGTCGCAGAAAACAGGTGAAGAACATATTCCGGCGTAATGCTGGCAAAGTTAATTTCAAAAGGATTAATAACAAAGAAACTTTCAACAATCGCCTGAATGATGTAGTGATGCGCATCGAGTGCCAAAAAAATAAGTATCGCGAGAATATTATGCAATTGTGCCGTTACTGAAACTTGAGTGTCTGTCTGCGGATCGATTACGTTTACAACCCCGAATCCCATTTGAAAATCCACTACGGTTCCCGCTATCTGTACTGCTGTAAAAATGAGCCGGGCAATATAAGCAATGCCCAACCCTATCGTCACATCAGCCATCAAAAATTTTACTAACTCAAACATTCCCTTCGGTTCTGGCATAGGTCTATCCTGAACCAATGGGAAAATGGCCATCGAAAGAAAAAGAACCAACCCAATTTTCATAACGCTGGGAATCTGCTTACTACCCAGAATGGGAACAAAGATAATCATTGCTCCAACGCGAAACAGAACGAAAAGGAATCTTTCGAACTCTGCGTAATTGAGATTAAAAATATCCATTACTGGATATACTCAGGAAAGTTGGTCAAAATATTTGAAGTGTAGGTGAGCATCAACTGCATCAACCACGGGAAGAAAAGCAGAATAGAAAGAAAGACGGCCAAAATCTTCGGGATAAAGGTCAAAGTGATTTCCTGAATCGATGTCACCGCCTGAAAAATTGAAACCGCAAGACCGGTCACCAACCCAAAACCCAGCATAGGGGCCGATAGTAGCAAGGTCGTCTTAATGCTTTCCATAGCAAAATCTATAATAAATGCTTGATCCATAACTTAGTCAGCCTCCAAAACTTCGCATGAGTGATCCCACTGTCAAATACCATCCATCGACCATGACGAACAGCATCAACTTAAAGGGAAGAGAAATTAAAACGGGGGGTAGCATCATCATACCCATCGATAGCAGGATACTCGCGACCACCATATCTAAAATCAAGAATGGAATATAAATTAGAAACCCAATCTGAAATGCAGTTTTCAATTCACTAATGATGAAAGCTGGAATCAACGAACGGATATCAATTTCTTCATTAGTCGTCGGGTTCTCTCCAGAGATTTCAATAAATAATGACAAGTCTTTTTCACGGGTTTGCTTTAGCATAAATGTCTTGAGAGGCATCTCTGCTTTTTTAAGTGCCTCCGTCTGAGAAATTTCTTCATTCAAAAAAGGTTGCAAAGCTTTGTCGTTAATCTCATTCCAAGTTGGCCCCATAACAAAAAGAGTTAGAAACAAACCCAAGCCGATCAGTATCTGCGTTGGCGGAGTTTGCTGTGGTCCCATCGCCTGCCGCAGAAATGAAAGAACAATAATGATCCGCGCAAATGAGGTGGTCAAAATAAGAATTGATGGGGCCAGAGTCAGAATCGTCAGCAGAAAAAGAATTTGTAAAGCGCTGGACACTTTTTCCGGATCTTCTACATCATCCACACCCAGTTGAATGGAGGGTAGAGATACAGCCTCTGCAAAGGGAACGGTTCCGC
>JAJDAW010000058.1 GCA_029261635.1 Nitrospinaceae bacterium
GACTGGGCAAGTGGGGGCCTGCACCTCAAAAGGGATTGGAAAACTAAGCGGTTTTGATGACATATAATTATTTCAGAAAAAATTTAACCCATTGTCCTGAACATTTTATCGGGACAATGGGTGAGTTTAAAAGTTTTTATCAGCGCGACAGTCCACAGAACTCTTCGTAATCGATGAGTTCTGTGATCGTGGGCTTATCGCTACAGATGGGACATTTTGGATCTCTTTTAAGTTTTAATTTTCTGAATTCGGTCTTTAGCGCGTCGTACAAGAGCAAAGACCCAACCAGTGTTTCTCCTTGACCAAGAATCAGCTTCAAAGTTTCCACAACCTGGAGGTTGCCAATTATGCCTGCTAAAACACCAAGCACACCGCCTTCTTGACAATTCGGCACAAGACCAGGTGGTGGTGGTTCGGGGTATAAACAGCGATAACAGGGTCCCTCTTTTGGTTTGAATACAGTTACCTGACCTTCAAAACGGAAAATACTTCCATGGATATTGGTTTTCCCGGTCAACACACACGCATCATTGATGAGGTAACGAGTGGCAAAATTATCGGTGCCGTCCAATATATAGTCATAGCCTTCAAACAGGCGCATGATGTTTTCTGAAGTTACCTTTTCATTGAATACAGTGACTTTGACATCTGGGTTTAGAGCTTCAATGGTTTTCTTTGCAGATTCCGTTTTGAGCATACCTATGCGCTCGGTGTTGTGGATTATCTGCCTTTGAAGGTTGCTAAGGTCAACCGTGTCAAAATCTATGATGCCCATATTGCCGATTCCTGCTGCGGCAAGATAATAAGCAGCAGGCGAGCCCAGTCCGCCGGCACCCACAAGCAATACCTTGGACTCTAGAAGAGTGCTCTGGCCTTCGCCCCCAACTTCGGGGAGGATGATATGGCGGCTGTATCGTTCAACCTGTTCATCGGAAAAATCAAACATCAGTTAACTCCACCTGCGATAGCAGGAATGATTGAAATTTCGTCACCGTCTTTTACAGCTGTTTTTTCTCCATCAAGAAAACGGATATCGTCTTCGTTGAGGTAAATATTAATGAATCTTCTTGGGGAGCCGTCTTCTTCGCAGATACGTTCTTTGATACCTGCAAACTGTGACTCAAGGTTGTTGAGAATTTCAGTTATATTGGAACCGTCAGCATCTACTTCACTCTTGTTGTCGGTCAACTTCATCAATGGGGTTGGTACTCTTACTTTTACAGCCATTCTTTACTCCTTTTAAACCGTTACACTGTTGGCAAAATAATCTTCAAATTTATTTATATTGGGATCGATCACAGCCGGCGCATCAAAAGAGTCGGCCAGAGCTTCTTGAGTTTTCAACCCATTCCCGGTAATGCAGATTACTGTTGTTTCATCGGGCTTTATGCGTCCTTGCTCGATTAACTTTTTGGTAACCCCTACCGTCACGCCGCCAGCAGTTTCTGTGAATATGCCTTCTGTTTCTGCCAGTAACTTCATGGATTCGACTACTTCTTCATCGGAAACATCTTCACCATAACCGCCGCTTGTGTTAGCCGTTTTGATTCCATAATAGCCGTCAGCAGGGTTGCCAATTGCGATGGACTTGGCAATGGTGTTGGGTTTTACAGGAGTAATATTTTCGCTGCCGTTTTTGATAGCAGTGGTAACGGGTGAACACCCGGTAGCCTGTGCAGCAAAAATTTTACTCTGTACTTTATCGACCAGTCCAAGCATTTCGAATTCGTGAAACGCTTTCCATATTTTTGTGATCAGCGAACTGCCAGCAACGGGAACCACAACGTTGTCTGGAGTTTTCCAACCGAGTTGTTCGGCAATTTCATAGCCGTACGATTTGGAACCATCTCCATAATAGGGGCGGATATTGATATTTACAAAAGCCCATTTATGGTTGACGGCAATTTCACTACATAAGCGGTTGACATCATCGTAGCTTCCCTTAACGGCTATCAATTGTGTTCCATAGATTAACGTACCGAGAATTTTTCCCGCTTCTAATCCGTCAGGAATAAAAATTACGCTTTTTAATCCCGCCTCTGCAGCATGAGCAGCAACGGAGTTTGCCAGGTTTCCGGTTGAAGCGCAGGATATCGTGTCGAACCCAAACTCGATAGCTTTTGAAACCGCTACCGCGACCACCCGGTCTTTAAAGGAAAATGTGGGGTGATTGACACTGTCATTTTTTATATAGAGATTATTTATTCCCAGGGCTTTACCTAGGTTTTTTGCGCGCACCAACGGAGTGAAGCCTGTGTTCAGGCCCACTTTAGGGTCTTCGTCAATGGGCAGCAGGGCCTGATAACGCCACATAGAGGGCGGGCCAGACTCGATAGATTTTTTGGTTACGACTTTTTTGATGCCTTCATAGTCATAATTGATTTCAAGCGGACCAAAACAATATTCACAAACATGGATTGGTTCTTTTGCATATTCTCTTTTACACTCTTTGCAGATCAAGCCTTTTACATAACCCATTCCAACAATTCCTCAAAATGATAAACAGACAACCCAACTTTAATAAGTGGGTATATTTATATACAGTTAAAAATATTGGTTGAAACTAAAATATCGTTCGCCTGTGTCAGGCAGTATGACGACTACATTTTTGCCAGGACCCAGCTCTTTTGCTACCTCGTTGGCTGCGCAACAGGCGGCCCCGGAAGAAATACCTACAAGTAACCCTTCTTCTTTGGCCAGTCTTTGAGCAAAAAGAAAGGCATCTTCATCGGAAACGGGTCGGATTCGATCCAAAAGGTCGAAGTTTAAAACGTTGGGTTTGAAGCCTGCACCAATACCCTGGATTTTATGAGGGCCGGGCGGGTTTCCAGATAATACCGCCGAAGTTGCAGGTTCCACACCTACTATTTTCACTTCCCCATAATGTTGTTTTAAAATTTCTCCCACACCGGTTATAGTTCCTCCAGTGCCGATTCCTGCTACAAAACCATCTACCGATTCTCCCTCCATCGCCGTAACGATTTCAGGACCGGTTGTTTTTCTGTGTACTTCTGGATTGGCCGGATTGTTAAACTGCTGGGGCATAAAATAATCGGGATTCTCTGCCAGCAACTCTTCTGCCCGTTCTATGGTACCTTCCATGCCGAACTCAGCACGGCTCAGTTCGCATTTTGCGCCAAAACTTTCGAGAATCATTCGTCGTTCGGCACTCATGTTTTCTGACATGACGAGAATGACATTATAGCCTTTAATGGCCCCAACCAATGCCAGACCAATACCTGTATTACCACTCGTCGGCTCAATTATTGTTGAACCGGGCTTCAAAAGGCCCTTCTCTTCGGCATCTTCTACCATAGCCAAAGCAATTCGGTCTTTTACGCTGCCTCCTGGATTGAAAAACTCCAGTTTGGCAAAAATATTGGCACCATTTTCGGGGATAACATTGTTCAGTTTAACTAAAGGAGTGCCACCGATCAACTCTAAACTATTAACAAATTTGGATTTAGTCATATTCATTCTGGCGGATACATGTGTTTTATTGAATTCTTTCCGAAGAGCCAATCCTGTTATGCCATTGAGAGGCAAACAAGGCTAAATTATACATTAAAAAGAAAGTATATAATGCTTTAGATCAGCTATGAATTCAAGCCCTTTATGGGGATTCTAGGGGGGAAATGAGAAAAAAAATACCTTTCATAAATTACTGAAAAAATTTCAATGCGCTATTCTTTCGAAGAGACGGAGGATTTTGAGTTTTTCTGTAAAACAATAGGTCAGGTTCCCTTTAGGATCGACTATTTTTTTTGAGCCCGCGCAACCGATTTTTGAACTGGCGGGTCACGAATTGCGAGTCTTCCTTGTTGGAAATGACATGAGGAGTGATGAAAATCATCAACTCGGTCTTTTTGAGAGTGGTCGATTCTGTACCAAACAATTTTCCAACAAGAGGCAAGTCTTTCAGGAAGGGGACACCCGAAATCGTATCCGACGAATCCGTTCGCATCAACCCACCCATTATAAGTACCTGATTATCTTTCAAGACCACTTCGGTATTGACCTGACGGGTGTTGAAAGAAGGGTGGCCGCTTTTAATGGCACCGAGGCTGGAGATTTCTTGTGTGATTTTCAGGTTGACGAAGTTTTCGGAGTTGATCTTTGGAGTTATGTCGAGCTTTATTCCTACGCTACGGAACTCTACGGAACTGGTAACAACCGCACCGCCTCCAGATGGTGTTGATGCCTCCTGTACGATAGGAATTTCGTCTGTGATAGATATATTAGCTGGCTTATTATCAGATGTAACCAGTATGGGGTTTGCAAGAACATTGGCTTTCGAGTCTGATGCAAACAGTTGTAGCTGTGCGACGACTTTTTCCGGGTCACCAATGAAGAAACTTCCTCCGGGTAAAAAAGATGCGGTAGCGGTGTCAATGCCAGCTCCGATTAAAGTTTCTCCTGTACCGAGGGCTTCATTTGCGCCTCCTGAAACAGTTGTTGAACCTGCCGTGCCTTTCGCTGCCCAGTTAACGCCTACATCTGTTGTCTCATCCACGGTAAGATCAACAATGAGCACTTCAATCAATACCTGCTGTGGAAACAGATCAAGCTTATTGATAAGTGACAAAATAGCGGGGTAGTTTCTTGGACTGGTACGGATTATTAGAGAATTAGTATCTGGATCAGGGATGATCGTGATTTCTCCCTCAATGTCATCACTGATGCCACCCGTTAGCTCAAGATTGGGGCGGGTTGCACTGGTTGATGCGGGAGTTGTAGTTGTTGCTCCTGATATATTTGCCTCTGGGGTATTGGTTTCCGCAGGGGAAGAACTGTTCTCTGTATCCGAGGCGCCTTCTCCAGTAAAAATTCCATTCAACAACCCGGACAAAGCTGCAGCATCGCCATTTTGAACATAATAGACAAAGGTGCTTACCTCACCTTCGGATACAGGTTGGTCGAGTCGGTTAATCCAGAACTCTATCGTTGGTAAAATTTTGTCGAAAGCATTTACAACCAAAACGGAGTTGAGACGGGTGAGTGAAAGGAAAGAAAGGGAATCGCCAAGTGCTTCTTTGTATCCCATGGATGTGTAAATTTCTTCAAGTTCTTTAACCAGCGTTTCTGAGTCTGCATTTCTCAGTTTATAAAGCTGAATATCTGATGAAGCTAGCTTGTCAATATCTAAGGCCTGTACAACTTTGATGATACGTTTCACGTTGTAGGCCATTTCTATCATCATCAAATTATTGGTCTCAGGTATTTCTATGAAACTTGCATTGGTCGTCAACAATGGACTGATAATTTTTTTCATGGACTCGACCGAGATGTATCGCAAAGGCACAATCTGTATGATCATGCGCTCTTTGTCAGGAATGTTCGGATCGTTGCCATAATGAATGCTTAAAGGTTTCTTTGCCGCATCGGGTGCTTGTAGAAAACGGTAAAAGTTTCCACTTTTTACAACCGCAATATTATTTAGCGCGAGAATCTGTTCAAGCACAGAATATAAGTCTTCAACGGGGATTTTATTGAAAGTCTGTAATGTGACTTTACCTTCAACGCTGCCTTCAATGACATAGTCAATTTTCAGCAATTCGCAAAATGTTGTGATGACATCGTAAAGTTCAGTACCCTCAAAATTCAGGGTAATATGTTTGGCCTCGCGAAGTTCTTCAGGGAGCTTGGGTTCTACGTCAACCAGAGTTTGGATTTTGTCCAGAGAGGTGTCCTTCTTTTTTTGCAATTCCACTTTTTCAACTTTGTTGGCATCTCCATTCGGAGACATAGGAGACTCAGCGCGGATAGCGGTCGGTGCTTTTTCGACGATAGCAGTCAAACTTTTTGCTATAAAAAACTTATTTCCCAGACTGTCACGAACGAGATACCAGGTCCTGCCATTATCAAACCCTCGCTCAACTCGAACCAGTTCAAACTCATCGCCTTTTACAGCATTGCCAATTCTCTGGTATTTGGGTCCTGGCCCTCGACGTAAGGAAATCTTGGTTCCTGTTACGCGGATTTTTTTCGCTTCTTGTTGCGGTTTGATTTGTCTCAGTTTTTTATTGTCAATAAGTTCGACATTATTTTGTGATCCGGATGAAGCCATTTTTTCCGGAAACTTCATGGCCTCAACGGAATCGGATTTGTTTTTCAACCGATCCATAGTCGACTTTTTATTGAAGCTGCACCCCGGTAAAAGAAGGGATAAAGATATTAATGCTGTAACGAGAATATATTTTTTCATATTGGTTTTCCGCTCTTTGGTTCCAGTTCCTTTATAAAGCCTGTAATCAGCAGGCGTGTTTGAAGGTCTTCTGGTTCCTTTTTATTTATTCTTCGTGATCGAAGTTCTTCAATGACTAAAAATTTTTCGTGGTTTTCAATCCGCATTAAAAACAGTGCCAGGTTTTTCAAGCTGGAGCGAACTGTAATCTCAACAGGGATCGCGAGTATTCTTGCGACGTATTTTGGTTTTTCCACTCGGGTTTTTTCAATGGTTACGGCACCTCTTGAGAACCCTTGTAAAAGCTTTTGTAATCCTGCTGCGGCAAGTCCCGGTTCTTTTTCGTTGAAAAACCGTTTTTGTAGAGTTGTTTTAGTGGTTTTGTTGGCTACTTCCTTTGCCTGATAGTAAGACGCCTGGTTTAAGACTTCGTAGTATTTCTCAATGAAGTTTATTTTATCCTTTATTTTTTCTTCAATGCTTATCTGTTTTTTGTAGATGGGTTCTGCCACTAAAAAGAAAAATAGATAGCAGGCTACAAAAACTCCACCACCAACCAGAAAAGTCTTATCTCTTTTTCCTATGTTTAGCGTCATGAGCTGGATTCCAATTTTGCGCGAATCGTAAACTTCTCTCCTGTAGATTCTCTTATTATCGTGCCGACGAAACCTGTTTTTTTAAAGCTGGGTGATTTTTCAATGAGAGGAACCAGCTTTGATGCCGAAGGCGAAAATCCTTTTATTTCCATCTCTCCCTTATGGAATTTTATATTTGTCAGCCACGTGTCTCTGGGGAGCGATTGGCTTAACCTGCCCAAGAGAGGGAGCATGGGTGGGTGCTGTTTATTGATTGTGTTGAGTATGTCTACATACTGCTTGATAGAAATATGTTCCAGATCAATTTTTTCCAGGTTAGAAACTTCGCCCTTTATTTCCTTTAATTGACCGTTTAAAGATGCCAGGGTTTTGTTGTTGAAATGTATTTGGCTGCCTACCCATCCCATAAGGCAAAGAACCAAGGCTGCTGCCAGAGCCAGAGACGTTTTTGGGTTTGCTTTTCTTCTTTTTGGCCGCAGATTCTGGGGTAGTAAATTGGTCTCAAATTTTTGTTTTCTGGAATCTCTTAGGGCCAAGCTCAAAGCGGTCATCATTTGGTAAATAGAAAAAGATTCGGGCAGGGCAGGGGAAACCGAATTGGGAATGCTTATGAATTGTGTCGACACTTGCGTTTCTTTTTCTAAATGTTTGATGACCCGCGGTGCCAAGGTGCCGCCTCCCGATATGAAAATATGTTCGATGGATTCATTTTCTTCAATGTTTCGGCATGAAGAAAGCGCCTCTTCCAATTCGCTGATTATTATTTTGGTGGTGGACTCGGAAAGGCTGTCGAGCAGATCGGGAGATTTGTCTTTAGCTGAGTAGATGTCCTTTATATCGGTATTTTCCCAGGTTCTATTTCTAGAAAACTCTAAAACACCTTTTTTTATCAGAACAATTTCCAGAGCACGTGGGCTGATATCGATCAATGCTGTTACGGCAGAATCCTTAGATTCTTGTAGCAGAGCAAGGTTGCTATTGGCGAAGGTTGAGATGTCGAGAACAGTGGGTTTTAAATTTAGCTTCTGGATGAGTTCGAGGTAATAGTTAGCGGTTTCTTTTTTAATTGCCGCAGAGGCGATATGGAAAATATTTCCAGATTTTTGATTGAGTTGATAGGTGTAGTACAAGTCATCCAAGCCCGATGAAAAATGCCGTTCCAACTCAAACTCTACCATTGAATGGACAGCTTTCATATCTGGTGCAGGAAGTTCGAAGGTTTTAAACATAACGAGACTTCTTGGTAGACTCACTATGACTGACTCAGGCCAGGTGTTTTGTTCGACCAGGAACCGGTTGACTTGATCGAGAAAATGCTTCTCTGCCTTTTCGTCTTTTCCTGTTAACAATTTCAAGTCTATGAATTCGCCGGCGAGCACTTCGGCAAGGCGCAACTTTCTCCCTATAAGGGTGAGGCTGATGGAATCCTCTCGGATATCCAGTCCTAAAGATTTTTCTAGAAATACAGATTTCATAAGTTCAGTACGTTGTCATTCCAATAATGAATTGTCATTTGTGCTTTGTCGCCTGAGATACTCTTTTCCACTATTGCTTTCACCGTATGCTCTGTACGGCTGCCAGCTATTTTTCCTGTGGAAGTAATATGGAAAAAGTTGGATAGTGAGTTCGAATGGAACCCTTTAGTGTTTCTGTTTTCTAAAATTTGGTTTGCCTGTTCTGATTCGAATAAAATATTTAGCACTTCTTCGCTCGCCGTATTCGGGTTCACTGTGGAAATTTTGTAAACTGTAAGATGGTCTGCAATCCCAATTTTTTTATCTTCTTCATTGTTCTCCTCAGAGCCGTAAAGAATTTCTTCGGTGATGCCGCGTATCTTCAAAAGTTCATCGATTGTCTCTATCGGGCCGTTCTTGGCATAATAGGGTGGATTTTGCGTCCGATAATAATCATCTTCGGCTCCATTGAGTCGGTGGTTTTTATCGGTGTCAATCCAGTCGAGTATGGAATCCGAAATGGTGCTCCTTTCGATTTTGTCTTCAACCCCTGAATACTTAAGTAGCTTGTCCAAAGTAATTTTACTTGCAGAATTAATGGAAATTTTCCCATTTTCATCCCGAATGGTATAGGTGATGCTGCCATTTTCCAGTTCGATGTCGGTTCTGTTGACGATGTCAAAATCTTGAACCACCTCTTCCTCTTCTAATTCTTCTTGATCAGGAGTCTGTTCTGCATCCGATTTTTCCTGGCCAGGGGACTGAGTGGATTCGTTTGTGGTAGAAGCTGCTATAATTTTTCCGGTAATCCAACCATGTTCCGCATGAATTGAGTGGAATCTGGCCTCCTTAAAAAGCTCTGCCAGAGCCAGATTGAGGCCTGCTTTGGATAAATAATAGCTTTCTGTGTCTTCTTTGTAGTTTCGAGTGGTGTTGACCTCCATTTTCATTGAAAAGGCAAATTCTGTAGCCAAAGCAATTAATAAGACCAGAACCCACAGCACAGCCATTAGGGCAATACCTCTCTGATTGTCTTTAAGCTTTTTCATTGTCTTCTTCCTTCTTCTCAGGAACTGCAAGTTCCATTCCAGAGTTGATCCAAACTACAATGGGGGGCGAAAAAAACAATTCAGGCTCATTCTCGGTATCTTCGGTTCCTTCAGTCACTTTGGGAGTAATGCCAAGAGTTATTTCAACCGCTCGCGGTAAGGAAATTTTATTGTTTTTTTCGAAAGCGAGAATCGGATTTGTTGGCACCTTTTGATTTATTAGAAAAGGGTCCATAACAACTCTGTTTACCCATTTCCCATTGTGAGTCGGGCTGTTGCTAGCTACTTCCAGTTCTTGAGGTGGAAGTTTTGTCATTTCGTAATATCTGAATTTCAACTCGGTAACATTTTCAGCTAGCAAATAATACCGTGTGGTTTCGGCATTGGGGATTATCCGAGAGAAAACATCCCCTTTTGAAATATCTTTCTCCAATAGAATAAGACCCGACTTTTCAGTTTCAGGGTGCTTGCCCAAATAAAACTTTACTTCGTGAACCCGGGAACCTTCTGTTGTTAAGGGTGAGGCAAAAGTGACAAACCTTAAAGAATTCGATTCACCTTCAAATGCCATAATTCTTTTAGAAGAAGGAAGACTTTGTGTGATGGAGCTACCGTCTTTTTGAATCACAAAAACGGGATAAGTAGATTGTAGTTTTTGCGTGAGTTGCTCTGTGATGATGCGCAGGC
>JAJDAW010000059.1 GCA_029261635.1 Nitrospinaceae bacterium
TGGCAAACAGAGACAGGTGGAATTTTGATCACACCTTTACCCGGTTGCACTCCTACTAAACCGGGATCGGCAACACTGCCTTTTTTCGGTGTTAAACCTACGGTTATTAAATCTGAAACAGGCAAGGTGGTTGAAGGCAACGGGGTGACGGGCGTGTTGGCTCTAGCGGAACCCTGGCCTGGTCAGATGCGGACGATTTATGGTGACCATGAGAGATTTGAAGAAACCTATTTCAAACTTTATCCAGGGTATTATTTTACTGGCGACGGGTGCCGCCGTGATAAGGATGGTTATTACTGGATCACAGGTCGTGTTGATGATGTTATCAATGTTTCAGGGCATCGAATCGGTACAGCAGAAATAGAGTCTGCGTTGGTTTTACACGAAGCCATTGCAGAAGCGGCTGTTGTTGGCTTTCCTCACGAGATTAAAGGGCAGGGGATCTATGCCTACGTTTCTCTTATGGAAGGTGTAAACGCAAGTGAGGAGTTACAAAAAGCGTTGATAAAATTTGTTCGAAATGAAATTGGTCCTATCGCGGCCCCTGATGTTATCCAGTGGGCACCGGCTCTTCCCAAGACACGTTCGGGAAAAATCATGCGGCGTATCTTAAGAAAAATAGCGGCGAACGAAGCGGAACAGTTGGGAGATATATCTACGTTAGCGGATCCTTCTGTTGTCGAAAACTTGAAGGCTTCTTACGCAGAGATGTTTCCAAGAAATCTAACTTGAGGATAGATAAGATCGGGATCATGGAGTTGAACGAGTCCAACTCCACGACTTTTCACTTATCCAGCGAAAAGAGCAAGGTACCCCTCCCCCCCCAGAAAGTTTGAGCGTCTGTAATTCCTTAGCAACCAGTGGGATAGCTATATATTTTAAGCGAAAAGTAACTGGTGTCAATTGAAAGTTTTGATTTATCGCAAATAAATCGTATATGAGCTAATTTGGACGCGTTTGTTAGGGAAGGGAGGCTGTTTTTTGTCCTAGTCTTTTTTCGGCAATGTCTTGTTTTGCCTGCCTTAATCCTTTTTGAGCAGAGTTGTTGAGAGGCTCCAGGCGAATGGCCATGGTAAAGGCGGCGCGCGCCTCCAAGGCTCTGTTTTGCTCTAAATAAGCCCACCCGAGTCCGTCGTAGGCATCAGGCTGGTCTGATTGGTGTTTCAATTCTTCCATGTACAGAGAAATTGCTTTTGAATTTTCTCCATTACTGAAGTGGATTCTACCTAATTTGGTACGGGCGGTTGTCTGAAGTTTGAACGGAGCAATAGCATTATTACCCGTAATGAGTTCGAACACTGGATTGGGTGTTGGATTCAAAGACAGACATTGTTCGAGCATTTGTTTTGCTTCGCTAAAACGTCCAAGGTGAAAAAAGATATATCCCATTCCTTTACGTGCTTCAGATCTGTTGGGTTGAATTTGCAACGAGGTGTTGAACATTTGCATCGCTTTATCATTCCTCCCATTCTGAAAGTAGGTCCAACCCAGGGAGTTGTAGACTTGCCAGCCAAAGCGTTCTTTGGAAAGTAGCTCGATAAAGTTTTGCGTCAAGGCAAAATCAGGATCTAGAGATATAGCTTTCAGGAAATACTCGATCGCGAGATCTGGATTTGCATGATTATAGTGAACCCAGCCCAACGCCATATAAGGTGATGCCAATAAGGGGTGTTCCTTTAATATCTTTTCAAAGTAGACTTTTGCAGCCTGCGGTGTTTCGCTTTGTAGAATAGCCCAGTCCAATTTGTATCCGAGATCTTTGTTGCCTGGGTCGTGCTGTAATGCTGTTTCCAGGTAAGGAACGGCATCCTTAAATTCATTGACCGCGAATAAGGATAAGCCCAGCCCTTTGGAGGCATCTATTTTATAATCTTCGTGCTCTACAGATTTAATAAACTTTTTGATTGCGTAACGATATTGCTTTTTCTGAAACTGACTCCAGCCCAGTCCATTATAAGCATGAGCGGTACCAAACTTGTCTGAAGGCCAATCTTCATCGTCCTGGACATAGTCGTAATAAATCAAGGCGGCAGTTTTATAGTCACCTCGCTTTAAAGCTTGGTCTGCTTTGTAAAGATGTTTGTCGACACCTTTTAGAACTTGTTCGAGACCATCTTTTGCAATGGGGTTGTTCGGTTCTTTTTCAAGAGCTTCCTGGAAATAATCTTTAGCGAGGTCATATTTTTTTTGAGCTAGAGATATTTTGCCATGTTGATTGTATGGATGAGCCCAGTTGTTATAGCGGAACGATAGTTCATCGAGTTTTTCTTTAGCGAGTCGATATTTCCCGAGATCTAAATAGTACTGGACGTAAACCGCCTGACGTTTTTTAATTTTTTTTATTTCATTCATTCCGTTCACAGCACCAATGAACTGGGGATAGAGATCGAGGATTTCTTTGAAAATTTCTTCCGATTTGTTTATTTGTTTTGCTTTCATCAAGCTCCATGCGAGACCGTTCACAGCATCCAGAGCAGGGTTGCTTTTTAACGCAAGGTCTTCGAATTTATGGATCGCATTTTTGATTTTTCCATGGTGGTATGTTTTCCAAGCTGCATCTAATTCCGGCAAATCATGATTTACAGGTAACCCCCAAAGAACACTTCGGTAACGCGGGTGTTCAGCAGGCAAAGTAAATATTGAAGTTGAGTTTGCACTGGAAGGTACGATTTCCCATACGGCATCAGGGTTGTTCTGGCTCCATTGGTTCCACATGTGAAAAATATCTTCGATTTCATTTTGGCCGAAAATTTGAAGTAATTCCTGCCTTGCAAGGTCTTCCCGTTTTTGTTCCAGGTATGTGAAAGCCCGACCTTTGTGAACTTCGTATGAATTGGGCATCAACCTTTCAGCGTGGTCGAAACTTTCCAGGGCTCTTTCATAATTTTTGAGGCTGAAATGGCACCATGCCTTTCCCATTATGGGGATAGGATTTCTTTTGTTGAAAGTGCTCGCCTGACCAAATGCAATGAGTGCTTTGTCGAAACGTTTCTGGAAAAAATAAGTCCAGGGGAGCAAATTGATCGCGCGAAGGTCTCCGGGATTATTTGCTAAAGTTTTTTTCAAGTAAAACTCAGATACTGAAAAATCCCGGCGATTGAATTGATGTTGGGCAAATAGAAAATCTTGATCTTCATCGTTTCTTGTAATGGGAGATTTTTGTGCAACGGAAACGATACTATTTTTTGTTCCCTGAAAAGTTTTTTTCACAGAAGTAGCGATACTATCTTTTGCTACCAGGAAATTCCTCTTCATAGTGTTGCAACTCATTCCCACTAAGGCAACGAGAGTAAGAATGCTGATTTGAATAAATCGATTTTTTACAGCCTTCATTAAAGACATAGTTCCCCAAAACAAGTTATATCCATTAGTTATCGGTATTTGGCAGAAAACTTTGAGAAGAATATTGGCTTTTCAGCAGGTATTTTGACCTTGAGGGGCAAAAATGGATAATGAGAGGCATTTTTTTTTGTAAAACCCCGTTAAAATGTTATGATTCCAGCCTTTTACAACTCCTGTTAAAACAATGCACTTTTTTAAAAAAATTACTCTGCTTGCCCTAATTTTCTTTTTATTCGCCTGTTCTGATAAATCGGCTGATAAAGCTGATGACGAATCGCATCCCAGCTTTTCTGAGTTACCTGAAATTGTTGAAGATTCAGGTCAGGACTTTGCGCAAGCAGTCGTGCCGATTGCAATTCTTCCAGAGGATAAGGAAAAGGCCAATAATGCTCCGGAAGGAATGGTTTTCATTAAAGGCGGTTGCTTCATAATGGGTAACGATTATACGCAGGAAGATGAAAAGCCGGAACACGAAGTTTGCCTGAATGATTTTTATATGGATAAATTTGAAGTTACCCAAGCGCGTTGGGAAAAGGTGATGGGATTCAATCCTTCCAAATTTTCAGGTGCGAATTTGCCCGTCGAGCAAGTCAATTACGAGAATGTACAAAAATTTATAAAAAAATCTGGCGGAAACTGCAGATTGCCAACAGAAGCCGAATGGGAATATGCTGCGCGTGGCAGTGCCGAGACACGCTATTTCTGGGGCAATATGGTGAATGAAGAATACACTTGGTATGAAGAAAACTCCAAAAACAGCACACAACCCGTTGGCAGCAAGGCCCCCAACCAATTTGGTTTATACGATATGATGGGTAATGTCTGGGAATGGGTTGATGACTGGTATGAGCCTTATTATAAAATGCGAACTAAAGATAACCCTACTGGGCCCGCTACGGGAGAATCCAAGGTGGTGCGCGGTGGTTCCTTTGACTCTTCCGCCGGGGCGTTACGCATAACCAACCGTATCTGGCTGCATCCAAAAAATAAAGTCTTCCCCAAAGTGACCACCTACGGTCAGATCATGAACGAAGTCTTCAACTACATTGGCTTCCGCTGCGCAAAATCGATTCCCTGATAAAAGGGAATAAATCCACAACGGTTTTTCTCAGTTTGCAGGCTAGCGGCACTCGCTGCAGAGGCCGAACATATCGAGTTTATGTGAGGTGATGGTAAATCCGTTGCGGCTCGCAACTTCTTCTTGGAATTTTTCAATGAGGGGATGGTTGAATTCGATGATTTTTCCGCATTCGGTGCAAATCATGTGGTCATGATGGCTATGCATGTATTTATGCTCATATCTTTTTTGTCCATCACCAAAATCAAGTTCGGAGGCAAGACCACTTTGGGTTAAAAGAGCCAATGTGCGGTAAACTGTAGCCAGCCCAACTCTTGGCTCTGTGGCGGTTACAAGGTTATATAGCTCTTCTGCGCTGACATGGTTTTCGCACTCAATAAATGCGTTGAGTACAGCGCGTCTTTGTTTGGTGATTTTTAGTTTATTCTGGACAATAAAGTCTTCCAGAACTTCCAGTTCTTTGCTTGCCATATAATATTCGTATGCTTGAATTAAATTCGGAGAATTGGGTTAATCTAGCATGTTCGCCTAATCAGGGTCAATATTGTCTTCACTACTTTAGATACAATCAGTTTTGTAAAGTTGCATCTATTTATAGGGGCTTATTAATTGTATTTATCTGTAGCGCAATTTCCGTGGAAAGCGATTTTGAATTAATCTCATGTTGATCGCCTTCCGTCATATTTTTTAGAATATATTTACCCGAGTTTATTTCATTTTCGCCTATGATTAAAGTAAAACGACAGTTGGACTTGTTTGCCTTACGCATCTGACTTTTCATACTGCCCGTTTCATAATCACGATCCACTTTGAATCCTGCATGTCTCAATTCATGTGCCGCTTGAAAACCAGGAATTTTGGCTACATCACCCAAACAAACTATAAAAATATCTGGATTATTGTTTAACTCCTCTTCAAAAGGAACTAGCGAAACCAACCTTTCCAGTCCTAGAGCAAAACCAAAGCAAGGTGTGGAGGGTCCAGATAGTTCTTCTACCAATGTGTCATATCGGCCGCCGCCACAGATGGCATTTTGTGCTCCTAGATTTTCAGAAGTCACTTCAAACGCGGTCATATTGTAGTAATCAAGTCCTCGTACGAGGTTTGTATTGATGGTGTAAGGAGTTTTTGCAATGTCCAAGAGGGCGCGCACTTCAGCAAAATGTTGCTCACTGGTTTCATCCAGATGATCTATCATTTTAGGTAAACTTTGTGCGATTTCTTTGCATTGTTCGGCTTTACAGTCGAGAACGCGTAAAGGATTTCTCTCATACCGATTGATGCAGTTCTTGCAAAGATTATCGAGATGTTTTTCTATTGCTGTTTTTAAAACCTCTCTGTATTGGGGACGACAATTCTGATTGCCAAGACTGTTTATTTGTAATTGAGAATCTTTAAGTCCCAGCTCGCGAAAAAATTGAATGAGCATGGTCATTACTTCAACATCAACAGCTGGGCTGGGCGAGCCCATTGCCTCTACGCCGATCTGGTAAAATTGCCGCAATCTGCCTGCCTGAGGACGTTCATAGCGGAACATCGGCCCAATATAAAACATTTTCGAAACCGAAGGTGGGGCATACATTTTATGTTCTATATAAGCGCGTACAACGGATGCGGTTCCCTCGGGGCGCAGAGTGATGGAATCACCTCCACGATCTTGAAAGGTGTACATTTCCTTTTCCACAATATCGGTGGTCTCTCCTATACTGCGGGAAAAAAGGCGGGTGTCTTCAAATATGGGAACGCGAATTTCTTTAAAGCCGTAACGTGAAAAAATTTTGTGTGCAATAGATTCGATCCATTGCCATTTCCAGATCTCCTCAGGCAATATGTCTTTAACGCCACGGATACTTTGTATTTTCATAATTTATTAATAGAGACGGGTGTCATTATAGGATTAGATAAGCGGGGCAAATTTCTTTAAAAAGGCTTAATAGGTTCTAGCCACTCAACCACTTAAACCAACCGCCTTTTTTCACCGTTGCTGCTAGATGCGATTCAGCCATTTCCACATCTTTTTGGCTACCAATATACAACGGTAATCGGTCGTGAATTCCTTTGGGTGTAATATCTAGAATGCGCGTGTCGCCAGTGGAAGCTTTTCCGCCAGCATGTTCTACAATGAATGCCAGAGGTGCAGCTTCGAAGGAAAATCGCAGTTTGCCTTCGGGACTTTTCTTATCTTTGGGGTACATGAAAAGTCCGCCCTTCAATAAAGTACGGTGAAAATCCGCCACAAGTGAGCCGATATAGCGAAGCTTATAAGGCCTGCCGGATGATGGGTTCTCTTCTTTTAAAAAAGATACGAGATTTTTTTGTGTCTCATCCCAAATACCCCAGTTACCTTCGTTAGCACTATAAGTAGAACCTTGTTCGGGAATTTTCAGATCAGGGTGAGAAAGGAAAAACTCCCCTAAAGAGGGATCTAGTGTAAAGCCATGGACACCTTGGCCGGAAGTGTATACAAAAATAGTGCTAGATCCATAAACGATATATCCTGCGGCAACTTGTTCATCGCCTCTCTGAAATAAGTCCTCATCTGTGACTTCATCTCCAGCACTTTTTTTGCGATAGATTGAAAAAATGGTTCCGATATTCACATTCACATCGATATTAGAGGACCCGTCCAGAGGGTCCATCATAAAAATATATTTCCCAGGATTATCCTCCGCCGGGATAATATAAGCGTCTTCTTTTTCTTCGGAAGTGATTGCGCATACTGTCCCTGATTGACCGATAATTTTTGTGAAAGTGATATCTGAAAAATCATCGAGTTTTTGGACTTCCTCACCTTGAACATTTATTTTTCCAGTGAGGCCGAGAATATTTTCGCCAATTCCGGCACTGTTTACCTCCAAAGAAATAATTTTTGATGCCACCATTATTTCGGCCATCAAACTAGTGAATTCTCCAGTGGCGCCAGGATTTATTTTCTCCTGCCTTCGAATATGTTGAAGAAGAGTGGTTCGTTCCATGAATTTAAGTATTCCGTTAAAATAGTTTGGTTTACATTCGAACCCACACTGAGATTTAAAATTCGTAAAAATATTCCACGAATAGTGCTTAAAGGGTCGGAATGGTCGAGAAGTTTACATTATTTCTAATATTTGAGCAATGGAAATGGCAAGCTGGAAAAGTAAAGATTATACTTATAACTCGTTTTGTTCTCTCCTTGGAGTTCCGTCACCATTTGGTTTAGTACATTACCCGCGCTTTACGATTCCAGGATTGGAAGATTAAGAAGGATTATTGGAATCTGGCGTTAACAATTCTGTGGGAAACGCGACTATCTACTTTTCTTGAACCCTCGTCCACAATCGAACAACCCAGAATGCGAAGCTGGTCGGGTTTTAAATTGAAATCTCTTTGACTGGGATACCAGTTATTGGGGTCAGGGGACATATCAGTTTCAATGGTAACAACTACAATTTTAGAATCATGCGAATTTTTAACTTTATTGTAGAGTCCTTTTCCATTCCCACAAGGGCCATTTTTGATTAAAGGCTTTACATAGGACAATGCAGTACCACTTGAGCTTGTATCTACAGAAGCACAAGATGAAAATACAACAGCTAGAAAGATGGGGGAAATTATTCTAAAACCTGCCTTGGTAAAATTAGCTCTATTGTTCTCCATTGAATTCTAATTAGTCCTTGATAGTAATAATAATGCGGTCAGTAATGGCCGGGTCATATGGAACGTGATTGCCGTATGCAAAAACGGTATAGATGACATGTCGACCAGGTACAAATTTCAATTCTTTACACTCAGAACCATCTCCCATATGGATTTCCTGATTGCCAATGGGTTGACTTAAATCAACAGGTAAAGAGTTTAATAATAAATGATGATGCCCTCTACCTTCATTAACGCCTTTTTTAGCTTTTTCGACAATAAGTCCATTGACTTTCATGCAGACTTTTACGGGGCTACTTAACTGTGCGTTGTTGACCGGTTCAACAATTTTCACCATTCTTTCGGCCGCCCAGAGTACCTGAGTCGAAACCATCGCAACGATAAACAAGAGTATCCCTATCGAATTCTTATTCATTAGCACTCCGCATATTCTTTTAGCTATTTGAAAGGGATATTCTAACCCTTTTTATTGTTCTAGATAATACAATCACATAGATTATCCAGCTGATGCCGCAACCGCGCTCCGGCTTTTTGCATACCGCTTTCGATCATTTTCATTGAGTACTTTTTTCCTCAGACGAATGCTTTTGGGAGTTATTTCTGCCAATTCATCTTCGTTCAAAAAGCTGAGAATCTGCTCTAGGCTCATTTGTGTCGGTGGTGTCAGGGTGATGTGTACATCATGCCCGGAAGTGCGCATATTGGTCAGCTTTTTTTCTTTGCAAACATTTACAACAAGATCATTATCTTTATTATTCTCACCCACGATCATTCCCGTATAAACCTCTTGACCGGCCCCCCAAAACAAGGTCCCTCGTTCTTGCAGATTGAATAAAGAGAAACCAGTAGTGGTGCCATTTTCGAGGGAAATTAAAACACCATTGACCCTTTGGGCAATGTCTCCACAATGTGGGATGAATTGGTTAAAATTCCGATTTATAACACCTGTGCCTTTTGTCAGGGTGAGAAATTCGGATCTAAATCCAAAGAGCCCGCGGGTTGGAATAACAAACTCAAGCCGGGTCGCACCTTCGTTCTGAGCCATATCCTGCAAAGTGGCTTTACGTTTTCCCATAGCCTCCATAACATTTCCAAGATATTCTTCTTGAATGTCGAGGATGACAAATTCTTCAGGTTCATGGAGGACCCCATCTACAACCTTAACCAAAACTTCAGGGCGGGAGATACTAAATTCATATCCCTCGCGGCGCATTGTTTCAATGAGAATGGTAAGGTGAAGTTCGCCTCTACCCGAAACTTTAAAGGTGTCTTGCGTATCGGTCTCCTCAACACGAAGGGATACGTTCGAGCGAGTCTCCCGAAATAAACGTTCGCGGATCTGTCGAGAAGTTACAAACTCTCCTTCGCGCCCAGCAAAGGGCGACGAATTTGTAGAAAAGTGAATGGCCAGAGTCGGCTCATCGATTTCAATTACAGGCAAGGCATCGGGAAACTCTGTATCCGTAAGCGTTTCGCCAATTTCAACTTCTTTCATGCCGGCAATGCCTATGATATCTCCGGTAACAGCTTCTTCCGATTCGACCTTTCGTAATCCTTCATAGGTATAGAGTTTAGCTAATGAAAATGTCTTGGGCTTTCCATCGCGATCAATCTGAGTATAATTTTTTTTGGATTTGACACTACCACGATTGACTTTCCCGACGGCGATTCGGCCTACATAGTCGTCATAGTCCATGGATGATACTAGCATCTGAAACCCGCCATCCGGATCGCCTTTGTGGCTAGGTACTTTATCGATGATCATATCAAGAAGAGGGGTGATGTCGTTATTCGGTCCTAATGGAGTGTCCCTCGATATACCCTGTTTGGCTGAAGTATAGATAATAGAAAAGTCCAATTGCTCATCATTGGCACCCAGTTCAACAAACAGGTCAAAAACTTCATCAACAACTTTTTCGGTACGCGCTGCCGGGCGATCGATTTTGTTGACGACTACGATCGGTTTTAACCCCAATTCCAAAGATTTTTTCAGGACAAATCGGGTTTGTGGCATCGGGCCTTCTACAGCATCGGCAAGCAGTAATACTCCATTTACCATCTTTAAAATACGCTCAACCTCGCCACCGAAATCAGCATGACCCGGCGTGTCAACAATATTGATCTTATGATCCTTGTAAAAAATGGCTGCATTTTTTGAAAAGATAGTGATGCCGCGTTCTTTCTCCAGTTCGTTGCTGTCCATGATGCAGGTGCCAGATAATTCGCTGTCGCGGAACATACCGCTTTGGCGTAATAGGCAATCCACTAAAGTAGTTTTTCCATGGTCTACATGGGCGATGATTCCGATGTTTCTGATGAGTTTTGGGTCTTGCATTTTATCCTTTATTATCAATAGTTTACTTCCGATTAATTAATATATAAATTAAGGCTTTTAGGCCGTTAATTTGCACTGGTATTATTCTTGTGAAAAGGTGTCTACGGATTACCGGGGTTTCCGGAGATTATTTGTTACGTAGCTTCTGGGATGGGATGAACCAATAAGGAAACATAATTTTTTGCAAAAATTTTCGAGATATTAGAATAACAGATTGGTTATGAGAATCCTAAATAAAAATAATTGTTTGTAACTACTTGATTATTATATCATAATTCTACCATGAAAGCACTTATACAGGAATTTGCTGATTATTTGAGAATTGAGAAAAGAAATTCGCCGCATACCGTATCGGCTTATCGACGAGACCTGAATCGCTTTTCAACTGAGCTTGCAGGACAAGAAGTAGATTCTGTGACAACGGCGGATATACGTGGTTTTCTTATATCTCTGAGAGAGCAGGGCTTGTCCTCTGCTTCTGTGGCCCGTAGCTTGTCTTCTGTCAAATCGTTTTTCAAATACCTGTGTCAGGATAAACAATTTCAAGGTAATCCTGCCGAAATTCTGGAAACGCCGAAACGTTGGCGGAAGTTGCCGGATGTTTTGTCTTCCGAAGATGTTGACAATTTATTAAAAACTCCAGATACAGAATCTGTTTTAGGGCTGCGTGATAAAGCGATGTTAGAAATTCTTTATGCAAGTGGCTTGCGGGTTTCAGAATTGATTAATCTCAAGGTCAATCAGTTGGATATGGAAGTGGGCTATCTGCGTACACTAGGCAAGGGGAGTAAAGAGCGTATCGTGCCAATAGGTGCCATGGCTAAAAGAGCGGTGGAAAACTATATATTGAATTCGCGTCCGGCTCTTGCTTCTAAGCGAAAAGACGGACGAAAAGCCGAAGAGTTGTTTGTAACTCGAAGAGGGCGTGGCATGACCCGGCAGGGCTTTTGGAAGCTATTAAAAGGTTATGTTACTCAGGCAAAAATAAGAGCCAGTGTTTCTCCACATACATTGCGGCACGCTTTTGCCACGCATCTTTTGGAAAGAGGGGCCGATCTTCGTTCGGTTCAGCAGATGCTTGGCCATTCGGATATATCAACTACACAAATTTACACTCATATATTGGGAAAGAGAATGTTGGAAATCCATCAACAATTTCACCCGCGCGCTTGACCCATTGCTGCGGGGTATGGTGTGCGACCCGTTCCAATATTTATACGACTTTGCATAGAGGAATATGAGTGTCTTTGTTTGTTGAATTTATTGTTCTTTTTAGATACAATTATTTTCTTGACGGGTGTTGTCAATAAAGCTACCATTCCACTTTTATTATCCTTCCTTCTGATCTTGGTTTCCGGATTTTTAAAGGGTTTGAATTCAAAGGTCAACGATGATTTTTGAAATTGAGGAAATCCCTGAAGGGGGATTAAATTTTGATGTGCTTGAGGGCAAGGAGCATTTTGGAATTGACCAGACTGACTGTGCTTTAACGGATGCTGTAAAAGTCCGGGGAAAGCTGACAAAAATAGAGCGGGAAGTTTGTTTTTCCGGTGATTTAGAAGCACCTCTTTTGGTAACTTGCACCCGGTGCTTAAAACCGTTTCCGTTACAAGTGATAAGCAAAGTTCAGGTTCACTTTATTCCAAGGGCAAAGGAGTCTTCTCCTGGAAGTGAAGTTGAAATAAAAGAAACGGATATTGAGAAAGAGCTTTACGAAGAAGATAGGGTTGATTTGCACGGCCCCATTCGCGATCAGATTTTGCTGGATGTGCCTTTGATACGTTTGTGTCAGAAAGATTGTAAAGGCATTTGTTCTGAATGTGGGAACGACCGTAACTCTGATCCGTGCGAATGTGAAAACGATGGACAGATAGATCCACGTTTTGCGGTATTACAAAAATTAAAAGAAAAGTTAAAATAGGGAGAGAAAATGGCAGTCCCAAAGAAAAAGACATCGAAGTCTAAACAAGGAATGAGAAGGTCTCACCATAGCCTTAAGGTTCCTTCATATATGGAGTGTCCCCAGTGTCATGAAATGGCCCGGCCACACCATATTTGCGCTCATTGTGGTTATTATAAGGGTAAAGAAATAATGGAAGTAGAAGCTGTTTAATTTCTATTTTCCTGCATTGATTCAAAATCCCCCCTCAAAATTTCCGTCCTGCTGAAAGGAGTCTGGGATGAAAATCGTGGTTGATGCCATGGGAGGCGACCATGCCCCGGAAGCTATCGTAGAAGGTGCTGTTTTGGCAGCCCGGGAATATGAAACGCCGATCATCCTTACCGGTTTATCTGAAAAAATCCAAGCGGAACTCGACAAACACGATCCCGATCACGAACTACCCATAGAAATAATTCATGCCGATGAAGTTGTCGAAATGCATGATAGCCCGGGTAAAGTTCTTCGATCCAAACGAAAATCTTCAATGAAGATCGGTTTGGATTTGTTAAAAGAGGGCAAGGGCGCCGCGTTTGTGAGTGCAGGCAATACCGGAGCTGTTTTGGCCTATTCAACGGTCATTCTCAGGCCTGTGAAGGGTGTAGACAGACCCGCAATTGCTATTCAGTTACCAACTTTGAAAGGCACCTCCATTCTTTTAGATGCTGGAGCGAATGTGGATTGCAAGTCCACACAATTGTTTCAGTTTGGAATTATGGGCCATGTTTTTGCGGAATATGTTTTGGAAAAAGAAGACCCTAGTGTCGGGCTTTTAAGCATTGGAGAAGAGGATGGCAAAGGCAATGAAATTGTAAAAGACACATTCCAGATGCTGAAGAAAAGCCATATTAACTTTATTGGCAATGTAGAGGGTAAAGAGGTGTATCGGGGTAATGCAGACGTAATTGTATGTGATGGTTTTACTGGAAACGTAGCCCTTAAAATCAGTGAAAGCCTTGCCGAAATGATTGGTACTAACCTGAAGCTGATGTTCCAAAATAATTGGATAAGCAAGCTTGGTTACTTACTTTTAAAACCTCAATTGGTTGAATTTAAAAAGAAGGTGGATCATTCTGAAACTGGAGGGGCTCCATTACTTGGCGTGAATGGAGTTGTTATAATTGCTCATGGCAGCTCATCCCCAAAGGCAATAAAGAACGCTATTAACCGTGCCCATGAGTTGAGTGAGAAAAATATCATTGAACATATCAAACAGGATATCGAATTGAACCTCTCAGATGTTGAAGGCGAGAAAGGCACTCTATGGAAGCAGATAAAAAATATTGCTTTTGGCAGTGAAACTTTAGAAAATAAAGAAGATAATTCTGATAACCCACCATCTGTAGACCCGGAACCTAAAGAAACCTCATAATACTTTCCTGGAATGAACTCAATTTTTAAAGCGGCTGTGGCGGGAACGGGTGCTTATGTACCTGAAAAAGTCCTGACCAATAAAGACTTGGAAAAATCTCTCGATACTTCGGATGAGTGGATTACGACTCGTACCGGAATTAAGGAGCGCAGGATTGCAGCAGATAATGAGTCTGCTTCTACTATGGCTGCGGTTGCGGCGCGGCAAGCTCTTGAATCGGCTGAGGTGAGCCCGGATGAAGTGGATATGATCATTGTATGCACTTCTACTCCAGATGTTTTATTTCCCTCGACTGCATGCTTTGTGCAAAAAGAATTGCAGGCTTTCAATTCTGCGGCTTACGATATTTCAGCTGTCTGTTCGGGATTTGTATTTGGACTGTCCATTGCTGAGCAATATCTTAAGGCAGGACGTTATGAAAATATTTTGGTGATCGGCAGTGAGGCAAACTCAAGGATTGTAGATTGGTCGGATCGCTCCACATGCATTTTGTTCGGTGATGGTGCAGGTGCGGTTTTGCTCAAAAGGGTAGAACAAAAAGAATCTATCGGTGTTTTATCTACACATATTTATTCAGATGGTTCATTGTCTGACCTGATAGTGGTGCCAGGGGCTATTGGCAAGGCGGGAGTTAATAAAAAGGACATTGACGATAAAAATTATTTTATAAAAATGTCTGGTAATGCGACTTTCAAAGTAGCTGTGAAAAGAATGAGCAATGTGATTCTTGAGGCACTCGAATACAATAATTTAAAAATAGATGATGTTGATCACCTCATCCCGCATCAAGCGAATCAGAGAATTGTTAGTGCGGTAGCTGAAAAACTAAACTTTCCTGAAGAGAAAATTATTATGACAATTCAAAAATATGGCAACACCTCTGCCGCATCCATCCCAATAGGTTTTGAGGATGCCAAGCGCGCTGGGAAAATCAAGCCAGGGGATATTTCTGTCTTGGGTGTTGTTGGCGCTGGTTTGACATGGGGATCGGCGGTGATCAAATGGTAAAAATTGCTTTCGTATTTCCCGGTCAAGGATCGCAATTCATCGGCATGGGAAAAGATTTTTATGACCATGTTCCAGATGCCAAAGAACTGCTTGATGAGGCGGTTGACGTACTTGGCTACGATCTTGCAAATATTTGTTTTAATGGGCCGGATGAGACCCTCAGGTTAACGGAGAACACACAACCTGCTCTCTTGATCCACAGTACAATGGCCTTGAAAATTCTAAGGGAAAATGGTATTAATTCGGTACTAGCTGCGGGTCATAGCTTGGGAGAATTTTCGGCTTTGGTAGCAGCAGGTGCGTTGAAATTCCGAGATGCTGTTCGACTGGTGCGGTTGCGCGGACAATTTATGCAGGAAGCGGTTCCCGTTGGAATAGGTTCTATGGCAGCTATTATTGGTTTGCCTGTCGAGTCGATTCAAGAACTATGTGACAAGGTGTCAAGCGAGACCAACCTTGTGCAACCCGCAAACTTAAATAGTCCGGTGCAAACGGTGATAGCCGGGCACAAGGAAGCCGTGGAAATGGTTTCTGAGAATGCTTTATCTGCAGGGGCAAAAAAGGCAGTCATGCTTCCGGTTAGTGCCCCATTTCATAGCTCCCTTATGAAACCGGCAGAAATCAGATTGAAAAAAGAATTGGAAGATACTGAGTTTTACGACCTGTCCTTTCCTATCATCAATAATATTGAAGCAAAACCCATCATCAAAGGAAATGAAGCGAGGGAATCTCTAGTTAAACAAGTGTGTTCTCCGGTTCGCTGGTGTGAGACCATGCAAAGTATTGTCGATCATGAAATAGAAGCAGTGGTTGAGTTAGGCTCAGGGAAAGTGTTGAGCGGATTGATGAAAAGATTTGATAAGAGCATAAAATGCTATCAAGTGAGTGATAGGGAATCCTTGTCGCAAACTTTAGCGGCTTTAAAATAATATAATTTGGATACAAAAATGGAATTGGACGGAAAAGTAGCTCTTATAACAGGTGGTGCCCAGGGAATAGGGCGAGTTATCAGTGAAGAGTTGGCGGGGCAGGGTGCCCATGTTATTTTGGGGGATGTCAACTTGGAAGGCGCAGAGAAAACGGTTGCAGAATTAAAACAAGCTGGAGCGAAAGCTTCTGCCGTTCGAATTGATGTTTCAAGTGCTGCTGATGTTCAAAGCGCATTTGATTCGATTATAAAAAATTACAAACCGGTCGATATTGTTGTTAACAATGCTGGCATTACTCGCGATGGGCTGTTGGTGCGAATGAAAGAAGCAGACTGGGACCTGGTAATGAATATCAATTTGAAGGGTAGCTTTTTGTGCAGCCAACAAGCGGCCAAGCAAATGATGAAACAAAAAAGCGGTGCTATTGTGAATATTGCATCGATTGTAGGATTAATGGGAAACTTTGGTCAGGCTAATTACTCAGCTTCAAAAGCGGGCTTGATCGGCTTTACAAAAACCCTGGCTCGCGAGGTTGCACCTCGGGGCATTCGTGCTAATGCAATTGCTCCCGGATTCATTGATACAGAGATGACTCGGGTTTTAGAAGAATCGGTTCGCGAAAAATTAGTAGAACAAATTCCGCTTGCAAGATTAGGACAGCCGGAAGATGTTGCGCGTTGCGTTTCTTTTTTGGTTTCAGAAAAGGCCAGTTATATAACAGGCCAGGTAATAAGTGTAAACGGTGGTATGTTGATGTAATTCCAACTAGGAGTTTTAAAAAATATGTCTGTTGAAGAAAAAGTAAAAGAGATTATTGTAGATCAATTGGGAGTAGACGAAAAACAGGTGAATCCAGAGGCATCTTTCATTGATGACCTTGGTGCAGATTCCTTGGACACGGTAGAGTTGGTCATGGCTTTGGAAGAGGAATTTGATGTTGAGATTCCTGATGAAGATGCTGAGAAAATCGCTACGGTCCAAAATGCAATTGATTATATTAAAGGCCATACTAATTGAATCTTCCAAGTGGATTTTATTTTCCACTTGGTGTGTGGTGCTAAAGCTGAAAAGCAAGCAGGTGGGCGATTGTTACAGTCTACCCGCACTTCCTCAAGGCGTAGCCTTGTTAACACGCCTGTTAAATTAAATAATTTTTGGATACCCCCGTCTACTTGCGGCGGGGTCGTTCGTTAGCCTTCCTCATTCCTGAGGTGAATTGATGAAAAAACGTGTAGTTGTGACTGGGCTGGGGATTGTTTCCCCTTTAGGCTTGGGAGAGAAAGCCAACCATGAGGCCATATTTGCAGGTCGCTCTGGGGTTGATATCATCACCACTTTTACTCCAGAGGAAGACTTTCCTGTGAAAATTGCGGGAGAGGTTAAAGGTTTCGATCCGAAAGATTATATCGATCATAAAGATGTAAAAAAAATGGATCGGTTTATTCATTATGCTGTGGCCTGTAGCAAAATGGCGATGGATCAATCTGGATTAGAAGTCAATGACTCTAATGCCGAGCGAGTCGGAGTCATGGTTGGTGTAGGTCTTGGCGGTCTTCCCGCAATAGAAAAATACCACGATATTTTTAAAGAAAAAGGAGTAAAAAAAATCACTCCTTTTTTTATTCCTATGTTGATTGCTAATTTGGCATCCGGTCAAGTTTCAATTCTAACTGGGGCTAAAGGTCCTAATTCTTGTGTGGTGACGGCATGTGCTACGGGAACGCATTCGATTGGCGAAGCGGCTCGCCTCATCCAATACGGTGATGCGGATGTGATGATTGCGGGTGGTACAGAATCTGTAATCACTCCTCTTTGTGTCGGTGGCTTCAATGCGGCGAAAGCTTTATCTCACCGAAATGATGATCCTCAAGGAGCCAGTCGACCTTTTGATAAAGATCGTGACGGATTTGTTATCGGTGAAGGTTGTGGAGTATTGATTCTGGAAGAACTTGAGCATGCTAAAAAAAGAGGAGCAAATATTCGTGGAGAAGTTATTGGATACGCTCTTAATGGAGATGCTCATCATATTACGGCAACCGCTCCTGGAGGCGAGGGAGCAGCTCGTTGTATGAATTTGGCGTTAAAAAATGCAGGGATAAATAAAGAAGATGTAGATTATATCAATGCTCACGGTACTTCAACAGGTGCGGATGCAACAGAAACCCAAGCAATAAAAACCGTTTTTAATGGTAATGTGCCCGCAGTCAGTTCAACGAAATCTATGACGGGCCATCTTTTGGGCGCAGCAGGTGGGGTCGAAGCTATTTACTCCATCATGGCCCTTGAGAATGGAGTTCTACCTCCCACCATAAATTACACAACACCTGATCCTGAATGCGACCTTGATTACGTTCCAAACAAAGCCAGAGAAACAAAAGTTGATCTCGGTCTCTCTAATTCCTTTGGTTTTGGCGGCACCAACGGAGTTCTAGTTTTTAAAAAATTCTCTGGGTAAATTTGAAAATGGAATTTCCAGAAACACGCATGGGTGAATTGATCTCCTTACAAGATCGAACTAATTATAAGTTTTCAGATTTAAAATTACTTAATAAAGCTCTCACCCATAAGTCCTACGCAAATGAAAAGGCCGAAAATCTTAAACATAATGAGCGTTTGGAATTTCTGGGCGATTCTGTTTTGGATATTCTCGTTAGCGATTATCTGGTGTGGGAATTCAGTGACTTTGCAGAAGGAGCCTTATCCAAAATTCGAGCAGCCGTGGTCAATGAAACCTGCCTTGCAAAATTGGCTCATAAAATCGATTTAGGAATTTACCTTTTGCTAGGGAGAGGGGAGGACCTGTCGGGAGGAAGACAAAAGCCGTCTATTCTAGCAGATGCGTTTGAGGCACTAGCGGGTGCGGTGTTTCGCGATGGAGGTTTGGGTGCTGCTTCGAAAGTTTTCCTTCCCCTGCTTATAGAAGAGGTTGAAAAAACAGCAAAATCATGGTCTTTTAGGGATTTTAAAAGTGATTTGCAGGAATACACGCAAAATAAACTGAGTTGTATTCCTTCTTATAAAGTTGTTAGAGAAATTGGTCCTGATCATGCTAAAGAATTTGAAGTTGTCGTTACTATTAAAAATGAGGAACAAGGTAAAGGGTTAGGACGAAGTAAAAAAGAGGCTGAACAAGCCGCTGCAAAAATTGCCATTGGGAAATTCCCCCCAAATGAGAATGGCAATAAAACTGCCGATTCTTGATATTTTATGAGATAGAATATAACTTTTTTACTCGTATGAATTGATCAATATGCTTGAAGACTGGCTTCTCAAAAAAAAGGAAATAGAGAGCTCCAAGGATAAACTAAATGGGGCAGATCTTTGTAATGCCAAGCTCATGGAAGCAAAATTGAGCGGTGCTCATTTGGAAGAGGCCGATTTGACAGCTGCTTATTTAATTCGTGCAGACCTTAGTGGGGCCAATCTCTCGGGTGCTGATCTGACACAGGCGGTTTTAAGTGAAGCGAATCTGTCGGGAGCAGATATGAGCGGAGCCGAGCTGATGGATACTTTTTTAAATGGAGCAAATTTGCAAGGGGCGCTCAACCTGACTTGCGAGCAAATTGAATTGGCCAATTATGATAAGGATACGGTTTTTCCAAGTTATATGACAATTAAGTGGTCCGCAGATGGTTTATGCGAATGTGTCGAAGATAG
>JAJDAW010000060.1 GCA_029261635.1 Nitrospinaceae bacterium
GCACTGCAAGCCCGTAATCGTGGCCACGCAAATGCTGGAATCTATGATTGAAAGTCCACGACCTACCCGAGCGGAAGTTTCCGATGTTGCCAACGCGGTGATGGATTGCGCCGATGCCATTATGCTTTCCGGTGAAACAGCTGTTGGTAAACATGCTGTAGCGGCAGTCGGAGTGATGGTGGAAACGGCATTAAAATCCGAGGCCTATTTGGCAGAAACACGATCCATTGATTCGTGGAGCCGGTTTTTTGAGGGTGAGCCTACTATTAATGCCGGAATTACTTACTCGGCAAATAGGATGGTGGAATTGCTCAATGCCAAAGCGATGGTGGTGTTTACGATCAGCGGTGGCACAGCTAAAATGGTTGCCAGTCCGAAGCCGATGGTGCCGGTGTTTGCCTTCACAACCAGCTTACACCGGGCAAGATTGCTAAATTTAATTCGCGGTACGGTACCCTTCGTTGTAGAGGAAGACAAGCATCTACTGCTTCATATGGAGCAGCTGATCATTATGTTGAAAAAAAGACGGCTGTTGAAAAAAGGAGACCGGGTTGTGATTACCACAGGGATTCCGGTAGGCATCCCAAACCAGACCAATATCATTCGAGTGGAAGAGGTTCCATAAAAATCCTGTTTTTTGTAGAGAAAAATAATTTTAATTCATCCTGCTAATTTCTGAATATGTCTCCACGGTACTACATTAGCACCACAATTCTGATTGGAGTCTTGACCTTTGCCATCAGTTATTGGCAGAAAAAACAGACTGGCAGAGAAATTTTTGCAGTTTTCATTAGAGTCGTCATTGCGACTGCGGTGATAGTTGGAGGGGTTATGGCTATTGTCTGGCTCCTGGCTTACCTTGGAATAGCCCAGTCTGGATTTTTCCTATGAGTACACAACCATCCGATTTTTCAGGATTTATGGTTTTTATATTGGTCCTGTCATTTTTTATGATGTCCTATTTTATGGGGATGCTAGTCCACTCTGCATGGATGTATGAGGACAAGGGAAGTATCAAAAAAGACAGTAGAATCGGTTGGATACTTTGCATGATAGCCGGGACGAGCATCACCGGCTGGATGTTTTATTACGGCTATTATGTTAATTTTTTGCGATAGAATTTTAACTTGCCAGTAAATCTACCAGACGTTGACAATCGTTTCTATATCCCAGAATTTCTTCGTGATCTTCTTCGTCCAAATCGTCAGTCAGGTTGTCTTCAAGCAACTCAATGGCATCGTTTAATCCGCTGGCGACAACATCCAACTCTGATTCTGTTAAAGCGTACATAGAACCGTTGGTTTTTAGTTTGTCAAATACTCGCGAATATTTTTCTTTGTAGTTTTCCAGGGTATTTTTTTGTTCCGAACTCAACTCCTGCTTCAGCTCGCTTGTCATATCTGACAGGGAGTCGTTGAGGGCCATTTTTATTGTTTCGATATCAGTGTCTGTTATAGATGCGAGTGATTTCATGCTCTCCTGCGGAAATTAAGTTGTTGTAGTTGCGCTGAGATATACAGTGCAGAATCTTTGATTGTTTTACCACAAACTCAACCCCCATCGTATGAAAATTTAAAGCTAGAGGAAAGATTATTTTGCCAAGGTTTTGTAAAAAAAGGCCGGCTCGGTGTGGGCAAACCCAACTCCGGGCCGGCAGCTCTTTTAGTTGCTCTGAACCTCGATTTTTTTAGGTTTTATCTGTTCATGTTTGGGTAAATCGACTTTTAAAACACCATTATCGATTTTTGCCGATACTTTATTGGTGTCGACGCGGTCGCTCAGCTTGAAGCTTCTCTCAAAGTTTTGGCTGCTGAACTCACGAATATGGTAGTTTTCTTTTTCTGTTTCGGAATCATTTTCCTTATGGCCTTTAATAGTTAAAACGCCATTATGGACTTCAATGCTGATATCTTTATCCTTCATTCCCGGTGTTTCAGCTTCCAGGTGAAAGAAGTTGTCATCTTCAATTACATTGACTTTGGGCGAAATTGCTTCCGCATCGGTCCGCCATCGATTTTGTTTTGTATTGAAAAATCGATCGCTATCAAAATTAAAGAATGGATCTAAAGCTTGTTCTGGGTGAAAAGTTACGAGACTCATGATAAAGCCCTCCAATTAAGTTTGGTTAAAGTTTGGTTAGTCATGGTTCTCGGCCGAGAGGATACTCCTTATCCTGATTACTAAATAAAATCTGAAAAAGGAGATGTCAAGCAGCATCAAACTATTTTTATTTTAAAATGTTATAATTTAGATAAGTGGAATGAAGGCTATTTGCTAGCCTTGTCGCCCTTTTATTGTTCGGGGAGAACAAAATGGATTATACAGTTTGTGTTGTTGAAGATGAAAAAGTTTCGCGCAAGATGACCATTGAGTTACTAAAAAAAATGGGAATTACTAAAATAGTAGCGTCAACGAATGGTGAGATCGCTCTGCAAAAACTCAAACTACAAAAAGCAGATTTGATTATTTCTGACTGGCATATGCCAATCATGGATGGGTTGGAATTTTATAAGGCTGTTAAAAAAGAAGTAGATCTGCAAGATACTCCCTTCCTGATGGTGACTGTAGAAGACTCAAAAGAACGAGTGGTCGAAGCATTGAAACTGGGTATCCGTGACTATATAGTCAAACCTCTATCCAGTAAAAGCTTTGAAGGCAAAGTAAAATCCCTCCTGAAAATCTAATTTTTTTATAAAAGCATCGATCGCTATTTAGAAATTTTTTACTGGAAATAAAGTTCTGGCAGGAAATCGCAACTTACCGTCAATAGTGGGCTTGACCCTCTTACAGGACAAAATTTTATGAAGAAGAATCAAGAAATGCCAATTACTTATTTCCTGAAGATTTTAATGCGATCTTTCCAGAAATTTTATATGAGAAATTAAATATAGTGTGATGCTTTTGAGATACAATTGAGTTTTATTTATTTTGGAAAAACCCCTGGAGGAGCAAGTTCTTTTATAGCGACATCCGAATAATCTATTTCAACTGGCAATATTTGGCATATTTGATCAGGAAGGTTACTTGCGCTAATGGAAACTTTTATAGTTCCTTTTTGAGGATTGTTTTTAGGGAAAGCTTCAATAAAGTAATTAAAAAATTTCTCGGATTTATGTCTAAAATCGTCACATGTTAGTACAACTTGTTCGGTATAGCTGTGTTTAAAATTTTCTTTGAAATAGAAAGCATTTGGATCATGTGTGGGATGGGTTATTGGTAGCAAATTTCTATAATCTCGTACAGGTAATGCGGAGGTTGCAGCCAAAACACTAGCTAGCCCCATGGAGCTATGATAGCTGGAAGCAGAAACAATTTCAGGTGACTCTGGAGGAATTGGAAACTCCATTTCTTTCCAAAATTGTTTTTTAGATAATGTAATTCCACCAAATGCTTCTACTTTAAATATTAAATCTTTGGCCGGGGATCTCCCTTCATTTTTTAAATGCAGGGAAATTGCTTGAGTCCTAGTTGAAAACTCTAAATTTTTAGGAAGCTTTTCAAAATAATTTTGAAGTTTTTCTAAATATTCATCATATTCTTCTGAGTATTTTTCTATTTTGCTTCTATTTCTTCTGAAAGATGCCTTTCCAGGTTCGTCAAATTCAAAAGTTTCCCTAGGATTTTTCTTTTTATACGAATCAATTATTGACTCAATTTCTTCTTCCTCAAGCTCTTGAACCCTATTAACTACAATTTTTATTTTGCTTAAAGGTTGGTTGTCGTTAATTGGATCTTTTGTGTCCAAAAAAGAAAGTGACAAGCGAGGTTCATTAATTTTAATTTTCAAGATTTCTTTATTTAGTCGGGTTATTTCCTTATCTCTTGCATCTGTTTCAGGTTCAAGTAGCCATGCATCTGGAACCTCAAAAGCTAGGAGCCCTTTTCGTTTTGCTTGAAGCAATGGCCCGATATCTTGGCTTACAATGGTTGCTTCTTTTCCATTTTTAGAAAGAAGAATGGCTTCAGCAATTAATTGATGATCAGGTTTATTTGGGTCAAGGTCCGAGAAGTCTTGCCAGTTAATTGTTTGGGAAGGTGCAAAAGAAATAATTATCTTAGGATTGGAATTTCTAATTACAAGTTCCTCATTTTCTGCATTTACAAGATTTCGGAATAGTTTTGAGATTGCCCTGGCCTTTTTCGAGCGTCTTGAATTACCGTCTCCTTTTAATTTGTCTATTTCAGATATAACCACAGATGGGATTAATAGGATAATTTCTGATAAATCTACAACATCTCTCCACGGTAATTCTTGGAGATCCCGGCAATCTAAGAATACATTTGTATCAGGAAATAGATATTTATGAGATTGTTGGGCCATTGTTAAGTAGAGCTGGATAATTAATATAAATCCAGACAGGAATTGAACTGTGTTAAGGGAAGACTTTCAGCAAGCTACTGAATTAGGATAAGGTTTTCTTCTAATTTCAATGAGCCCTATAATTTTTCCGGGGAGGGCGGGTTTCGAACCCGCACGGGCAAATGCCCAGCCGCTTTTCAGGCGGCCGCGTCTACCAATTCCGCCACCCCGGCAAATTACAATATTTCTCAAATAATACCGGTTCCCGCAATGGAAGTATTTTAAAGACATTAAAGTACTTCCATTGCGGGAATTGAACCCGCGTTTCCGATTTGCAAGACCGGCGTCCTAACCACTAGACGAAATGGTCATTCATACTCCTAATAAGATCTTTTAGGGAAAAGTAAAGGTTTGTCGGTATTTTATTTCCATTTTTTCACTTTGGTGGTGAAATTAGCTTCTCCCATGATATTTTTGAAATGTTACCCAAAGCAAAAAAGGACTTACAGCCGAAGCCGTAAGTCCTTGAATTGAGAGTGGGCCCAAGAGGGTTCGAACCTCTGACCACCCGGTTATGAGCCGGGGGCTCTACCAACTGAGCTATAGGCCCGTACCGTAATCAGCTTTCGATAAAACTACGCAACTTTTTACTGCGACTCGGATGCCGTAGTTTGCGTAGGGCCTTGGCCTCAATCTGGCGGATTCGTTCGCGGGTGACCGCAAAGTCTTGCCCGACTTCTTCGAGTGTATGTTCAGAGTCCATTCCTATACCAAAGCGTTTGCGTAACACACGTTCTTCTCGGGATGCCAGGGTAGATAGAACACTCAAGGTTTGATCCTTTAAATCTCTTTTGACCACCGAATCGATGGGGGAGAGAACTTTTTTATCTTCAATGAAATCGCCAAGATGGCTGTTTTCTTCTTCGCCAATGGGAGTTTCCAATGAAATCGGTTCCTTGGCAATTTTCAGCACTTTGCGCACCTTGTCGACAGGTAGACTCATTTTAACGGCGATCTCATCGGGTGTAGGTTCTCTTCCCAGTTCTTGAACGAGATGTCGAGATACCCGAATGAGCTTGTTAATAGTTTCGATCATATGCACAGGAATACGGATGGTTCTTGCCTGATCGGCAATGGCCCGTGTGATAGCTTGTCGAATCCACCATGTAGCGTAAGTTGAAAATTTATATCCACGCTGGTATTCGAATTTATCAACCGCTTTCATAAGGCCGATGTTGCCTTCCTGAATCAGATCAAGAAACTGCAGGCCGCGGCTGGTGTATTTTTTAGCGATACTGACTACAAGACGTAAGTTTGCCTCTGCCAGTTCTCGTTTCGCTGTTTTTTCTTTTACCCTTCCGCGAGCAATTGAACGAACGGTTGCGAGCAAGCTGTCTTTAGTGGTCTCTGTGTCTTTCTCAATCTTTTTGATTTTACGCCGACCTCCCTGAATCTCCTTAATGAAAGCATCGTACTGGACTCGGGTGACCACTTTGCCGATGGGTAGTTTTACGCTTTTTTGTTTGGTCCAGTTTTTAGCGAGCTTTTTTACCCCTGCCAGTGACATTTTCAGTTGTCTTTCGATCATACGTTCCTGTTTACCTGCTTCTCGGAACTCTGCGGCGATCCCGTAAATTTTCTCAATGGTTTCATCCATTACATCGTTAGAAAGACCGAGACCCGTAATCATTTTTTCCACTACCTTTTGCTGCTTTTCCGACTGGTCGGTGGTTTTTGCGAGCATTTTTTCAGACAGCTTGCCACCCTCTATTTTTTCGCGAAGCTTTTCCAGTTTTGTAGAATCGGCTTTGAGTGCTTTTACTCGTTTCTGAAGGTTTTTGATTTCTTTTTTTTCCATTGCTTCTTTACCCTCTTCGGGTTCAGTTGCTTGGATGATACTGAAAATCCGAACTTCCCCATTTTTAACCTGATCGGTAAGAGCTAGGAATTCGCGAATGGTAAGCCCACAATTGGCAACCGCTCCAAGAACTTCATCTTGACCGGCTTCAATTCGTTTCGCAATTTCCACTTCTCCTTTTCGAGTGAGAAGGGAAATAGTTCCCATTTCACGGAGGTATAATCGGACGGGATCATCAATAGAAACGGAATCGGCCTTGACTGCTGCCACATCATCAGCACCTTCTTTTTTATCGCCCTTAGCGGCGGCAATTTTTTCTCCTTTTGTAGAGGTATCAACGATGGCGATTTC
>JAJDAW010000061.1 GCA_029261635.1 Nitrospinaceae bacterium
GGGTTAACTCGATTGAGTTGACTCCTTTTTCTTGGGTGGTATGGTAATTTGAGTAAGTAGCAAAAAGCACTTGTCCAAGATGGACTAACCCCCTAAAACTTTATAATATCGCCAGTTGTAGAAACCTCGTAGTGGCAAGATTATTTATTCTCCCGCTTCTCACGCCGATGTCTCCGCCGCTAGATATTGGGGCCAGCCCTGATTTGAATGAAAAAAGTAACTGAATATTTCCTGCCTTGAGGTATTTTACGAAGCTAGACAGCCTTTACGGTCAATTCGGGATGGAATTGTTCGTTCGGTTGACCTTGGATGTATTTCAATGGAGGGGGTAGAAGCCTCAACGTCTTCTTTTGTTCCCCTACAAAATAATATAATATTGGTTTTTGGAATCAGATTACAAGATGTAGTCAAATAGCGACTTGTCCCCTTTACTTTATTCATGGTGATAAAATTGGAACCTGGCAAGAATAAAGAGGAGAAGCGGATGCGAAAAATACTTTTTTCCATATTTGTGCTGGGTTTGATTTTTATTTCAGCCCCCATCTTCGCCGAGGAACAGCCTTTACCGATGCGGAAAGGATTAAACTCCGAAGCCAGTCAGCATCATTCCAAAGGCATCGAAAGCTTCAATCAGGGAAATTACGATGAGGCCTACAAGCATTTTCGAGAGGTTTTAAAAATCGCCCCATCCGCAGAAGGCTATTTTAATGGGGCCTTGAGCCTACACAAATGGGGATATCCCAAAGAGGCCGCAAACTTTTTTTACTACGCAAAAAAATACGCCAACGCCAATGTAAATATCCTCCAGTCGGATCTGGTAAAACAGTATGTGCAGCCTGTACAATCCAAGAGACGAGCGCCTGTGCCACAAGCTCCCTATAGAAGTGAAGGGTCCTGATCGGGTATCGAGCCTCCCCTTTATAAAATGAATAAGAAAATTCAAAATCTGGAATCAACAATCGAGAATCAAAAGCTTGCCTTAGAGCAGGAGGAAGAATATCAGCAATCAACCACCATTAACCCCGAAGAGTATCTTGCCAAACCATACTGGTCAGGCGAAGATTGCGAACGCTTATTTTTTGTTAAAGAAATTGCGTTTGAAGAGCGACGCACACGAAAACAAAAAAACTTTCTAAAAACTTTAACTAACGCGATAGATACGGAAGAATTAATCAATCTTAATAAATCTGACTCTTTTTCTCATTCAGACAAACCTTTTTCATTTACCCTCCAAGCACTATTTGCCCCAGCAGAATTTAAGGCATGGATTAATCACTCAAAAACACAAAAACAATTTAAACGTTTTGAAATAAAAACTCCTAAACAAGTTTCTTTAATTTTCAAATCACTAAAACCCTCTCTCGACTCATCCATCCCTCCCGAAAAAAAAGGAAAGAAAGGAAGGAAAGACTCACCATTACAAGGACTCGTCAAAAGCAAGGTTTTTGAAATTCTCAATACCAATGATGATGTTTCAATTTCCGAACTAGTGGATAACGCAAAAATCACAAAAATTTTAGCACCCGATGCCCTTCACACTGGGGCGGAAAGCATTTCTAATAGGGAATATAAAGCACGCTATTCAAAATCTAGAAGATCCGTTTCTGAATACATTCGGGAAGCAAAAAAAGAGTTTCGCGGTAAATAGTGGACTTGACCCTTTTATGTCCGCTTTAGTTATAATACAGATGAATTATTAACCAGCGGTACGGGGGTGGGTATGCTTGGGGATGAGATTGTATTACCAACAGGAAATTTAAATAGATGCCCTAAGCCCGATTGCGAGGGATATGGGAATTTAGTCATGCAAAACTACCTTTACTTTGTTAGATGCATTAGATGCGGGGCCAGGTCAAAAGATCGTAATAAAGAAGAAGAGGCTGTAACCTTATGGAATGAAAATATTACCTTGGAAGAAAAACTTAAGAGCTGACAAATAGAACGCCGGCCAAACGATTAAATAAGATAAGGGGCCCTGCCCTTTCTTGACCACAGATTGACATTTCACTCAAACTTGGTGGATGAGTCGGCCTTTACGCATTGCATGAGAACCAAATATCTCAAGATAAAACATACTTGTAGTCAAGAAAAGACTTGACCCCTTTATTGACCCCTTTACCCCTTTATGATCCAGACTACAGAAATATCTATAAAACCTGTCCCTATATATATCCTCAGAAACAAATTCTATTTCCCTTAATAACTCAGAATCAGGAGGCTCATATATCGTAAGATTTAGCTTATCTAGTCCCATATAAATTAATTACTGTACACTTAGCACGGTTATTACCCTATACCGTGCTCAGGGCCGCTTTCGCGCCTCCTCCTTGCAGTGGCGAGTCGTCGTTGCTCAGTTGGCCCTTCCGCAAATAAAAAAAGGCCACCAACGGTTTATCCGTCGATGACCTTAATTATCCAGAGTTCTAAATTTTATGGTAGGACACGAAAAGTGATTTTGGTGTACCCCTAGTTAATTTATTTAAGCACTCTTTCTCCTAGTTGCTTTTTTGGTTTTCTTAACTGCCTTTTTCCTTTAATCCAAAGGAAGAGAAGATCAAACTGGATTTACGATCAACAAATTGTTAAATACCTGCTTATGGCAGAATATTGCCAACATTTAAACTTTGTAATTCAATGACCATGTTGGCTCATTACCTCACTTTGTTAAAAACTAATATTTAGGATTTTAAAATTTTAACTAAAATCGTATCCAAATTTTCTTTAGTAAGAGGTTTTACCATATAGCTTGCAACCTCATCGTGTTTTAATGCTTTTTCTTTATCCTTTGCTTGATCAGATGACGTAAGCATCATGATAATTTTGCAAACTCTTTTTTCAACAGGTAACTTGGCGTATTCCTCCAAAAATTCAAAACCATTCATCCGGGGCATATTTATATCTAAAAAAATAACCTTTGGAGGGAAACTTCCATCAAATTTTACTATACTATTTTCAAAATCTAAAAAGTGCTCTAGCGCCTCTCTTCCATCAGAAAAAGAATAAAAACGTTCAATCAATTTAGATTTTTTACATAACCGACCCACTTGATAAATATCGATCTCTTCGTCATCAATTACGCAAAGTGATTCAATCATCACTATCTCCGTTCATGTTCTTACTAGAATAAATAATTTATATATAAAGCTATCCAAACAAAACGATTATTATTTTTAATTACAATTTATTCAGAAGCAATAAAATGTAAAAATATTTCAGAAAAAATCTTTAAGTTATTAGCGATTCCAAAACAATGAACTCTGAATTGAGCTTTGTTTCATGCTAATGTCTTATTTATCACATGCATAAAAATAGGAACATTAATTGGTTTGGTGATGTAATCTTTAAACCCCCTTTTTAAAGCTTTTTTAATATCCACATCCATTGCATCGGCAGTCAAGGCAATAACAGGAATGTTCCTAGTTTTATTTAGTGATTGCAGCTCATCAAATGCTGTTAGGCCATCCATACCAGGCATATGAATATCCATTAAAATAAGATCAGGGTTTTCGGATTGAGCCAATTCAATTCCAGCCTGAGCGTTAGAGGCAGATATGAATCTTATGTTTTCTTTTTCTAATAAAATCTCTTCCACCAATAATACATTTGCGGGAATATCTTCAATGTAAAGAATAGTTTTTTTAGTTTTCAAGGAAGATCGGGTGGGTAGCTCTTTGTTTTCTGATTTAACCAAAGGAGTTTTATCGGAAATTGGGACATCAATATAAAAAAAGCTTCCCTCTCCAGCAGTACTTTCAAAACCAATCGTCCCATTCATTAATTCTACAAGTTGTTTAGTAATCGTAAGTCCAATACCCGTACCTTCAATTTGTTCTGAATCAGCATCAAACCGTTCAAAAGGTTTGAATATTTTGCTCTTCTTATCATTTGAAATTCCATGACCAGTATCCCGTACCCCAATGCGCAATGTTCTATTTCTTTCTTTTTCGTAAGAAACAACAACGCTACCATCAGAAATATTATATTTGATAGCATTTGAGAGAAGGTTTAAAACTACTTGCTTAAACCTTAGTGGGTCTGCCAAAACAAAACAGCTGTCTTGGGGAATATTCTCATACTCTAGGGACACACCTTTCTCTTCAGCCATTGATTTTGAAATTGAAATCACATTGTCCACAATAGGAATAATATCTACAATTTCGAGTGCCAATTTAATTTCTTTGGATTCTATACTGGAAAGATCTAGAACTTCATTAATAAGCTCTAATAGATGATTTCCAGCTGAAGATACCATTTGGAGGTTTCTCTTTTCCTTGTCACTCAGGGTACTCTTAGGATTCAATTCTAGTATTTGAGTGAATCCCAAAATGGCATTCATAGGTGTCCTTAACTCATGACTCATCCGTGCCAAAAAATCGGATTTGGCATGATTAGCTTGTTCTGCTTCTTTTTTGGAAATCAATAACTGGTCTTGATGAGCCTGTATTTCGTTGAATGCAGATTCCAATTCAAATGTTCTAGATCGAACAGCATTCTCTAATCCAGCCAGCAATTTCTTGTTTTCTTTGAAAAACCAAAATACGACCAACGAAATTAGAAGCATGGATGCTAATCCGCCATAAATAACAACGGTGTAAAATGGGGTTTGGAGTTCCTTTAAGTCAATCTTTGCCACAATACCAATATTTAAGACATCAATAGGTGCAAATGCGGCCAATACCATCTCACTTCTATAGTCTAATGCTATAATCGATCCTGTTTCTCCAGACAGAGCTCTACGCATTGGCTCCGCATCTTTCGTGCCCTTATATGCAATTGATTTAGAGACTTTTTCAGACTCATGTCTAACCTTCATTAGAAAATGAATTTTATTTTTCTTTAATTGGGCAAATAAAAATTCTCCAGTTTCCCTAAAGTTAACATTGTTTAAATGAGCATCCTTAACTTGTAAAAGAGTTGCTTCAAATGCTCCGCCTTCTATTTCATTAGTGCTATATTTAGAGTCAAATAAGGCCACAGATTCAATCAGATGCTTTTGACTATAAACAATATCCATAAGTCGATCTCTCTGCATATCAAACGAAACTTGATAGAGAAAATAAACTGACAGTAATAAAACAGCCAAAACGCTACCGGTAAACACCGAAATTTGGACAAATACATTGGAAGGGAGATTATTTTTTTTCATTTTTATCATTTCCCCTCACACAAGGGTTAACCCATAACCCACAAAAGATTGACAGGATGAAATTATATTTTTTAAACACGTTTTAACACAGTGACTCTCCCTGATTGCACTTGTGATCCTAAGCATTTTCAACTTTATTTAAATATTAAAAAAAATCTGGAACATGTAATTATAGTTCCCCTCTATTTTATTAATTGCAAGCAATTATTATTAAATAGGTAAGTAAAAGGACAGGATGAGAAATTTTATTTAAATCCTAATTAGGGGCACGTTTTTTAAATTAGATTAGAAAGAAGGAAGGAAGGATTAAAAAATTAAATTAGAAGTACCAATATTAATTGAGTGGGGGAACCCAAATTCATTTCTATTTAGTACAAACCGAATCTTGTTTCAATGATACTGTCTACACTTTGTCTACAAGATTTCCCATAAAAAAAGCGATTGCCCACGAAGGACTAACCGCTTAAAACTTTATAATATAGCCGGTTGCGGAAACCTTACCGTAGCAAGATGATTTGATATTCCGGCCTCTCACGCCGGCGTCCCAGCCGCTAGATTTTGAGGCCGTCCCTGACTTGAAGTATTTTGTAGGATTAAACAGGTTTTACGGTTAATTCGGGATGGAGTTGTTCGCGTAGTTGGCCTTGGATGTATTTTAAGGTTCCGCTGGTGGAAGTTGGGCAACTACCACAGGCGCCTTGATAATGGATGCTGACTTCGTTGCCTTCGATACCTTTTAGTTCTACCCCGCCGCCGTCTTTGGCTAGGTTGGTACGAATCGAACGGTCGAGAACCATTTCTATGCCCTGCAATTTCTTTTCGTTATCCAGTTTTGCGAAGTTCACTACATCTACCCCGCTCAACTGAACTTTCTTTTCGGACTGATAAACGGTCGCCGTGTCATCGATGCTTTTCCAGACGCGATCTTTCAACGGAATCCAGCTTGCTTTATCGTCTTTCGTTACAGTGATGAAGTTTTCCATGACATAGACGTTAATGATGCCCGGCTTTTCGAACAACGCCGCTGCCATCTTATCATCTTTGGCTTCCTCCTTGTTACCGAAGGAAATATTACCGTTATCCAAAATCACCGAGTTGATAACAAACTGCAAGGCGTTCGGGTTCGGAGTTTCACGAGTGCGAACCACTTTCAAAGCCTTTTTCAAATTGGGTTTTGCTTTGGGCTTTGGCTTGGATTTTGCCGCCGTTTTTTCGTTTACTTTTGCCTGGATAGCTAGGACTTCACTGATCTTCAAAACAAACCTATTCTTTTATTTAATAGAAGTGAATATATTAATACATTATTCCAAGATTTCCAACCACTGCGGATAATGTTGAGAAATATTCTTATTCTGCTCGGGAAGGAATTTCAGTTGTAGATATCTCGATCTCCCGCTTTCCTCTCAATGCCTGCATGCCCTCATTGCCGACAAACACCGCAAGCCCAATAAGGATAACCGCTGTACCCCCTAAAAACAGATTCGGTTCGGGTGCTGTGAAAAACCGCCAGGCTTGCCAACCCAATGCGCCAATAGTCGTGATAACCATGAAAATTGCAGGATAGAGAACATACTGAGTCGGTTTTTTAACGGCCATCAACCAGGTAGCCACAACAAACAAGGCCACCGCAGCAATGAGCTGATTCGTCGCCCCAAAGATCGGCCATATTTTCTGCCACCCATCTGTGGCCCCGATCAGATATGCGACAAACACCACCGTGACCGTTACAACAAATTTATTTTTAAATACAGGGACTTTGTCGCCCAACGATTCTTGAACTAGAAAACGAGTGATGCGCACTGCTGTGTCGAGAGTCGTTAATACAAAGGTATTCAAAGCCAGCACCGCGATCATCGACGCAAAGGTAAAACTTAGAATAGGTAGCATCTGGTGGACTACATTTCCAAATCCATTTCCGAAAGCGAGAATCCATCCTCCTGATTCTAAAGTTTCGCGGAACCCGAGTTTTGTCATGTCGATGCCGCCGCCTTCCGGGGCCACCCAATAGAGTCCGCCGCCCACCAGTAACACCGTGACAACCGCCACAACCCCTTCGGTGAGCATGCCGCCGTAGCTGATTATTTTCCCCTGAGATTCAGTGGCCAGTTGTTTGGAAGTGGTGCCGCCCGCCACAAGCGAATGGAAACCCGAAACCGCACCGCATGCCACCAACACAAACAGCATAGGCCAAACCGGCCCCTGCCCTTCCGACATCGCCCCTCTCCAGGCAGGCGTATTTAATTCAGGGCCGACCCACAACAGTCCGGCAATTGCGAGACCCATCGAACCAAAAAGAATGTAGGTAGATAGATAATCGCGCGGTTGCAATAAAGTCTGTACGGGTAAAACGGATGCCACCCCCGCATAAATCATCAGTATCACGAACCAGAATAGCAAAGGGGAAAGACCTAACAATCCCTCTTCCGGGAGAGGAACAGGGATTTGAAAACCAATATAGATATTTAGAATAACGGTCAGCACTGCTACTGCCGACACCAATTGCAAATTGAGGTTCTTTTTATAAATACACCATCCTAATATGACCGAAACTGGGATGATCGCGAATGTGGGGAACACCATTTCCGGCTGTGCTATCAGGGTCTTTGCTGCGACAACACCGAACACCGCAATCACCAACAACATTGCCAACACCAAAAAAATGGCAAACACAGCCTTGGCGCGATAGCCCATCGTAGTCTCAGCGATATCTGCAATGGAACTGCCACGGTTGCGAACGGAAACCATCAATGTCAGGTAATCGTGCACGGCACCGATGAAAACATTGCCGAGCAAAATCCACACCAGGGTAATAGCCCAACCAAAATGGTGCATGGCAATGATAGGGCCAATGACAGGCCCTGCCCCGGCGATCGATGCGAAATTGTGACCGAAAAGCACCAGAGGTTTGCTGGGCACATAGTCTACGCCATCATTTTGTTCCACCGCTGGGGTGACTTTTTTATCACTCGGTTGAATGAGTTCGCTATCCAACTTCCCCGCATAAAAGCGGTAACCGATAAAATAAAAAAACAGGCAGGAGAAAAGCAGTATCCCGATTGTCAGCATAAAATACAGCCTCGAAATGGATCAAATATTTACCTGAATATTATACTCACTTAACAGCGGTGGGCTATCAGAATTTCTTTGGCAGGGGGAGAATCAGGAATCTTCAAATAAAGGACCGAGCTGAATTGTCTCTTCGCGATCCGGCCCTGTAGAGACAATTAAGAAAGGAGTTTCCAACAAATCGCTGAGATATTTTACATAGTTTTTGGCTTTTTGTGGCAATGCATCGAAGTCTTGAATACCAGCGGTTTTTGCCATCCAGCCCTCATGCTCCGTGTAAACCGGCTCGCAATTTTCAAGGATTTTAGGATCAGCAGGCATGTCTGGATAAACTTTTCCTTCAAATTTATAGCCTGTACAAACTTTGATGGTTTTGAATCCATCAAGCACATCGATCTTTGTCAGAATCAATGCGTCGATTCCATTGATTTGGATAGCATATCGAGCAACCACCGCATCGAACCAACCGCAACGTCTTTGCCTTCCTGTCGTGGCACCAAACTCATGTCCCACTTTTCCTAGTTGTTCGCCGTCTTTATCCAATAATTCTGTTGGAAAAGGCCCTTCGCCAACTCGAGTGGTATAGGCTTTAACAACCCCAAGCACGCGATCTATTTTGGTAGGGGGTATAGCAAGACCCGTACACGCGCCTCCCGCCGATGAATTGGAAGAGGTCACGAATGGATACGTCCCATGGTCGACATCCAACATGGTGCCTTGCGCACCTTCGCAAAGAATTTTTTTATCTTGTTTAATCAGGCCATTCATCAACACATTCGTGTCTACAAGATACTTAAGAATAACTTCCCGAAAAACCATCAGATCATCGAAGAGGCCATCGAATCCCGGCAGCTGTTTGCCATAAAGACTTTGAAGCACCTGACTTTTTTCTTCATAGTTTGCTTCCAAACGATTTCGAAGGTATTTTTCATCCCTCAAATCGCAGGTTCTAATGCCAGAGCGTGCAATCTTATCTGCATAGGAAGGGCCAATACCTCGCCCTGTGGTACCTATCTTCTCAAATTTCCCATCGCCTTTTTCACGACCTTGATCACTAACCCCGTGATAAGGCATGATTAAGTTCGCGCGATCACTGATTACCAGTCGGCCTTCCAGCTCAACGTTAATCTCTTCCAACTGGCGCATCTCATCTGCCAGTGCCATAGGGTCAACCACAACTCCATTACCTATCACACAGAGTTTGCCATCGTGAAAAATTCCTGAAGGAATGAGGTGTAAAACAAATTCTTTTTCATCAAAACAAATGGTGTGCCCTGCATTATGGCCCCCTTGATAACGAGCTACCACATCCGCATTTTCGGCAAACAAATCGATGATCTTGCCTTTGCCTTCATCCCCCCACTGCATTCCTACTACCACTACAACCGGCATGAATTACTCCAGAAAAAATTAACAAATATTCATTATGTACGAGGCCAGCCCGGTATTATGCTCACCCCTCCCCCCCTTGTCAACCACTGGGCGCAGGGCCAAAGAACAAAACCCACAACCCCATAAAAAACAGAGAGATGCCGCTATTATTTTTATTTATAAAAATGCGGCTTTGGCTTTTTTTATAAATTTATATCCAGAAGCTTGAGAGCAAGGGTATCGGCATAAAAGCCCTAACCTATTGGCCCCACGCCGAGTGGTTAGTGCCTGAATTTTTTAAGGAAGGATTTGATGGTGTCGATTTTTATCATAGGTCCTATATCGATACCCGGACAAAAGCCGCCAATCAGTTGCCACATATTTTTGGAATCCATATTTTCACGCCAGAAAGGGTAAGACTGGCATTGTTTTGGTTTCCCTTCGTGAATACCACATCCCTTGTCCGTTAGAAAGCTACAGGGTGCGCCGTCTTCACCGACTTCGAGGACCCATTCTCCATCATCGTGGATGAGAAAGGCTTTTTTAAATTCCGCAGGGGGGATACCCAGATAGTCGGCAGCGTTTCTAATATCTTCGCGATCAAAATGAACAATGCCGGGCTTTGTGCAGCATTTAAAGCAGTCGGGCTGGCATTCAAAACGCAGCGGTTCTTTTTCCCACCATTTCACGGAGTACCTCCGCCAGCGTGACGCTGGACTCCACTAACAATTATTTTTCTTTCTAACAACACACTAGCTATCTTAGTTTAATTTAAGAATTTAAAAAATCACCAAATCGTCGCGATGAACCACCTCTTCATAAAATGCTTCGCCAATTAGTTTTTTAATAGCCGGAGTTTTCATTCCCTTAATTTGCAGCAAGTCGCGGGAATTATAATTGACGAGACCACGGCCGATTTCTTTGCCCTCCTCATCGATAATCATGACCGCTTTGCCATATTCAAACTCACCTTTAACTTGTATCAGCCCGGCGGGTAGCAAACTCTTGCCTCTTTCTATCAAAGCTTTTCTCGCCCCCGCATCGATAACAAGAGTCCCTGCCGGCTTGAGGGTGTGGGCTATCCAATGTTTGCGATCACGAATTTTTCCTTTACCCGACCAAAACAAAGTCCCCACGTCCTTAGCGGAAAATATATTTTCCAGCACTTTTTCGTCCAGCCCATTCACAACCAAAGTGGGGATACCAAAACTCATTGTCTTTTTTGCTGCAATCACCTTGGTATACATTCCCCCTACCGTTAA
>JAJDAW010000062.1 GCA_029261635.1 Nitrospinaceae bacterium
TTCAGCCCGCAAAGTGGTTCGCTTTAAATCCGGAAAGTTTTTTAAGCAAGCAGTAGATGAGGGTGAAGGTACGACTTGATCAATTCTTGGCCAAGGGTCTTACCTCTACAATAGAAGCATTGCATCGCCATAGCTGAAAAAACGATATTTTCGGCTAATGGCTTCTTTGTATGCCTTTTTCGCCAGTTTTTCCCCGGCAAATGCTGAGATCAACAAAAATAAGGTTGATTTGGGCAGGTGGAAATTGGTGAGCAAATGATCGACATTTTTAAAGTCCCATCCTGGGACGATAAAACAATTTGTCCATCCTGACTTGGTTTTATGGATGGAGTTTCTAAACTCCTGGGTTTCCAGTACCCGGGTTGATGTTGTTCCTACCGCCAGTATGGGACGGCCTTTCTTTTTACTATCTACCAGTTTATTCCAGTTTTTTGGTGTTATTCGAAAGGCTTCGGCCTCCATTTCATGTTTTGAAAAATCATCTGTACGTATAGGCTTAAAGGTTCCGGGTCCTACATGCAGTGTCAGGTGTGCTATTCCATACAAATGACATTTAAGGTTTTCTAATTGTCCTTTAGTGAAATGCAGCCCAGCAGTAGGTGCCGCTATAGCACCGCTTTGCGAGGCATATACGGTCTGATAGCGTTTTTTGTCCTGTTCGAGGGTGGCAGGGCTATCTTCCTGTTTGCGGTGAATATAGGGCGGTAAGGGCATTCGTCCATGCTCCTCCATATATTGCTCTAATGCTTGTTGTGATGAAAACTCAATCACCGCACGCTCTGCATTTCTTTTTATAAAATGTCCCACCAGTGAACTGTTGTGAAAATTTAATTGCACTCCGGGTTTCATTTTGCCCTTCATCAAGACTTCCCATATCCCAGAAGAAATTTGCTGAACTAAAATCAATGAAACCGTTTTCCCTTTAAGGGTGGCAAAAATTTTTGCCGGCACCACTTGTGTATTATTGAAAACCATAAGAGGAGCGTTTTTAAGGTGCTCGCCCAAGTTTGAAAAAACATCATGGGTGATGGTCTGTTTTTTTCGATCCACCACCAGTAAGCGCGACTGCCCACGCCTTGGTAAAGGCTTTTGAGCTATGAGCTCTGCGGGAAGGTCAAAATCGAAATCAGAAAGGTTGGTTTTCAATGTAGAAAAATGGAAAAAGTTGTCTTTGGCAAAATAAAAATATTGCTTTAGTTATCAGTTGCTTAACCCAATTGGGTATTGACCCGTTGAGGTATTTATACTATCCTTCCCTTGTTAAATTAAGAAGGAATATTTTGCTTTAATTTTAGCCTTGTAATAAATCAAGGAGGGGTTGTGAAAAAAGGAACGTTAGTCATGGGAAAAATGTTGAAATGTCTGGGGCTGGTTATGGTGGCTCTCGTTCTTGTTTTAGGAGCGGGTGTCGATGCAGACGCTAAGAAAAAGAAAAAAAAGGGATACAAGTTAACCGATGAAGAAATCGCTATGTTTGACAAGTGGCATGTTAAGCCTAAAAAACGTCAAAAGGCTGTTAAGGATCTTCGGAAAAAACCTAAATTTGTGGGTGCTGTTAAATGTAACGGCAGTTGTCACGACCCTTATTACCAAGCTTGGACTAAATCACCACATGGTGGAACTTTCGAACTCTTGAAAGCAGGCGTGCGTAAGGAAGCCAAGGTAAGAGTTAAGTTGGATCCTGAAAAAGATTACACCACGACTCCTTTATGCCTACGTTGTCACACAACGGGATACGAGCAAAGAGGCGGATTTAAACCTGCTGGTACCAAGAATAAGAAGGGCAAGGATAAGTCTACTAAAATAGATCCTACGGAGCCAAATAAGGAACAAGTTGGTTGTGAAATGTGTCACTCGGTAGCCGGCGGTTCTCAGTTTAGAGCTGTTATGAAGTCTTCAAAAGGCGACTTCACGAAAGCTGAGACTGAAAAATATGGGCAGAGATGGGATTATGCTAATGTTTGTACCCGATGTCACACGCATCCCAATACTCCGTTCAAACCTTCGGTTCATGATAAGTATAAGTTCAATTTTGAGGAGCGAAAACTGAAGGTTCACAAAATTGCTGACTTCTGGAGCGAAGACAACGCAGATCAAAAACTTGAGAAAAAGGATGACCGAGCCAAGGAGCAAGGTCAGACTGAGAAGACACCTTTGATAATTGAAGATTTTAAGGTCAAAGATGGCAAACTCAAGTTTAAAAAGGGCACCAAGCCTTATAATAGTAAGAAGAAGACCTTTAATTATAAAAAGGGTTGATTTCTGCATTATTAAAAAGGTCTGGTCCAGCTTGGGCCAGGCCTTTTTTCTTTCAAGATTGAGTAACATCTCGCCGAAAAGCTTCTAATGACTCCAAATAATTTTAAAAAGAATATTTTATGCATTGGGGCAGGTTATGTGGGCGGCCCCACTATGACTGTCATTGCAAATAAGTGCCCAGAATATAAGGTGACGGTCGTCGATATATCTCAGGAAAGAATCGATGCCTGGAACTCAGATCAATTACCTTTGTTTGAGCCCGGGTTGCACGATCGAGTTTTAAAAGTTCGCGGTAAGAATTTGTTTTTCTCAACAGATATCGATACCGCCATTGACCAGGCAGATATAATTTTTGTGTCGGTTAATACACCTACTAAAAATTTTGGTGAAGGTGCAGGCAAGGCGGTTGATCTTCAATTTATTGAGAATACGGCTCGTCGTATTAAGGAAAATGCACGTTCCAACAAAATTGTTGTAGAAAAAAGCACCTTGCCAGTTAGAGCCGCTGAAACGCTCGCAAAAATATTGCATTCAGGTAGTAACTCTGTAAAGTTTGAAATTCTATCGAATCCGGAATTCATGGCTGAAGGGACCGGGATCCGCGACATGGAATTCCCTGATCGAATTTTGATTGGTTCCAGAGAAACTCCGTCGGGTCTGACTGCACGTCAGGAACTTGTCGATTTATATCGGCATTGGGTTCCCGAGGAAAACTTGATCACCACCAATCTTTGGAGTAGTGAACTTTCTAAACTGGTTTCCAATGCTTTTTTGGCACAAAGAATATCTTCCATTAATTCTATCGCTGCGATTTGTGAGGTTACAGAGGCGGATGTGACTGAGGTCTCCAAGGCAGTCGGCAGGGATTCTCGCATAGGCTCAAAATTTTTAAATGCCGGTCCTGGGTTTGGCGGTTCCTGTTTTCGAAAAGATATTTTGAATCTTGTTTATTTATGCGAGCATTATCAATTGAATGAAATTGCCGCGTTTTGGGAACAAGTGGTGACATTGAATGATTATCAAATGGAGCGTTACGTTAAACGTATTCTTCAGGCGATGTTCAACACTCTTGTTGGTAAAAAAATTACGGTGTTTGGTTTTGCATTCAAGCCCGATACCGGAGACACTCGTGACTCACCTGCTATTTACATCTGTAAACGCCTGTTAGAAGAAAAGGCCTGCCTTCGAATTTCAGACCCTCATGCTCTTGGAAATGCCAGAAAAGACCTCGAAGGCATTGATGCCGGGGTAGATTATGTAGTAGACCCTTATAAGGCCGCTGAGGGGGTTCATTGTATAGCTCTGGTTACAGAATGGGCTGAGTATAGTAAGCTGGATTATAAAAAGATTTTTGATAAAATGGAAAAACCTGCTTTTATTTTTGATGGCAGGAATCATTTGGATCACAAAGCTTTGTTCGATATCGGATTCAATGTGTACTCTGTAGGTAAGGCGCCTCTTACCCATTTCTAGTTTTTCTTCCTTCCAGGCCCACTTATGGAAGAGGGACCTACCATGTTAACCATCAGAAAACTATTCTCGACGGCATTGATCCTCTTGTTTTTGGTGGGATGTAAGCTAGACCTGTCCGCAAATTTGAATGTTGGCGATTTGCATCGCGTCGCGCTTTCCAAACAAAATGGAATTGCATCAGCGGGTACTATTAAGTTTGAGGTCGGTTCAACTGCAAATTGTGGTGATGACAACGAATTTTTCACCTCTATTCTCGAAAATCATTTTCTGGATTTTAAAATTCTGCCCTGCGAACAGGTTGGTATAGAAACCTATTTTGTTGCTGCTATAAAAATCCCCATTCTTTTCTCACATATTGACTGGCCTGAAAAAACGAATAGTCTGATTGCTCTTAATGCCGGCCCTTCAAATAAAATTGGCGGGATTGATGTCGAATTACTTCTTAATCAGGCTCGATTCAGAAGAATCAACAAGGCAGTGGAGTCTAAATACTTTCAAAAATTTGAATTGTCGCGAATTGGTATAGAACTGAAAAATGATCAAGTAACCTATCAGGATGTACTAGCTTCGGATATTTTTGTAGATAGCCTGCCCGTGGTTGGACCTAAGGCATTTGGGTTGAGTCCGGGGAAAAGCTTGACTCTTGAACTCTCTGATGTCAAAGAGGAATATTTTTCTCTCTACAACCGTGTTTCCTTGTTCAGCCTGGTTCTAAGTATTTAGGCTTGAGTGAAAGGTTTGTGGCATATGGTGCAGGTGCCCATTTGCCGATGCGGCATGATAGGGGTTTTTTCTTCCCCGGTCATATGGCATCCCAAGCACTGGGGCGCAGTTGGGGGTGGTTTGTGATAGGGCGCTGTGTTCAAGTTAGGTGCTGCACTTATAAAGGAGTAACCTAAACTTCCAATGACCACCACGCCGATTACCGCTACAAAGCGATAGAAATTTCTTGTCCCATCTGATTTTTTAGCCCCGTCGATAGTTTGGGTTAGTTGTGAAAAGAATTATGAATGGGCAACCGCATCAATTTCCACCTTTGCCCCCTTGGGGAGAGCAGCAACCTGGACACAGGCTCGAGCAGGTTTAGTTTCTGAAAAAAACTTTTCATAAACCTGATTCATTCTCGCAAATTCGGACAGATCGGTTAAGTATACAGTGGTTTTTATGATGTTATTTAAGCCCAGTCCGTCTGCTTTAAGAATGGCTTCTAAGTTTTTTAAAACTTTTTCTGTCTCCACTTCAATGTCACCAGTGATCATTTCCATAGTTTCAGGGTCCAAAGATATTTGCCCCGAGGTGTATAAGAAATCTCCAATTCTTATTGCTTGCGAATAGGGGCCGATAGCTGATGGAGCCTTGGATGTCGCTATAATTTTTTTATCCATAATATACGCTCTTATTTTTTAGATGAACTGTGCCATGGTCTTGATGAAAGGATAGGATTTAGGTTCCCTGCCAAGATGGGAAAGCACTAAACGATGCGTCACCTTTTCGACTTCCCCAGCTTGATGTTTTGGGATTTTGATCCGCCCACAACTTTTAATTTCTACTTCCATAAGTTTCTTAATATAGTTTCGCGTACCTGTCGTAAATTGGATATCTGTGGGTACTCGATTGCAACAATTCTTGCAAATAATTCCATTTTGAATGAAGCTGAACCTGAATATACCGTTTTCTGAGATGGTTTTGCAAACAATGCAATGATCAACCTGTGGTTTGTAACCCGAAAGGGACAATAGACGAATTTCAAACAATCGGATCAAGGAGTCAAGTTCCGATTGTTGTCTCATAGCTGTCAGGGTTTGTTGTAATAAGTTATATATTTGTTTGTCGGAGTGACCCTCCAGAATCATCGAGTCGATCAACTCAAGGAAGTAAATTCCCGTATAAAGTTTCGCAAAATCTTCACGAATGGATTGAAACGATTCGATAATGTCAGACTGATTCAGTCGATACAGGCTCTGATTTTCTTTGCCAAAATAAATCAGATGAATCTGAGTCATAGGTTCGAGCGAACCCCAAAAGCAATTTTTTGCTTTGCGAGCTCCTTTGGCAACACATTTTATCTTCCCATAGTTCTCTGTTAGAAAAGTAACCAAGCGATCAGACTCTGATAAATTCATACTTTTAAGAACGATGGCCTGTGTTTTATACAATGCCATTAAATTGCCTGCTCCAGTTTCAATAGAAAATGTTTGAGGCTAACTCCGCCCGTATAACCACCCATATCGCCATTCACCTTAACAACACGATGACAGGGAATGATAATGGATAATGGATTCTTGCCGTTAGCATTTCCTACGGCTCGAGATGCTTGTGGGTTTCTAATCGCTTGCGCCAGCCACTTGTAACTACGTGTTTTTCCATGGGGAATGGTAAGTAGTTTCTTCCAAACCTTTTGCTGAAACGGCGTTCCTAAACGCAAGTCGAGCGGATAATCGAAACTTTTCAGTTTGCCGTCAAAATAAAGAGAAAATTGCTTGGTTAAATCTTTAAAGTGAGAAGGCTTTTTAGAGATATCGCCATTAGTTAACTGGGTTAAATGTTTTTCGATGGATTTCTCATTGGCTAGGTTATTAATAAGCCGAATCAGTCCTTCAGAGCTGCTTACGAGACCCGTTAGTCCTACTGGATTCTTAAAAACGGTATAACTGATGGGTATGTCAAGAGGCGTGTGTGAATAATTTTTTATCATTTATGAGTATGAAATTATTAAAAATTAAATAAGAATAGCATATCCATTATCTAATTAGTTGGTTATCCAATCCACTAGAAAAAGGCTTAGAGCAGGCACATAGGTTATTAACAATAGGCCAACGAGCCGAAGTCCGAGAAAGGGTAATACCGCTTTATATAAAGCCAATACGGGTTTTCCAAATCGGGTCCCGGCAATGAACAAGTTTATCCCTACCGGGGGTGTGGAGTAACCGATTTCAAGGTTAGTGAGAAAAATGATCCCTAAATGCACCATGTTTATATCAAAACTTTTGGCGATAGGGATGATAAGTGGAACAACTACAATGATGGCAGAAAAGATATCCATCATACAGCCGACCAATAAAAGAAAAATATTAAGGGCAATTAAAAAGGTGAGCGGGTCATCAATGTACTGCCGCATGGTTTCAAGTAGTGCCATGGGAATTTGTTCATCGATTAGATAACTTGTGAAGCCCATTGCCGTGCCAAGAATGATTAAAATTGACCCAACCAAGATAATGCTGTCGCGCATTAATACTGGAATATCTTTCGTTAGGCTTAAATCTTTGTAGATTAATGACTCGACAAGAATGACATAGACAACGGTAACGGAGGCAGCTTCGGTAACCGTAAAAAATCCACTATAAATTCCAACCAGAACAATGAGAGGTAAGGGGATTTCCCATGCCGCTTCGCGCAGGGCTTTGGGGGCATCTGAAAATTCGGGTTTATTCGGCAATGCCCCAATTTTTTTTCCGCGAAAAATCGAATAACAGGCGAGGATAAAAATCATAATCAGCCCCGGAATAATGCCTGCTATAAAAAGCTTGTCAATACTGACTTGTGCAACAAGTCCATAAAGAATTAAAGGTAAAGAGGGTGGAAATAATAGCCCCAGGCTACCGGAGGAGGTAATAAGTCCGAGAGAAAAATTCTCGCCATATTTTTCCTTGATTAAAAGAGGGTAAAGCAACCCACCTAGGGCAATGATAGTAACTCCTGAAGCTCCTGTCAGGGCTGTAAAAAATGCGCAGGCCAGCAGAATAGTCAAAGGGATACCTCCTGGTATTCCTCCTAATAAGGACTGTGAGAGGCGCGCCAAGCGCTCAGGGGTTTTTCCGTGAGCCAGGACGAATCCGGCAAAGGTGAATAGAGGAATGGCGATCAGGGTAGGGTTGCTGGCTACTCTATAGAGCTCAATGAAGATAGCTGCGGTATCTATATCCGCATTGAAAAAAGAAACCAGAGCGCATAGTCCAATGATTGCAAAAAGCGGCACTCCAAGTAAGGCTAATAATATTATTGCGGAGGCAATCATAGATTATGTCGTTTCTTTTTTCTCTACTCGGGTGGAATACAATAAAAAACGAAAAGCAATAATAAGAAAACTGTAGGGAAGGATTAATTGAAAAAACCATACCGGTAGATCTAGGAATAGGATGGATTCCGACTCCTTTTCAAATTGTACAAATGACCAAGCTGCCCATGCCAGAAATCCACTTATGATCGCGGTTGTGATGTGGGTGAATGTGAAAACTTTGTTTTTTGAGTTTGGAGATAAAAAATTTGAAAAGACATCAATTGAAATATGCTTGTTTTGGCGAACTGCGAGACTGGCTCCCAAAAAGCCCGTCCACAAAACCAACTGCCTTAAAAGAATATCTCCCCAAACGAGTGCCTGATGAAAAAGGTTTCTAGAAACCATTTGCCCGAAGGAAAGGATAATCATAAGAGATAAAAGGAAAACAATGAGTCGGCATTCAAATTTTTCAAGAACTCTGTCAAGAGAGTCTAAGGATCTGATTAATTTCATAGATACTTTTGGGTCGGAGGATTACGGCCTGTAATTTCAGGTCTTGTCATATGAAATCCTGATATTATAATAAACCCTTAAAACTAGAGGCTCAATTTTATTTATATATACCAATACATTATGGCTTTTGTAATTCGATTTCTGGGCAGTATTCTTTTCGTTTTAGTACTCTTTGAACCTTCTTGGGCTAATGAAGTTTCAAACCGGGAAATGGTGCTGTTTCCGGCAGGGGAGTTTGAAATGGGGAGTCCGAAAGGCACCGGAAAGAAGAACGAATATCCTAAACACAAAGTCTATTTGAATGCTTTTTACCTCGATAAATTTGAAGTTACATTTGCCGATTTCGAAGCCTATCTGGCAACCCATTTGAAAAAGTATCCTACGATAACGGGTTGGGTTGATCGCAAGGCGAGGGCGGATATGATCAATAAACCTATTTTCGGTTTGCAATGGAAACGATGTCGTAACTATTGCGAATGGCGCGAAAAAAGAATGCCTACCGAAGCCGAATGGGAACGAGCTGCCAGAGGTACAGAAAATCGCATCTATCCATGGGGAAATGAACCTCCTGATAAAACCCGAGCCAACTTCGGTAATTGCTGTTTCGTTCAAAAAGGAAAGGTTCATAACGAGGTCGGACATTATAAGAAGGGAAACACTGCAGAAGGAATATCTGATCTCGGTGGAAATGTTGCTGAATGGGTCAGTGATTGGTATGATAAAAAATATTATAAAAAGGCTCCCTATAAGAACCCTAAGGGACCTAAAAAAGGAAAGTACCATGTAATTCGTGGAGGGGCTTGGAATAGTCTTCCCATGTACTTGAGATCGTCTAGCCGCTATGGCGACAGCGATGGTAAAGATTATTATGGTATTGGCTGCCGTTGCGCAAAAGATGCTGACCTGCCTTAATTAACACAATTTTAATTTGGTAAAACGCTAATGGAAGACTTGGACAAAACACTTGATATTATGGAGCGGGATAAAGCTGTATCCCTGTTGCAGGAGAATTCTGTTCGCGTAAAAAAGAACAATATAAAATTTACAAAACTGAATAAGAAGAACTCGCAGGAACATCTGGATTTGCAGCTTGTTTCTTATGAAAGACTGGTGCGCAATTTAGTCAGGCAACTTTTAACTATGGAAAAGAAGATCCGTTTGAAATATCTCACTCCCATGGATGAAGAAAGAGAACTGAAACTAATGCGCGTGTGGAATACGGAAGTGGAATGCGCGTTAGAAGATTTGAATGTTAAGTTTAGAGATATTCATGTCCAAAGACGATCCGTTGAGGATTTTGATGCCAATGTCAACGCAATGAGAACCAAAGCCAAAAGCGATATTGAATCCCAGGTTCCGGAGTTAAGAGAGAAGCTTTTGGTTGAAATTGGTTCGTCTGAGAGGATAGACCCTAAAGAGTTGAGTGGACTTTATGGCTTGGACGAAGCAGTTTTAATAGACCTGCAAGTGATTGACCCTTTGCAAAAACTACATGAATCATATCGAATGCTAAGCGAAGGTGGTTGTGAAAAGCAAATACTTCAAGGATTAGATGACGCGATTTGTATTTTTATAAAAAATATTAAAGCTCTTGAAGGAATCGTATGGTCTGGCAAGTCCCCCGATCAGCGCAAGGAACTTAAGATGAAAGTTGCGAAGCTTAATAATAATCTTAAGGAAATTATTCTCAACTTGCTTACTCTGGCTCAGTCGGCGTTATTACCAGTAGAGCGAAGAAACGCTGACATGAACTCCAAATTGACAGGTAAATTGGAAACCCTATTCAAGGTGGAGTCGGATTACGATGAAATAATTTGCAAGATTAAACCTTTTTTTGAACTCATTCGATGACCCATTGGAAATCAAAAACTTTTAAATTGATTCACGATTTGCGGTTTGTAGTACTTGTATTGATGATTATCATTATTTCGGGTTGCGCAACCATCAATTTTGGTCCTTCTCTTGGAGAATTGAAGGAAGTTACGATTGACGGTGAAGGGCCTGGGAAAATTTTATTAGTCAATATAGATGGAGTTATTAATAACCAAAAGGATAGAACATTTTCAGGTAGTACCTTGCGGTTGGGAATGGTTGAGAAAATCAGGAGTATTGTAGAAAAGGCAGAGAAAGACGATGAGATAAAAGCCCTATTGATAAAAATAAATAGTCCGGGTGGAACGGTTACCGCGAGCGATATTATTTTCCATCTTTTGAAGACATACAAAGATAAAACCAAAGTACGAATATACATTCAAGTCATGGACCTTGCTGCATCGGGTGGTTATTACATCGCCTTGGCAGGGGATGAAATTATTGCTCACCCAACCTCTTTAATTGGCAGTATTGGTGTGATCGCCCTCAAAGTTAATTTACAGGAGTTGATGACAAAAATTGGAGTGAGTTGGGAAATTGTCAAATCTGGAGATAAAAAAGATTTTATGTCCCCTTTCCGATCCTTTACAAAAGAAGAAAGAGAACTCTTTCAGGGGGCTATCAATAGATTGCATAACCGATTTGTAACACTCATTGCAGAGAATCGTTCGGCACTAAACAAATCGCAGGTTCAATCGCTTGCCGATGGACGTGTCTTTGATGCTGAACAGGCAAAAGATTTAAATTTGATTGACCAAATTGGTTATGTCACGGATACGGTTCATAGAATAAAGTCTGATTTAAGCAACTCTAACCTTAAGCTGGTTACTTACCATCGCAACAATGATTTTCAGGGTAATATTTACTCTCAATTTCAAAAGCCCACCTCTTTTAACCTGATCAATCTTGATCTCGGATTCAACCCCAATGCGTTAAGCCCTTATTTCTTATATATTTGGTCCCCTTAGACCGCTGTTGATATTGGTGGTGTTTTGCGTTATCGTGGTTACCCTACACCCCCATATATGATTTTCTTAAAACCCTCAGTTTATTACAGGGAAGGATACTTGGTCTTTTATGGACAAGGATCAGTTAAAAATTTTAGTAGTTGATGATGACGAGGATGACATCTTTCTTGTCAAAGAGCTTCTGCGTGAAGGATTTCCAGATTTAAAAATCGCCCTTGACTCCGCAATCTCTAGCCAGGTGGCTCAAAAATATCTAGAAAATACCCTATATGATATTTGCCTGCTTGACCTTCGTTTGGGAGAAAACGATGGAATAACTTTGCTGAATTTGACAAAGGAAAAATGCGCGGCAGTTCCAGTTATATTTTTAACCGGCCAGGGAGATCAAGAAAAGGCTGTTGAGGTTATGAAGGCAGGAGCTTCCGATTATCTTATAAAATCGCGACTTTCAGTGGAGGGTTTAGAAAGAGCAATAAGAAATGCCATTGAATTAAAAAATGAAAAGGAGCAGAGGAATAGGGCGGAAACAGCTTTACAAGCACAGGATCGATTGCTAAATGGAGTTTCTAAAGCTACGAACAAGCTCCTGACTGTACCGGATTACAATGTGTCTCTTGCCCAAGCATTGGAAATATTAGGTGATGCCGCACATGTTGATGGAACATTTATCTTCAGGCATAACCAGAAAGCCGACTCACTTAGCTGTGATCTGGAATTTGCCTGGACTGAGGTAAATGGAATAGCTAGTTTTGATAATTTAACTGTGAACACTTCCTATGAGGAGTTGGGGATAGAAGAAAATTATCCACCCTTAAAGAATGGTCAATCGGTTATTACCAGTGAGCAGAGGGGGTCAAATTTCCCAGGCGGTATTTTCAAGCGTCTAAAGTTCAACTCTTTGTTAATTATTCCCATAATCATCAATTCGCATTATTGGGGATTCTTTGCATTGGGTTCCAACCAAATGGATAAATCATGGCTTGCAAATGAGCAAGCGATATTAGAAACGGTTACAGCTAGTATTGCTGGGGTAATTAAAAGACATCATGATGAAGAAGCTTTTCGCCAGATTGTAGAAGGAACTTCTTCTAGAGTGGGGGACGAGTTTTTTAAATATCTTGTTAGACATCTTGCGAAAGCATTGCCTGTTAAAAATGCTTATGTAAATGAAACTCTTAATTTAAAAGAATTTCAATGCTCTGTGTTGGCAGGTTGGGCCGATAATAACTTTACAGGAAAGAGGGCATTTGATGCCTCTGACACTCCAGGTGAAGAAGTTTTGGCTGGAATGCTTGCCTATCATCCTAATAAAATCCGCGAGATTTATCCAAAAGACAGAAGTCTTGCTGAAATTAAAGCAGTGAGTTTTGCTGGAGTTCCATGCTTTGATTCGAAATTTAAAATAATCGGATTTCTCTCGGTTCTTGATGATAAACCGATGATGGATCGGAATCGTACCTTTTCTATATTAAAAATATTTGCAGCACGAGCTGGAGCAGAACTGGAAAGAAAAAAGACAGAAATCGCAATGCGCAATATGGCCTATCACGACTCACTGACCGGACTCCCCAATCGTATTTTATTTAATGACAGACTGGAAATGGCTCTTGCAAAAGTAACAAGAAGTAAAAAAAAGATTGCGGTTTTGTTCATCGATTTTGATGGATTCAAGAAAGTAAACGATAGTTTAGGACATTCGGTTGGGGACGCTTTACTGAAAGCTGTAGGGGAAAGATTGAAATCCTGTCTCCGGCAAGAAGATACCGTAGCACGACTGGGGGGTGATGAATTTATTTTGATTCTTCCAGAAATTAATAATCAGGAAGCAGCTGGTATTCTCGCTAGTAAACTGTTGGAGGCCATACGCCCTAAGTTTAACATTGATGGTAAAGAAGTGAGGATTACTCTTAGTATTGGGATCAGTCTTTTTCCTGATAACGGGGATACGGTTAAAATATTAGTAAAGAGAGCTGATGAAGCATTGTACCTCGCAAAAAACAAAGGGCGAGATTGTTATCAATTTTATAATTAGTGCAAATGGTTAAACTTGCCTCATTAAATATTGCCATGCCAGAAAAAATTAATTTTAATGGTAAAGGTAAAAAGTTTTTAACCGGTATTTTCAAAAAGCCGATAGAGGGAAAAATTTTTCTGGATGAATTGGGTTTTCGTGGAGATGGTGTAGGCGACCCCCGTTTTCATGGAGGGAAGGATTTGGCTGTTTGTGCCTATTTCGTTGATCACTTACCCTATTGGCAAGCTGAACTGGAAAGAGAAGTGAAACCTGGAGCTTTTGGTGAAAACCTCAGTTTGTCTGGCATTAATGAAAAGCAAATTAACATTGGTGATATTTTTCGATTGGGCGAGGCTGAGATTGAAGTCTCGCAACCCCGACAACCCTGTCACAAGCTTAATAAAGTCTTCGATCTTCAAGCAATGGCTTGTAAAGTTCAAACAACGGGATATACGGGGTGCTATTTTAGAGTAAAAAAAACGGGCTGGGTTGAACCTGACTCTGCAATTGAAAGAATTCAGGAAGGTTTTGAAAAAAATTCAATTGAAATGGTCAATGTGCTGATGTTTAAAGAAAAGAAAAATCAGGATTTGTTGAAAAAAGTTACCCGTCTTCAAACATTATCTGCCGAATGGCGTGAAAAATTTCAAAATCGTCTTTGACCCCTTATCTTCTTCACCTCTCTCTTTAAATATGAAAGCTTTGGATTGGATCAATATCTTAAAGGAAAATGTCGCTTCAGAGGACCTTGAGGATGAAACCCTTTATGCACTTCTAAACTACCTGATCGATTTGGGGCTTATTGTTCCTTCCCAAAATGACTCCTTATTCTGGCGTGGGTTGGTTAACGATCTAAAAATGGAAGAAAAAATACCAGTGATGAAAACTGATTTATTGGGAGCGTCTCAGACGGAACTGGGGTTTGCTTTGCCATTTTTTATCAGACTTGAAACGATTAAATTACCCACGCTGGAATCATTGATTGGAGCTGAGGAAAAGAAAGCTAGAAGTAAAACCATTCCCAAGCCAGAGCGTGCTTCTGATTTAAGTAATTTGCAAATTGTTAAAAAAGTGGGCCGACAATTAGAGCCTTTCCTGAAAGCCGAAAGTACAATCGTATCGCGACTCATTGGTGAACACACGACTAAAGACGATGCAAGGCGGTTGTTTAATTATATGTTTGGCAAAATGGGTTCTAAAGCGCAACCACGAAAATGGGAACAACTGAGTCGGAAGAGGCATCGCTGATTCGAAATTTTGGTTGACCGAATCTTGTGCAGGTTGTCAAGGTGAGGGAGGATGAACTTTTCAATCTTATATATCTATAATATTATCATCTTCCTTCTGTTTTTGGCTTGGAGTATAGGTGCGCGTCTGGAAGTCTTGGGTGTTCCTTGATAGGGGTGAGCGGTTCCTTTGAAAAAGGTTAGCTGTAAACAAAACTACTCCTATCAATAGGGCTATAATGAAAAAACTGAATGCAAAAAATGATAATAAAGCAAGTCCAAGTAGAATCCATATAACCAAAGATACCTTTTTAGTCCATGGGATTTTTTGGTTGTGTCCTGGGTGCTGAAAGAAAAACATATTTTATTTCTCAGAATAATGAACATTTGCTATTATCAGGTATGTCTGACTTAGCAATAATACCTTGCCCGGAGTGTGGAGTCAAAAACCGGATTCGCACTTATGACCCTGGAAAAATTCCGATTTGCGCGAAATGCAAAGCAAAGCTGGTTGGTGAAAAGGAACATGCGGCATTTTCGAAGTTCAATGAGAACCTCAATCAGTTTAAAGACTTTCCCGACTTTGGGGCGCGATCGGCTAAAAAATAAACTTTAACCATCAAACAAGAACTTAATATAAAAAATATGGATACCGTAAGTATAATTGATAAAAACTTAAGAGAACAACTCGAAGCTCAGCATGTGGAAATCATTGATGAAAGTCACCTTCATCGAGGGCATAAAGCTGCTGGTGGAGGTGGGCATTATTCAGTTAAGGTTGTTTCGTCCAAGTTTGAAAGTCTTAATGTAATGGACCGTGTTCGACTGGTTCACAAGGCCTTGGATGAGGAAATGACAGGCACGCCAAAGCTCATTCACGCTCTTCAGGTGAAAACTTTTTCTACCGGTGAGTGGCCATCTTGAACAGGTGTCTTTAGCGTTACTACTCGCGGTAGACTTCCAGCTCTTCGCAGTTTTTTAAATATTCAGATTCAGTCAGGGCCTTGTAGCCTTCTCGGGTATATTGATTCTTATAGAGATCGAGTTTTATATACTTTTTGCTTTGCGGCGAATCTGCAAAAGCTTTGGCACCTATGTCACCAATGACATTACCAAACATAGAGAGATCTTTTAACTTGGGGAAGTTTTCTGTGTTGGCAATGACAATGGCACCATCGTCACCAATTTCATTTTGATTGGCGTTTAAAAGCTCTAAGTTGCCCAAATAGGGGGACTCTGTAAGCGCTTCTAATCCCTCATCAAATATCTGATTTCCAGGTAGAACCAATTGTTTTACTGTTTTAAGTGCCTCGTTCCTGGCCAACTCCATACAACCTCGAATACCGATATATTTATCCCGAAGAATTAGGATGGTTCCATCTTCATGGAAGCTATCCTTAAGAATGTCATCAAGTTTACTCATTTTATCTCCTGAAAATCTTTATTGAGTTGGGATGATTCTAGCAGACCCTTGCTAGTTTTCGATAGGACAAAAAAAATGCCGGCCCTGCATTTGAGCAGGACCGGCATAGTAGATTATTTTTTATAATAGTGGATCGAGGAACAAACCATCGGTTTTCCATTTCTCGACTTCTTCTTTTGTCGGAACGGGTGGAACCGGTCGTTTCGCTGTGCGTTTGTCCAATGGATCATGGAAAGTTCTCGCATAAGCTTCTGCCTTCCATAGGTATTGGTGCTCAAATATCATACCCCATGGGGCCATAGGCGTGTTGTCAACGCCACGGGTTACCCTTTTGTACCAGAGACCATCCGGCCAATCCTTAAGGAGGCTATCGACATGGTCGGGCATCTTGTCTGTGTCAGGATTACTTTCATTTCTGAAATCCAAGGCTCCGGTCATCATCGGAATTCCGTCTTTACCATGACAGACTGCGCAATTAAGGCCTTCAGTAGCTGGGTGTGTGCCCTCAAATACTGTTTGTCCCTCAGCTATGACTTCTGGATCATCCCACCAGGTCCATTGATTACCAAACTTGCCTTCAACCGGCATATGGGTGGGATCTCGAAGTGTTTTTAAATAGGAGGTCAAAGCGGATAACTCGTCCTCGCTTAAGTCATCCTCGTAATATGTAGGCATAGCTTTGATTGACTTTGGATCATCAAAACCGGGAGACTGTTTTTTTCTTGGGTCTATTATCTGTTCTTTGATGTAGTCTTTTGAAAACAACCCTATTTGTTTTGTGCCTAAATTCGGGCCGCGATCGGAGTTACCTTCCCAGAATACTTTGTGACAGTTAAAACATTTATTATTCTCAAAGACTTCTCGTCCTGCAGCAATCACCTCAGGACCAGCAGCATCCCCTAAAACAAGAGGTGGCTTGTTAAGCTTTGCTAGCTCAAACTCCGGATCAAACTGCGGTAGTTGTGCTGTTGCGGTAATAAATATTCCAGAGGCAAGGGCGTAAGTTGCCAATAGGCGCATTACCCAAGAGGAAGCCGATTTTTCTACAGTTAATGTTTTCCAGTCCAGAAGCGTGAAAAAACAAAATCCGACCATAGCAAAAGCGACAAACTCAATTTGCCACCATATGGGGAAATTAAATTTACCTGCAACCACCCAAATGATTGCACCAAGAATTAATATGAATGGGATCTTGAACTTTATGTTCTGGAAGGTAGATTTTTCTTTAGGTTTTTGTGGCTTTAGCTTGAGCAGGACAAAGTATGTGACAATCAATGCTACTCCACAACCTAGGCCTAAAACTCCAAAAATATTAAACAGCGCGTAGAGCGCACTGAGTATTAGTATGAGACCAATAATGACCACATCAATGTTCATTTAAAATCTACTCCCTTATTCAGCCATTTGAGGCGCTGCTGCTGGCTGCGTTTCTTTTTTCTTGGTTTTTGGATATTTAATTCCAATCCATATGATGGCCGTCATCAAAACAAAGAACGTCCAGACAATCGTGGTCACATGGAATCCTGACTCTGCTAGTGTTGGTGCAAATTTTTCCGGCGTTACATCTTTGAATACTTTGTAAATATGCCAGTTCATACGCGACAATTCTCTAATGGTTCCCATCCAACTCATCAACCAGATGTCAGCGAATCCTAGGAAAATGAGGACATAAGGCCCAAGGGGATTGATTTTCCCATAAGCTACTTTGCCTGTCTTTGTCGCAATCGTATAAAAAATGTAGTTAATGAAAGTTACTGTCACAAGACAAAAGGCTGCCGTATTCTTTGAAACCATTAAGGCGAGAAAAGCAAGATTGTCAGGTAGAACCATGCTGGAATCCATTCCCGGTTCAGGCATCATAGTTGCGAAGAAACGCCTTGGGGTAAACCAGATGGTTGCTGCTATTATTATAAGTACAAATCCAAATTTCATTGCTGGAAAGAAACGTTCGGCATTCTCTATACGCTTCATACTGACCCACATATAAATATTACTGGCGCTGAACATGGTGCCTACTAGCAGACCTTGAACGAGCATGAACATGGACTCACGATCGGACATGATATACATACCGATGGTGGCATCGTATTGGTAAATTTCGCGGACGAAGATATAACCCATTGCAGGCAATGGAAGCATGATCGCCACACCTATCAAGTTACCGATGTAACCAACCCAATCGTAATACTCTCGATCTTCTTTTTTATCTGACCAAAGGTACATATACGCACCGATGACACAAACCATATAGCCACCAAAAGTTCCATTACCCACCAGTCGGTGATAATTGAGCGGCATCCAGGCTGAATTTGCGATTTTGGCCCATTCCCCAATATTCATTAATTCGTTCAGTGGTTTGGGTGGGGTCTGCATAAAGGTTGCAGGTCCGTCCAGAGCCACAAGTAGGGACAAGCCGAGAACATTCAATATGACACCTGTAACAATGTGTCTGCCCTTTTTATTGGCTTTATTGAGTGGATCCCATGAATAAACGTAAATGTACATAACGATCGTTTCCAGAATGAACAGAGTGGGGTAGGCCACCATGAACAAGGTTGGGAACGATGAGATAAGATAAGTTATGAAGTCTTCATAAGCGATCAACATGACAAACAGGAAAAGTCCGCCTGTGAGAGCTGTGAAACTGTAACAGATACCAATTACTTTGGTGATTTCGTGTGAAAGACGCTCGAATTTGTAGTCCGACTTGGCGAACATGATGCCATTCGAAAGCAATCCACCTACTGCACCACATACAATGGCCAGAATGATTCCCGATGTCGCGTAATGCTCCACTGGTGTAAGTGGCATTGCTATGGCAGTACCCGCGATAGCTCCCACGAAAGCAGAGCTTCGGAGTCCCATCAGTTTGTGGAAATAATTCAGAAAGCTGACAAAAAGTGCGCCAAAGGCACAGGCCCACATTCCATACAGTACGCCGTGATGGATATCAATTATGACTTCTCCGGTTATCCCAATAACAACGCCAATGAGAACCGCGAGAAATACATTCGATAGAATAATGGCTTTTCGTACCCCTTGCGTCCGCCGTGCACCCATGACTTCCATGATGACAACGAACATGGGACATCCCAATATGAAGGATGCGAATAAAATATGTAGTTGAGCTGCTGCCCAAGTGAATTTGCGATTACTAAATCCGAGGAAAGAAAATTCTTCGAATTCATGTTCTGCTGCCGGGCCGATATCGGTCAGATAGGATAAATCTTCTCCCTCTTCTTCCCCTTCCTCGCCTTCAGCTACTTCTTCGCCACCTTCCTCATCTCCTCCTTCTTCATCTTCGTCTTCTTCATCTTCCTCATCATCTTCGTCTTGTGCAAATGCTAGGGACTGAAAACTTAGATTAGAGAAGATGGAATTTGAAGAAACAGACAGGATAGGGGAGACATGGCCTAACAGGTAAAACATGACCAAGCAGAGTATCGTTTTCAAGAACGGTATTTTTGGAGAATTCTGGTTCATTGATTTCCCGAAACAAAAAGAATATTAACGGCTGAAAACCTTTTTCTCCAAGCCTTTTAGACAGCTAAGGACTTAAAGAAAGTAGAGAAATATCATACGGGTTGGGCAAAGTCAAGGAGACTTTAGAGACGATAACCAATTGCGGGATTTCACTGCACGAAAAGGTGTAGATGAGTAGAATATGCGGGGGAAGGATTCGGGAGCTTACTCTTGATTCTCTTCAGAAATATCTAAAGGCATGATAGTTAGCGCAAACCCCATCGCGGTGCTAAAAACGGAAAGAAGGCCTACAAAAATCTGCGGCCATTCAGATTGAATATCTCTTACAGACCAAACAAACAGAAAACCGCCAACAATCATCAGGAATAGGCCTAGAACCCTGATTTTCCATCCGTTCATTTTTCTGTCCCGGCCCCTGCAAGGGCTTTCTTTTTCTTATCAATAAGAACTAAGTTCCGGACATATATAATAGAACCGAGACTTTGGCCAACAATGAATACGGGGTCCTGACGATGAATGGCGTACGTTAAGAGAACCATAGAGCCCCCGATGCTGCAATACCAGAAAGACAGAGGAATAGTGCTCTCGCCACGTTTTTCTGAAATGATCCATTGAATAATAAATCGAGCTCCAAAAAGAGCTTGCCCTACAAACCCGATTATCATCCATTGTGTTACCGTCATCTAATCCTCCTGAATAATATCATAGTTAATATGTCTCTTTTTCATCCAGCGAATCGCCATCAAATCATGTAGTGATGAGAAAAGCCGATTGCGAATATTGTATTTCGATACCCCGTGAAGGCGTGCGTGATGACTGACTTTCACTTGTGTTACACGAAAGCCTTCCATTTTCATCAAGGTTGGGAAAAAACGATGCATTCCTTTAAATAGTTTTACGTTGTCAAAGCACTCTCTACGGAATGCCTTTAAAGAGCATCCAGTATCGGCAATTTCTTCTTGGCTTAATCGATTTCTCACTCCGTTGCCAATTTTTGAAGAAACGCGTTTGATCCATGGGTCGTTTCTTTTAAATCTCCAGCCGCAAACCACATCAAAGTTCTTCATCTCCTCTAGAAGGAGAGGGATGTCAGCAGGATTGTTCTGCATGTCCGCATCCAGAGTGACAAAAATTTTGCCACGCGCGGCTTTGAATCCAGCCGCAAAAGCTGCCGACTGCCCATGGTTGTGTCCGAAGCGAATCAGCTTTAATCGAGGATTATTTTTTTTAAGCGAGTTAATTATATGATGGCTACCATCCACACTGCCGTCATCGATCAAAACTATTTCATAGCTGAGATTCAATTTGGCGAGTTCGGTCTCCAGTTTCTCTTCAAGTGGAACCAGATTGTCGCGCTCATTATAGACAGGAATTACAATCGAAAGATCGAGGTCAGGGATGGTCATATTAATAATTAAAAAGAATTTTCAGACATAGCTGGGATTTTGAGATTCTGCTGCTAACTGTCCGCAGGCACCTAGAATGTCTGTGGCGCGGTTTTGTCGAATGAAAGCAGAGAAGTTTTGCTCTATTAAATAATCTTGAAATTTGAACGTTTGTTTGTCCGGTGGCGGTCGGTACTCCGCTGACTCGAACGCGTTAAAGGGGATTAAGTTGATCTTGCAGGGAATTCCCTTCAGCAATTTAGCAAGTCGACGTGCATCGTCATCTGAATCATTAATGCCCTCGAGCAATACATACTCAATAGTGTGCCGGCGTTGCGGTTTTAATGGATAGTTTTTAAGGCAATCCATTAGTACTTTAATGGGATATTTTTTGTTTATTGGCATGATTCGGTCGCGCGTCACATCATCGGATGCATTTAGTGAGATGGCCAGGTTTATGTGAATATTTTCTTTTTGAAATTCATTAATCCGATCGACCAGCCCAGATGTGGAAACGGTTACTTTGCGTGTGGACATTCGCATGGCCTCTGGGGCTGTCATCAGGCGTAATGCGTCAACCACGGGACCGAGATTGTCGAGAGGTTCACCCATCCCCATGAATACAACATTGGTGATGGCATCTTCTTCAGCAAGGTCTTTATTCACAGTCAAACATTGACCGAGAATTTCTCCCGCTGTCAGGTTTCTCTTTAAACCAAGACTTGCAGTCAGGCAGAACGAACAATTCAGCCTACAACCCACTTGCGTCGATATGCACAAGGTTTTTCTTGAGTCGGAAGGCATCCAAACACTTTCAACCAAGGCTCCATCATCGAGTCTTAGTAAGTATTTAATGGAACCATCCTGCGAGTGAGTTTTATTTTGTACTTGCGGCAAAGAGAAATGAAAACGTTCTGCCAGTTGGGCTCGCATTACTTTCGAAATGTTGGACATTTCTGAAAAGTCCCGATAGCCATAATGATAAACCCAATTGAAAATCTGGTGAATGCGGTAGGGTTTCCAGTCAGGGAAGATTTCCCTTAAATAGGCTTCCGAGGTGCCAATGAAGTTTTGCGATGAGTTTTTTGTGTCTTCAATCATTATTCAAAAAATCAATAATCTGGAAATGTAGGAAAACCCCTAATAAAATGTTTTTTATTCGAGATTTGGGTAATATTTACTACCTCGGAACTCCCCAATCACTTTGTTGGCCTAAATATAACTCATTAAAAAACAATAAACTACCAAATTTAGGCCTGTAGGGAAGATTTTTCCTGATTGCAATGATCTCTAAAAGGCGATATTTTTATATCTTATTGATAAATATAGTGTCTCAAAACTAATAGGTTTTGGCACATTTCCTGTAAACAAAGGGAACTTATGCAGCTTACTGAATGCTTTAGAATATTGCAGGTTGAGCCTGGGGCACCCTGGCAAGTGATCAAAAAGTCTTATTATAGTCTTGCCAAGAGATTGCATCCCGATATCAATCCACAAAGCCCGAATGCCGAATCGCAGTTCAAGGAAATCAATCAGGCTTTTCAGGTTTTGCGATCACATTTTAGTAGACCGGATGAAATGGCTCTGGTCAAGGTTAAGGCAAAAACCTGGAGTTTCATACTGCAACGAATCGTCCGTAATCCCAAGCTGCAAAAATTGAAAGGCGACTGTGCTACTTATCTTAGTCAATTGGATAGTCGTGTTTTTCAATTGAACGTTTATAAAAAAATCAATGTTTCCATCTCGACCGCAAAATCGGGTGCGAGTATCTACCTGAAAGCGGGCAGGGAAAAATTTGAAATAAAAGTCCCTTCTGGAGACTGGAATCAAATGTCCTTGTCTATTCCTGGTAAAGGCGAGTCCAGCTTGTTCAGTAAAAGACGCGGTGATCTCATTCTCAATCTGCAAGCTCCAAAAACGGAAACTATCAATGCGGGGGCTTCTTGTTTCTCTTATGAGATGACAATAGATAAAACCAAAATCGGCAACGTTATGACCCTCAATTCTTCAGAAGGCCCTATCAAATTTACGCTACCGAGAAATGTTGTGAATGGCCAAACCTTTTGCCTGAAGTCGCGAGCCGACAGTGAGAGTAAGCATCTCCTGACAGTGCGATTGGACTGAAATATATTTAAGAATAAGTAATCAGAGTGTGAATCATCACGCCACCGCTCATAAACGCGATTATCAGTGTACAAAACACCAGACTTAATAGGGACGGGGGTGGCAGATCCTGTTTTTTTCTAAGTATCCATTTACTGCCCAGTATTAAGGAAGCCAGAGCCAGTAAAAGCGAAGCCCAGGTGAGTTGCGAAACCTGACTGCTGAAAACAACATTTTTATCCATCTTACCGAGAAGAGAGATTGTCCAGGCGAGTGGAACTAAACAAAAAAGATAAGCACCTAAAAGGATATTGTTTTCTGGGGTTTTGTATCGAGATATAAAACGCAAGCCGAGAAAAACCATTCCTCCCATCATAATCCATGAAGTGAGATCGACTAAATCGGATTTCTGCTTTTCTTCGCGGATGTGCCGTAAAGCCCCCAGAACATATCGAGAAACTTCTTCGTCCTGCATTTCATAGAATCCGCCTTCTTTGGTGTCGAATGCAAAAACACGAGCGGTGGTAGATTCAGCAGGTAGTGAAATGGCGCGGTAACCGTCTTTATCCGCCCGCTCGATTTCCATATACACGATTCCCGTGTGATATTTGAAATTGTATTTTTCAATCTCAAAGAGTTTGCCAGCGTATCTGTTGTTTTCCTGATAAAATTGGTCCTGGATTTTCATCAGATCGAAAAGAGCTTTTCGAGCCTGAACATCTGAATCCAGCTCAAAAACATTAGAGCAGGATGTCAGCAGGAGAAGTAGGGCTGTGCAAATGAATGATCGGAGTTTCGGGTTCATGCGATAAGAAAAAGGTAAACGTATACCATAGGTTTTAAGGTCATACAAAAGGAATTTTTTATAATAGCATTTTGGAGCGTGTATGTTTAGTCAATTTAAATTTGTAACTGGGAATCCCAATAAAGCCAAAGAAGCCGGGGATATTTTAGGAATCCCTTTAGAACAGGTCGAAGTGGCTGATTTGTTTGAAATCCAAACTAAGGACCTCGATGAATTGGTGCGTCATAAAGCACAACAGGCCTATGATGCATTAAAATGCCCTGTAATGGTAGAAGACTCTGGTTTGGTTTTTCATGCTTGGAAAGGATTGCCAGGTGCTCTGGTGAAATGGTTTGAAACAACTGTGGGCTGTGAGGGCATGTTAAAGATGCTGCAGTCGTTTGATAATCGAGGAGCAAAAGCGATTTGTTGCCTGGCTATCCATGATGGGAAAAAAATTCAGATTGTGCGAGGAGAAGTTGAAGGAATCATTGCTAATGAAATCCGAGGCAGTAATGGGTTTGGTTGGGATGTGCTGTTTATTCCAGAAGGTTATGAACAAACTTATGCTGAAATGAACTCGGAAGAAAAAAATGCAATATCGCATCGGAAGAGGGCGCTAGAAAAGCTAAAGGAACTTCTGCAAGGCTAAAGGGAGCTATATGGCCTTCAGTTCTGCAAAAACCTTACTGAGAGTTTGATGGAAGGTGGGTAATTTGCCATAAACAGTTTCCGCATCCTGCGGCGGTTTCTGGTTGATACGATGATAATCTGCCGCCATTTCTTTCCAGTCGATTTGTTTTTCCATCCACCCATTATTTACGGCTGTTTCAAAACATTGCTCATCCGTTTGGCAGGGTAGGTTGTTCGACTCAGCAAAGGCACGGAGGACTTTCAAGGTCATATCGTAAGTATGCCCAAAGCGTTGTAAGGCGGCTCCTTTGAAATAATCACTTTGTTCCTGCTTGAGAACTTCATCCAACCTTTGCAGGTTCCAGTCGAAATGAGTTAATAAAACCTGGGGTGTTTTTGGCGACATTATTTTTTATGATGATTTTTTATATTTAGATTAACCTTTGTAAGCCTCAGTCTATGGTATAAAAAGTTTTTGTCCATTGCTTTTGTAATAAGTGAAATGATATTTTATAACAATTATTTCCTTATTTTTTTCGTTTGCTTGAATTCCCTGGATAAATATGAACGCTGAAGACATAAATAATGATTTTGTAGATAACGGTGATGGAACAGTTACCTCAAAAAAGCATGGGTTGATGTGGACTAAAACAGATTCCATGAACGATTTGAAAAAATGGGTCAATTATCAGGAAAGCAAGGACTATGCTCGTGAATTGAGTGAGAATAAATTTGCAGATTATGATGATTGGCGTTTACCTGCTAAGGATGAAATGTCTACATTGTTCAACGAAGCTTTTACCAATACCGATCAGTTTGGTAAGACGATTCATATCAGTGATCAATTTGCTCCTGGGGGCGGATTTTCCATGGTTGCTCAGCAGGTGAGAGGTAAAATGCGAACATGGGTTTTAAATATTAGAGATGGTGAGTTTACTCACCCTGAAGGACTCTGGACACTAACTGAAGCGGCGAGAGCTGTTCGCAATATATAATGTAACCCCCTCAATCCCCCTTGTCAGGGGGAAGATTCATTTCCCCCCTGACAAGGGGGGCTTGGGGGGGTCTAATAATACGTAGTTCCTACGATATGCATTTGAATTGGAGATTGAAAAATGAGTGAGGAACTTTATTATCCTCCTGAATCGGTTTCATCCAAAGCTCATATAGCGAGCATGGAGCAATACCGTGAAATGTATGAACGCTCGGTAAATTCTCCTGACGAATTCTGGGCAGAGCAAGCAGAACGTTTCTGCTGGTTCAAACGTTGGGATCAGGTTCGTTCTTACAATTATGATGTGACTCAGGGCGATATCCAAATCGAATGGTTTAAGGGAGGACAATGCAATATTACCTCCAATTGTCTTGATCGCCATCTCGAAACAAGGGGCGACCAGACCGCTATTCTATGGGAAGGTAACGAACCGGGGGATAATAAAAGCCTGACATATAGAGAGCTTCATCGGGAAGTTTGCAAATTTTCCAATGTTTTGAAAAGCCACGGTGTTAAAAAAGGCGACCGTGTTTCCATTTATATGCCCATGGTTATCGAGTTGTCTATTGCCATGCTGGCTTGTGCGCGGATAGGTGCCATCCACTCGATTGTGTTTGGGGGTTTTTCACCGACTGCGTTGGCAGATCGAATTGTGGATTCCTCTTGTACCGTGGTTATCACCACCGATGGTGGATTCCGAGGTGCAAAAGCGGTCCCCATAAAAGCAAATGCTGATGAAGCGATGATCCTTGCGGAAAAACAGGGCATTCATGTAAAAACATGCGTTGTGGCCCAGAGAGTGGGTGAAAAGATTCCTGTTGAAATGAAGGATGGAAGAGACTTGTGGTGGCACGATGAGATGTCAAAAGCCGACCCCGTTTGCGAACCCGAAGTGATGGAGTCGGAAGATCCGCTTTTCATTCTTTACACTTCAGGCTCAACGGGAAAACCAAAAGGGGTTATGCACACGACTGCCGGTTATATGGTTTATACGGCACTGACTCATCGGTATGTATTCGACTATCACCAAGGTGATATCTGGTGGTGTACAGCAGATATAGGATGGGTGACGGGTCACTCGTATATTGTTTACGGTCCTTTGGCTAATGGAGCGACTACCGTTATGTTTGAAGGGATACCGACTTATCCTGATGCAGGACGGTTCTGGGATGTTGTTGACCGGTTGAAGGTCACGCAGTTTTACACGGCTCCCACAGCGATTCGAGCGCTTATGTCCTGCGGCGAAGATTTCCCGTCAAAATATGATCTTTCCACTTTACGCGTTCTTGGCTCGGTCGGAGAACCAATCAATCCTGAGGCCTGGCGTTGGTATCATAAAAATATTGGTAAAGGCAGATGTCCTATTGTTGATACATGGTGGCAAACGGAGACTGGTGGGATTTTGATCACACCGTTACCAGGATGCACGCCTGCTAAACCAGGATCGGCAACGCTACCTTTTTTCGGGGTCAAACCTGCGGTCATTGAAGCAGAAACAGGCAAGGTGGTTGATGGCAACGGGGTAACGGGTGTGTTGGCTTTAGCGGAACCTTGGCCTGGTCAGATGCGGACGATTTATGGCGACCATGATAGATTCGAAGAGACCTATTTCAAACTTTATCCGGGATATTATTTTACCGGCGATGGGTGCCGCCGAGATGAAGACGGGTATTACTGGATCACCGGTCGTGTCGATGATGTAATCAACGTGTCAGGGCACAGGATCGGTACAGCAGAAATAGAATCAGCGTTGGTTTTGCATGAAGCGATTGCAGAAGCGGCTGTTGTGGGTTTTCCTCATGAGATTAAAGGGCAGGGGATCTACGCCTACGTTTCTCTTATGGAAGGTGTCAGCCCAAGTGAAGAGTTGAGAAAAGAGTTGATAAAATTTGTTCGTAAAGAGATTGGCCCTATCGCGGCTCCCGATGCGATCCAATGGGCACCCGCTTTGCCTAAGACGCGTTCGGGAAAAATCATGCGTCGTATCTTAAGAAAAATAGCAGCGAACGAAGCGGAACAGTTGGGAGATATTTCTACGTTAGCTGATCCTTCTGTTGTGGAAAAATTGAAGGCTTCTTACGCAGAGATGTTTCCAGAAAATCTTACTTGAGG
>JAJDAW010000063.1 GCA_029261635.1 Nitrospinaceae bacterium
GGTCGAACAAAGACCAGAGTTTCAATGATCTGCCGCACTATGAATTGATGGAGGATTAAATGTTTGAACTTCTCTGGATACCACTCATGGCCGGGCTGAACCGGCTGAGAGGCTCTGAGATCAAGTTTCCGGTGCGCAAGGTCTATGTCATCGCCCTGGCATTATTCGTCGCTGTATGGTGGTTTGCAGGGTTGATGGCGGGCTTTGTCACCGGACTCAGCTTTGCTCTTTGGGGTTCCCTCGGGTGGGGGTCGTACATGGACATGGGGACACAGGACACCAGACAGGCCCAGCCGGAAAAAGAGGACCCGTTGGTGGACATTCTCATCAGCCCAATGAAGCCGGGCAAGTGGCGGGACTTTGCTGGTATGGGGCTTGTTTCGTGGCGCTGGGTTCCGTTCACCGTGTTTTTCTATGGATGGGGCGGTTTAATCGTTGCGCCTCTTCTGGGGGCTTCTATCGCGACTGCATATTGGGCTGCGATCAAGTTTAAGTGGGGGCTTTGGGTGGCTGAGTACCTTGCAGGGGCGGCTATAGGCATTTTATTCATGGGAGCGTTTTGATGTGTGGGGCTGGTCGCTACTCCAGCGAGAAAGTTTCGCGCGGGACCTTGGTTTGGCTTCTGGGCTTATATAATGCCATCCGCCGACTGCAAGTGATCGTCTCATTCTAGGCCGCTTTGGGCAGCCCTGCGTTTCTGCGATTTTCAACGCCGCCCACACGGATAGGAGTTTAGCACAATGATAGGCGCTGTACTAGGATTCTTAAAACCAGTTTTCGGCATTATCGACAAAGCGGTCAAAGACAAGGACTTGGCGGCAAAGCTCAAAGCCGACCTTGAGCAAGCCGCCTTATCAAACGATAAAGCATTCATGGAAGCGGCTCAGGCTGTGATAGTTGCAGAGGCTCAAGGAGAAAGCGCGGCGCAAAGAAACTGGCGACCGCACCTCATGTATTTCCTCATGTTCTTGATAGCCTTTAACGGGGTGCTGGTTCCCCTTCTCATGGCGTTCACGTCTATTGAGATTCCAATGCTGGACGCATGGGCGTCTGTCCCCTCTCAGCTCTGGACGCTTCTCACGGTTGGAATGGGGGGGTACATCGCGTCAAGAGGGATTGAGAAGAGCGTGAAAAACTGGAAAGACGGGGGCAAATAAGCGCCTGGTCGGCGGGGTCTGCATAGTATCTGTATATTTTGAAGCCTAATTGCAAATTCAACACCCAATCGTCGATAGGGCAAATAATGATATGCTAGTTGCCAGCATTATTCCCAGCAAAAACCCAGTGGCGAATTGGAATTGCATAACAATTTCCCATAAAGAATCCAATAATCCCTGTAGATTCATTTTCTTTCTCCAATTAAAGAGCGCGGGCCGGGGCACCACTCCCGGCTTTGCAGCAATCTGTTTTATTGCCTGGGGTATGTTGGCCAGACCACACGCTCTACAGGCTTACGCCTGATCTTTAAACATTTCCATCCATTCGCCGTGGTTTATTTTTTTTGGCCCGTCCTCAAGTCTCACGGGGTTCCTGTAGACGTATCCACTTTTAACTTCAATTTCATATTTTGCCCCATTGACGGCGATCTTTAGATATTTGTTACCATCATAACTCATAGGACAGCATTCACGGACTGGGGCTTTTTCTCCCGCCACGTCACCAAGTTGGAATATCGGGTAATCAGTGTAAAAAGCCATCTTTCATCTCCTATCAAGGCTTACGCCTGATCCTCAATATATTTTTTCTCTTGCCTTATGAAGAAAGCAACGGACGCCGCAGCCATTATAAATTTTCTTTCGTACTTTTCTGCTCGGGCGCTTGTTCTTATTGGGTAGCCAAAATCCCCACGCTCTTTAATTGCGAAGAAGTCCCATTGCCTCCACGCATCAACCATAGCGGTCTCTGCCTTGGCGCGGCTTGTGTATAATCTTGCTTTCTCCATCTCTTCCATCTCCTAATCTATAAACTTAACCATCTTCTTGTATTTTTCGTTAGACAGTCCAATAAATTCGTTTCTTTCCGTGACAACAATCCAATCGCCGTAGTTCAATTTGTAATTCACATATGGTGTATCGAGTTCAAATCCCTCGCCATCAGGGTTAAAATAATGGAGGCTTCCGGGCGCTCGCTGTTTCCATCTATCCCTAAGCCATCCTGGCCATTTATCTATGTTTGCCGTGTTTTCGGCGGTCAGTTGAAAGTTTTTTTCTATTTTGTGTTCGATAAATATTTTCTGCATTTCAGACCTCAATCTATAAACTCAACACGGACCTTTCGGCAGCGGTAGCCGTTAGCGTACCAAGTTTCCCACTCATATTCAGGTCCGGCAGAGTATGACATGAATCGAGCTATTGCCTCTTTCTTGGTTTTGAAAAGCGGGTGCTCAATCGGCTTTCGGTATTTGAATGAACTAACCACGGTCCACATCACTGTCATAGTGGTTTCTCCTATGTGTTGGGGTAATCCTGACATTCTGGGCAGACATGCTCAACGCCGTCTTGCGACAGTATTGCTTCCCATCCATACGCATTAATTTCCTTAATGACTGCCTCGTCATCTGGGTATTTAGTCGCGTCAACACCCAATTCACTGGAACAACATCGGTCACACAATACGTGCCAAAACCCCGGCGGGCTGTCTTTTTCGATTGTCATCTCATCCTCTTGTGTTGGTGGGTCATGACGTCTCCTCATCTATCTCAATCTCAGTTTCTTTTCCGCAGTGCTGACAAATCGTGGTCCACGGCTCAGGAATAGGCTCCTTTTCCTTTTTGACGGACGGGTAAGCTTTGCGGATTCGCTTTGCTATCTCTTTTTCCCGCGCTTTTTCTGGTTTTGTTTGGGCGCATTTATCAGAGCAAAACTTCAAAAATATCCCGTCAGACTCTTGATCTAAATACGAGCCGTACCAACGCCAGCTATCAGACCAAACCCCCTCATTACCGCACTCATCGCACGTCCACACACGATTCATGACGTCCCCTCGTCTATCTTGGCGAGAACGGCGCGGGCTTTTTTAATTACCGGAGTGACGGTTGCGTCGGCAGGGTCACCAATTGCTATGTCGTACAAAATATCCAGAAGTGGAAGCGTTTCCCGCAGAGTTTCCACCAGTTCATCATAGTGGTCTGCCCGGACGTAGCGGATGGCACCTTGCATCATGTCTCGTTTACAAGCACTTGCCGACCGCACTGAGCCGTCTGGGTAAAACATCACTCGTATTTCATTGGGTATCTT
>JAJDAW010000064.1 GCA_029261635.1 Nitrospinaceae bacterium
TATCTTACTGGCATCGGGAAAAACCATAACGAGTAAGCATTTAAAGGTTCTAAAAACCTGGGGAATCGCTGAGATAAATATAATGTCATCCAACGAATCGCCTTCGGATTCAGAGCAAAGCGGCAAAAGTATTTCGGTGGATCCATCAATTATTAAAGAAATGGATAAGTTGTTTCAGTTCACAGATCGCCGACATCCGGTTGTGAGTGAGTTTTATAATCTTTGCCTTGCCCGAAAAGCCAAAGAGGATGCTTAAAATCATGGGCCAAATATGAAAACAGATTTACAAAACTTGTTAGACCAGTCGCCGCAGATTTCTTCATTGCCGACAATTTTTTATCAAATCAATACGGCTGTAGAGGACCCGGAAAGTTCTTTCGTGGAGATCGGTGAAATTATCAGTGGCGACCCTTCTCTTTCGGCGAGATTGCTAAGGATAGTCAATAGTTCCTTTTTTGGTTTTCCAAATAAAATTGAAACCATTACACATGCGGTAACAATTGTTGGTATGGCGCAGCTTCGTGACCTTGCACTGGCAACAACGGTGGTCAATCAATTTAAAGGAATCCCAAAAGACTTAATAAATATGGAAAAATTTTGGTTACACAGTGTTGCCACCGGCTTAGCAGCAAAAGTCATTGCCATTTATCGAAGAGAAACCAATGCCGACAGGTTTTATTTAATGGGCATGCTTCATGACTTGGGAAGATTATTATTACTGCTCAATATTCCTGATTCTATGAAAACGGTGATGGATAAATATGCTTCGGGTGGCACTATGTATGATGTGGAAAATGATGTGCTTGGTTTTGATCATGCTGCAGCGGTGGGTAAACTTATGCAATCCTGGCAATTACCGGGAATGCTTCAGGAAGCGGTTACTTACCATCACAAACCTCAACTAGCTCCACATTATCCTGTAGCGGCATCCATTGTACATGTTGCCGATTTTATAGCTCATGGAATGGAGTTAGGAAGTTGTGGTGAAAGGTTTGTTCCACCGCTACATCCCAAAGCATGGGAATTACTAGAATTGCCGCTAAATCTTTTACCATCAATTTTGGAACAGGTAGACCGTCAGGTTGGTGAGGCGGTAGAGATGTTTCTTTGACCGGAACCCAATGTGAAAGATAAAGACGCAAAAACAAAAGACCAGATTCGTATTGAATTTCTCGAAAAACAAGCACGTGTGAACTTGTTTGGGTTGGATATTCTCGCTTCTCTTGGGGAATTACAGCATAGTGCTCACTTGGGGAGAGAGCCGTATCGTATTTTAAAAGTCGCTTTAAACCATGTGCAGCGGTTGATGGATTTTGAAGTAGCTGCATTTTATCTAGTCGATGAAGAAAACTCTGATTTTATTTTAAAAGAAATTAATCCTGCTTCCCACAAAGCATCCCTTCAAAAGGAAGTGGATGCTGAAATTGAAAATGGAACTTTTGCCTGGGCTTTGAATCAAAACCGCGCTGTTGTTGTTAAAGCTCCCTCGGAAAAACATTCCCTAGTTTTCCATGTATTGGCTACTAAAACTCGAGTCCGCGGAATGTTTGTTGGTCGGGTGCTGTCTAATGTTAAGAATATCAATGAAACTATTCTGTATCCTCTCACCGTTATCTTGCAGAACACTTCAAATGGATTAGAAAGCGCTGCGCTGTACAGTTTGATTTGGGAGCAAAACAAAAATCTTGAAAAAACTGTAAGTATTCGAACTCAGGATTTGGAAAAAAGAAAAGTCGAACTGGAAGAGGAAATTGCTTTTCGCAAACTTGCAGAAGAATCATTGGTGGTGGCAAAAGAAGAGGCAGAGTCTGCTGCCAAGGCTAAAAGCGAGTTTCTGGCAAATATGAGTCATGAAATCCGAACTCCACTAAATGCAATTCTTGGTTACGGTGAAATTCTTCAGTTCGAGGCCCGAAAAATGCAGCGTCTCGATTTTCTGGAAGATTTGTCAGCAATAGAACTTGCGGGTCGGCATTTGCTTGGGTTGATAAACGAGATTTTGGAAATATCCAAGATCCACGCCGGAAAAATTGAAGTTCACTCAGAATCTTTTACTCTAAAACAACTTGTTGAAGAAGTTGTTTCAACTATCCGGCCGTTAGCTCAAAAAAAGAACAACAGAATTGAAACTATCCTGCTGAATGCGCCGGATAAAATGTTTTCAGATTCAACACGCATTCGTCAAATACTTTTAAATTTGTTGGGCAACTCGTGCAAGTTTACAGAAAAGGGAAAAGTCACCTTATCAGTGACGGGTAAAGTAGTTGAAGGTGCTAATTGGCTTCATTTTACTATTGTCGATACAGGTATTGGAATCGAACCAGAAAAAATTCCAGAATTATTTGAAGAGTTTACCCAAGCTGATAATTCAGCTACAAGAAAGTTTGGTGGAACGGGTTTGGGTTTGACAATTAGTAAACGTTTAGCCCAATTACTGGGAGGAGATATTCAGGCTACCAGTGAACTCGGAAAAGGTTCTTCGTTCACCTTATTTTTACCTCAAGACTATTCACAGATTAAGACCTTTGATAAACAAACTGTCGAAGGCTGGTCAGAATGGGCCGGGAAACATCTTGATGAAGATGCTCTGTCAAACAAAGAAAAGTTTGACGGTAGACGCGAGTCATCCCTGGTTGAGTTTGAAGCGGACCAAGTCTTGGTTATAGATGATGACGCAATAATAGGTAATTTAATTCGCAAATTTCTAGAAAGAGAAGGCTACCAAGTAGAAATTGCTGTGGATGGGAATGCTGGATTTAAATTGGCTGAAAAAAATATCCCGGAAATCATTATTCTGGATGTGAAAATTAATGAGGGGAGTGGTTGGGATATCTTTAGAAGATTAAAAGAGCATCCAAAGCTTAAAGGTGTGCCTGTTGTCGCATTGACCGATGCAAAAGAAGAACTGCGTGCCAGGAAAGAAGGTGTTGCAGAGTTTCTGTCGAAGCCTCTGGATTGGGATTATTTTGTTGCGGTATTAAAAAAATATAAAAAAACTTCGCGTGAGTTTTCAATACTAATAGTTGAAGACGATGCAATTAATCGTGAGGCACTTCGCAGAATCCTCGGCAAAGATGGTTGGAATGTTATTGAAGCTTTTGATGGGCCCTCCGCTTTTGAAAAAATAGGAGAGAAAGATGAACTCCCTGGGTTGATTTTATTGGATATTGTTATTCCGGGTATAAACGGTTTCGAAGTGGTTCAACGATTGAGGCAAAACCCACTGTGGCGAGCGATTCCAATTGTAATTATTTCTGCGAAAGAGTTAACTCTCGAAGAAAGAGGCCGTCTTCAGGGTGATGTCGAACGAATTTTTAAAAAAGGAGAGGTTACTTGCAATGAGCTTTTGCAGGTAATTCGCTCTATAGCTAGCAAAGGGGCAATTGAAAAAACTTAAGGGTGCTACCACTAAGGTTTTTCTTTGGCCTTTCTCATAGGCTCTACAGTAGAATAAAATATGGACCGAGGGTGAATCTGCAAGGTGTAACTAATGTTTTGATTTGCCAAACGTGGTTTTACGGCGAGCGGAAAATTCCATTCTGCAATCGCTCCTGGGAGGTGTGGGCTTCCTTTTTGTATGTTGCCTCCCTTATGAGGATTATTGATAAGTAAGATTTTTTTGCCAGGGGCAGTTGCTGCCTTGTCTATCATAAAAACCCTCCCAAATATCTGACTTATACTTCGGCTTGTATTATTCCTGATTCTAAAAACAATGGCTCTCCTATTAGGAGGCAGATAGTATTTGTCAGAAATTGCAATTGCTCCAATATTATTAAATTTTTCACCATCCTGTTCTTGACCGTAAACTTGGAAACAAAACGGTACAAGGATTAGAGCAAAGGCAAGAGCGTAGTTGTAGAATAGTTTTTTTTGCATATTATATTAGTAATTGAACGCGATTATTTTTTGCGCTTGATAAAGAATTAAGACCGCTTGCCTAGAGTTGATTCCAGTTGAGATTTTAGTTCGCCAGATTCCACCATTAATTTTACGTTTAAAATAGCGGCAGGGTTAAACTCATTCATTTTATATTGTTTGCCGATTTGTTTTTGGGCTTTTAAATGAAGTGCATCCCGTTTCCATTGATGAAGGGTTTCATCCATCAATTGGGTGCCGACTTTCAATGTTTTCCACATGATACTTTGCTCATTATCATCAGGTTGTAAGGTGATGGTTTTTTTTTCAGCAATTTTTCCGGTGTCGACCCCTTTTTCAACTTTGTGAACTGTAGCGCCTAAATTTTTGAAATCGCGATTGTAAATTGGCCAGAAGTTGCAGGAGGACCCTCTGTAGAATTCGGGTATTCCCAGATGTAGATTATAGAAGGAATCAGGGCAATAAGATAAAATCTCTTCTTTGAGTATGCCTATTCCAAAAACAGCTATGAATCCGGGGGAATATTTTTTAATAAGGGAAAGGGTTTCCGGAGAATTGAGTTTGCTGCCCTGAAGGTTAATGATATCGGCCTTGTTTTGTGGCTTTAGCTTTAATGTTTGAGGGAGAGTGTCTTTTTCAAATTCGTTTCTTCTTTCAAAAAACCAATTCCAAGCGTCATTTTCTTCTTTTGTTTTAGCCAGCGGTTTCGGATATTTTGATGACAGGATAAATACGGCGGCAATATCGTGTTTAGAATTTAATTGTCTGAAAAAATATTGATGGCGAAGACCATCTCCAATCATCAGGATTATGCTTTTTGATTTTGAATGTAATTTATTCATTTGGAACGGACCACACTAGTACGGCTGAATTTGAAAAGAAAGGTAAGGCTAAATATCAGGGGAGGCTGATTCATCCAGCTCATTGGTATTGATGTATTTTTGCTTGTAATAAACTGTCAAATCTTTAAGCGAAATAATTCCTTTCACGTTAGACTTGCTGGTGATCGCGATGTATCTGACATCGTTCTCATGCATAAGAGCTAATGCCTCATCCATGTGTTGGTTCTCGTCTAATTTGCAGGGTACTCTCATAACTTGAGCAATTGTGGTCTTGGCTGGATCAAGATTGTTGCCCAATACATTTCTAGCAAAATCTTCTTCGGTAACGATACCAGTAATATCTCCCTGCTCTTTAACTAGCAAAGAACCAATTTCTTTGTCTTTCAAAATTTCTGCAGCTTGCAGGACAGTGAATGTTGCATCTACTGTCTCCAAATTTTCCTGCATATAATGTTTGACTCTATCCTCATCACTTAATTTTTTGCAAAACTTAAAGTTGTAATAATTTGCAAAATCTTTTATCGAGAGCATTCCAATAATTTTTTTGCCTCGGGTTGCAAAAAGGTGGCGAACATTTCTATCTCTCATTAGTTGATAGGCGTCACTCATAGACTGACTTTGCTCAATGGTGACCAATTCACGGTTGAGAATGGATGAGACTTTACTGGTGGAAAAATTTGCGCCCTGGGCAATAACATCCATGGTTATCGCTGATTCAGAAAGGATACCTTTTGCTTTGCCCATTTCAGTCACCAATAAGGCGCCAACTCTTTTGTCTGCCATTTTTTGAGCCGCAGCAAGAACGGTTTCGTAGGATTCAATGTTTGCAATTGAATTCTGCATGAAATACTGAATTTCACCTTTTTCCTGGCTACCTTGAGAATGCTTGTTGTGGTAGTAATTTGCAAAGTCTTTAATGGAAAGAATGCCTGTGATTTTATCGTTATCAGAGATGACCAAATGGCGAATATTTTTTTCCTTCATACAGGCGTAAGCCTCTTCCATAGATCGGTCGGCATCCATTGAGATTACAGACTCACTTGCTATAGCTGCGACCGATGTTTGTTCAGAGTCTCGGTTTTTGGCGACCAGTTTCCGGGTTAAATCTGTATCTGTTAAAAATCCTGAATAACTTCCCTCTTCACCAACTAGCAGGGAACTAATGGAGTTTTTACGCATTAACTCCGCCGCTTCCTTCGCCGTAGCCCCAAGATTTATAGAGAGAATAGACTCTTCCATGTAATAACGGATTTCTTCCATAAGTATTTCCTTAAATGTACATGCAAAATGGGATTCGTAATCTCGCAGTTAAGATTAACCAATGCGGCAAAAAAATACAAGGTTTGAAAAGGAGGGGAAGTATAATGCCATATTGCAGGGATGGGCGTGAAGTCTTTGACTATTACTCTATAGCAAGAATGGGGGATCGTTTTTTATATAGTCTTTCAGTCTCGGCTGAATGGCAAATGAACTATGTGTTTGAAATGCTGCCACCAGAACAATAATTTCATTTGTTCGATTCTGAATTGTACCCAAAAATACAAACGTGAGTTAGTTTGAATCATAATTAAGCTCTCCCTGGCTTCAAAAAAATAAAAAAAGCTGGCCTTTTCCTATAAGACGGCCTTTTGGCTTAGAGTCGAACAGCGATTCATACCTTAATCTGTTGCATTCTTAACGGCATATTTTACTGTTACTTTATAGATTGACCTTTGTAAAAATACCCTTATCATTATTTAGTGGCTTTAATTTTATAATTTAAAAAGACTTTGCTTATGAATCATGAAAAACTTCAAATTCTTTTGGTTGAAGATGAGGAAATTGATGTTGAAGCTATAGAAAGAGCATTCAACGAGAGTTCTGGAAAATATAGTATTTGTGTTGCTGATAGTATTTTTTTGGCCAAAGCTCATCTTTCGGATTCCACTCCCCATATTGTAATCACCGATTTATGCCTGCCTGATGGTAGTGGAATGGAATTGCTAGCATCAGAAAAAGGTTATGCTAGATATCCTCTTATTGTTATGTCCGGTAGGGGAGACGAGGAAAAAGCTGTTGAAGCAATGAAGGCAGGAGCCTTTGATTATCTGGTTAAATCTCCAAAAAATTTGGCCTTTCTTCCAACTGTTGTAAGAATGGTTTTGCGAGAGTGGGAGACACTTCAAAGGAAGAAGGAAGCTGAAAGAAAAATGATTGCGGCCAAAGAAGAAGCTGAAAAGGCTAATCAGGCCAAGTCAGAGTTTCTTGCTAAAATGAGTCATGAATTGCGAACTCCGATGAATTCTATTCTTGGTTTTGGGCAAATATTAAATATGAATATTGATGAGCCATTAACGGTAAATCAAAAAAACAATGTTGATTATATTTTAAAAGCTGGAAATCATCTTCTTACCCTTATTAATGAATTGCTCGATTTGTCTCAAATTGAGTCCGGGCAAATCAAAGTCTCTTTAGAGAATGTTACTGTTAAAAGCCTAATTGATGAATTGATAGTGATGGTTCAACCCTTGGCTAACGAAAAGAATATTAAAATTGTAAATAAGTTATCTGCTGAACCAGAGTACTCTGTCCGGGCAGATATTACGAGATTGGGGCAAATCCTGTTGAACTTGATGTCGAATGCGATCAAATACAATCGCGTCAATGGAACGATTACAGTTGAATGTGAAAAAGCATCCGACCGGAGAATCTGCATTACGGTCAAAGATACGGGGATCGGTATCCCCACAGATAAAATCGGGGAAGTGTTTAAATCTTTTTACAGAGTAAACAGTGAACCGACTCTCGCTGAGGGGACTGGGATTGGTCTTAATATCGCCAAAGGACTGATTGAGTTGATGAGTGGATCTGTCGAGGTAGATAGTGTCCCTGGAGAAGGAAGTTGTTTTTCTGTCTATTTACCAGCCTGTTAAATCTTCGTGGGTTTTAAATTTCTCTCCAAGCTTTAAGTATTGGGAAATATAATGCTTTTTTGATGGGACGAATTTCTCCGAATTCCTTGAGGAGTGTTGCATAACTGTCCAACTGCGGTTTATATCTAACGACTTCGTTGTTTAAGAACTCTTTGAGGTCTATTCCCTTCCCCTCGTGACGGCTTGTTTTGTAATCGATAATCCACCGTACATTATTTTCAATAAAAGTACGGTCAATAATTTTTCGAAAAAAACGATTTTCTGAAAATCGGGTAAGAGGATATTCTGCACGTCCTTCCTCGTGATTCGCCAAAATCCATTGTCCTTTGGGGTCATTCAAAGTATTGCGTATTCCCAGAAGTGTTTGCTGCAAGACTCTTTCAGATTGTTCAAAGGGCAATCCTTCTCCTAAAAGAGCGGATTTTATTTTTGGAGCCATCTGGTCGATTCTTTCAAAGGACCATTGGCTTAGTCCTTCTTCAGTAATGGTTTGCAAGACTCTATGCAAAACATTTCCCAGACAACGTGCCGCGTTTCCAGCCCATAAGAAGGGACTGATATTTTTTTCTTCATCAATTTCCACCATAATTTCGGTATCGATATCAGGTAAAGGAGATGGTGGAGTGAATCCTGCTGGTATCCGTTTGATAGAAATAATTTCTGAAACTATTGCCATTTGTTTGTCTTCCTGTGGACTTTCAGATGGCTCTGAATGATTCCATTCATTTTTTGTAAATGGCCAGAGACTTTCTAGTAATGACTTTGATTCAGGGATGTTATTTTTCTTTGTTTTTCCAAAGAGATGTAATTGTTTTCTGGCCCGGGTGGCAGCCACATAAAGAAGGCGGAGCATTTCGTGATCATCCTTTTGTTTATCCATTCCAGCTAAAAAATTATAAATTGGAGAATGGTTGCCCCCTTTTTCTTCTATAGGTGCTAATAGCAATTCATCACCATAAGGCATCCAGAAAACCAGTTGCTTACTTTCAGGCCTTGGTCTTTTTCCTAGACCTGGGAGAATGACATAATCAAACTCAAGTCCTTTGGCTTTATGCATGGTCATAACTTGAACGGCATTTGCATCTAGTGTCAAAGGGCTTGCATACAGGTTTTCTATGACTTGATTGAAATGCTCGATTTTATTGATCTCCCCCTTTCGCATGATACTGTCAACCTCATCAAAAAAAGATTCAATATCTCGGGGTGGTGTTTCTTCAATACATGCTGGGCCGCCTAATCGTATCCAGCAATTTTCCAGAAGATCGCGAAAATTATTTGAGGGAAGGGCATTCAATGTGGGAAGTAATACGGATGCGATTCTTTTGGCTTGTTGCTGACCTGTCGAAGAAAGTGTAGCAGTCAGGATCTCATCGCATAACAATTCCCAAATCGATTTATCTGAATTTTCTTCGCATAATAAATGAATGTCTGATAATGACATGCCCGCCCAGGGTGCACGTAAAATGGATAGCCATGCGATCCTATCAAGTGGGGAAAGTAAGGCGCGCATTAGAGATAATAGATCAATGATGGCAGGGCGGTCAGTGAGGGTGTAAATAGCTTCGGCCTTAAAAGGGATATGATTAGATTCTAGATCGCGGATGATTTCTTTTAAATGGGTTCTGCTCCTAACAAGAATTGCAATCGATGCTGTCGGCGACTCAATTTGAATGTCCTGGATCAATTTTGTAACTTCCTGAGCTTCTTCCTTTGCTGCAAAATGAGGGTCGGTATTCGGGTTGAGAGGGTGTGAAATGACACCATCATAAGATTCGCTACCATGAACAGCTGTTGATTTGGAAAAGGCAATGGCTCCCGAATCGGGATTGTTATCGCTTGGTAATATTTTCTGAAAACATTCATTAACCCAGGTTACTACTCTTTCCTGCGAACGGAAATTCGACTCCAAGGTAAGGTTTTTTAGTTTCAGGTGACCGATTCCATCCTCCTGTGTTTTTAGGAATAATCCGACCTCTGCATCCCTGAATCTATAAATTGACTGTTTTGGATCACCTACAATAAAGAGGCTGCGTCCCTTACCGGGTTCCCACTCTGCGGTAAGCTTTTTTAATAACTCCTCTTGTTTGTAGGATGTGTCTTGGTATTCATCAACAAGGATATGCTGAATTTTGTCGTCTAAATATTTATCAAGGTCGGTGGGGTTCAGTTCGTTCCCAAAGGCTTTTAACGCGGCTAAAGAAATTTCACTGAAATCCGTTAGTTCTTTTTCCTGGAGAATGCTCCGCAATTGAAAATCTATTTCTGGTAGTAATCGAATTGTTGACCTTAAAATATTCCACTCATGATCTGTAAAATGAGGGCTTGGCAGGGTGTCTACCCTTGCAAGTGCTTTGATCAAAGATTTGTGTTCCACTAAGGAACCTAATAATTGAGTGAAACTCTCTTTCATTTTAATTGCATGTGCATTCTTGTCTGCGGGGAACCCCAAATTTTTATCGGCTTTTTTCCGTAATTCTCCGCTGGCTGTCAAAAGAAGTTTGGAAACTCCTTTCCATTTTTCTAATTCATCAACAAGAGGTAGTGGGAAAGAGCCCAAATCCTTTAATGAAGCAATAGGATTTTTAGGCGCTGACTCTGCAAGGTTTTCGCCAGAGTATGCTGCCAATGAAAGAACGCTCTCTTGCAATAATAAAGGGAAATGATCATGGGCTTCCTGTAAATGTTTTTCAATTAACTCTGAATATATTTTGGCTAATTTATCTCTATGTAAATCGTTTAATAAATGCTCCTTTATATTTTCAAACTTATCGAAAAAAGAGATCATCCATTGATCTCGCAATTTCAATAATTGAACAATACGCATTAAGAAAGCGTTTTTATCATTATCTAGGTGTGTTAACAAAACACGGATGAGCTCGGAGTAAAGATCATCTTTCTTTTCGATTTTGGAAAGGATTTGTTTAGCTGTCTGTAGATATAAGTCTTGAATGTTCTCTTGTATTTCTGTGGGGCCGCCCATTTTTGATAGTAAGGGTGTCCTTTTGGTCAGGAAGGTGCAAAATGAATCTATAGTAACTACCCTTAGACGAGCCGGATTATCGAGTAATCTCCATCCAAACTTTCGATCTCTTTCGAGAGCAGCTCGTGCGAGGCTCCAGGTTTGGTGTTGATGTTCTTCCTCAGGGGGAGATTCACTTTGAGCTAGGGTTAACGCCGCAAAAATCCGGGCTTTCATTTCACCAGATGCTTTGCGAGTAAAGGTCATTGCTAATATTTCTTCAGGCTGACTGACCCCGCCTAATAGCTTGAGATAACGTTGTATGAGAAGTTCCGTTTTTCCAGAGCCTGCCGGGGCCTGGACGATAAAAGAATGCTCAGGATCTAGTGCCTGTTCTCGAATTTGAAGGTCGGAGGGTTTCATTATTCTTCCACCCCACTTTCAAAATCACGTTCTTTGATTCTGCAAAGGCTACCCAGATCGCAGTTTTTGCAGGTTTCCTGATTCAAGGTGGGTTCAATGACAGCTCGTCCTGATAAAAACTCATTGGCGAGAAGTTCGATTTTGTTTTTCCAAAGTTCAAGGAGGTCGTTCCATTCAGAAACTTTGGTTTCTTTTGTATAGTTAGTTGACTTAAATCCTGAAAAATCTATAGAAGAATCTTTAACTCCTTTGAACTCAATTTGTCCCTTTTTGATCTTCCCAAATGCAACCACAGAGGGAGAAAGGAGAGTTGAATAGAGGGGAAGTTGTGGTGCGATGATTCTTTCTTTAAACCAGTCTCCAGGGTTTGCTTCTCCAGTTTTATAATCTATCAAGACATATTTCTTATCAAGTGTCTCGTCAATGCGATCAATTTTCAGATTCAAAGTTAATCCATTGATTTTTGCTGTTTCAGATTTTTCTGGTTTGAGTACGGTGAAATCATTTCGAGCTAATTCAAAATTTATGAGCCATTCTAAAGCTAAACTTTGATTTCTGATTTTTTCCATTTTCAAAAATTCAGGTTGATCCGGTAGAGATCGGCAAGTCACAGTCGTGGCTTCCTCAACGCATTTTTGGACTTCTATTTCAAGTTGGTTGGATTGGTAAAGTTTTTCCAGTTGCTTGCGGGTTCGAGTTTTTTTCCAGAATAGTTCTAATATGAGGTGAAGCAAATTTCCACGAATTAATGGGTCGAAATCTGTATCGGGAATTTCACTTTTCTGGGCATGAAGCCTGAATTGAACAAATGCGCGAAAGGGGCAGTCTGCTTGATGCTTAAGTAAAGTTGCTCCACCACTTTTCTTCCCTTCTTTAAATCTATATTTTTCATTGTCAGTGAAGGGCAGTGCAGGTGTTTCTTTGAATGGTTCGGGCTTTGTGGCGTTACAGATTTGGTCCTTGTACCTTGCTGATGGTAAGACGAAGCTGTTTTCTTGAGGGAAATGTTTGAGCAAAGGACTGGGTTCCTGAATATTATCTTTCTCCTGTGATGGATAACTAAAAACAATATCTTTGGAAGAATTCAATACAGCTGATAAATGTTGTTCGGTATTGCCGAGTTCCCATTTTGCATTTGAGCGAGGAAGATTGAATTTCTTCCTGAATACGGAGGGGATCAACGAATTTGGCTCAGGGGAGGGGGGGAGACTTTCGGAATGGCAACCCATGACCCATGTATGATCAAACTTCATCCCAGGACACTCTGATAGTTGAATGACTTGAATAAGGTGATCTCGATTTTTTTCGGGAAACAAAAAATTCTGAGCGATGCTGAATAATTTGTCGACTGCTGTAAGCCGATTAATTTTGCCCACTATATGATTTAGGGATGCTAGCTGATCGAGACAGTTTTTCCAGGCCTCGAATATCTGATTTTCTTTTTGAGTGATTTTTTCCTCATTTTTCTCTGGCCAGTTCATTTCTTGCAGGAGTAAATATATTTTTGTTGACCAATGACTTGGAAGATCAAATTGTTTTGTCAAAATCCAATATTTCCAAGCGACTATAAACTTATAAAGCTCTGATGAATTTTCAAAGTTAAATTGAGTCTCAAGCTTGTTGAGGTTTATGGTTACCAATCTCTTATTTCGAAGGGTTTTCTCTAGTGTTAATGCGGCAATTTTATCCGAATGAAATATAGAGGTTCTTATTATTGAGTAAAATATTTCTGCTGGAACATTACAGGTAGGTATTTCCAGAATTTGAAAAATCAGGTTTATGGGGGTGGTTTGATTGAGTGGATAACCCTGCGAAACATTGAAAGGAAGTTCAGATTTTTTTCCTGGAAAAATAGATGCTGGTGATAATTCTGCCGCAAACTCTCTTTGTAGAAGAGAACGATAGTTTTCAAGTTCAGGGACTATTACTCCAAAGCGTTTTCCCGGTTGACTAAGTTTTCGGATCCATCTTGCACAGGTAATAGCCTCCTGATTTTTATCATCGAATTTCTGGACTGATGTACGAGTGTTTTCATTGCTAAAGGAAGTTTTGTCTGAAAAATCCAATCGCTTGGAAAAATCTATTTTGGTTTTAACACCGTTACGTTCCATGGCATCCAGAAGTAACTGGAGTTGTGGAGATTTTATTTCGAAGCCTTCGAATGTGATGCTATGGGGTAGCTCAATTCTTCCCGCATCGATAAGTTCACTGACCTGATTTATTATGTCCACCGCGTCCAGGGCATTCCATTGGAGTAGTTGGTTCTGGTAAATTTGCATCCACTTATAAAAAGAGATTGTTTCCAGTGTTTCTTGATAATCAGATTGGGCAGTAGGTAGCCCATATTCATGGACTAGTGTATAAGCTTGATAAGCTTGGGAAGCGGCAGCTTTTCTATGTAATAAGCTTAACTTTGTGGAATTAGAATCACTGTTGATTATCTTTTCCCAAAGGGATTCCGATTGAAGTTTGCTGAATAGGTGTTTTTCCGGCCAGGTATTCAGCCAGACTTGTTTAAGCCAAGCGGAGAGAGTAAGAATTTGTGAGGTTTCCCAGACTTTATTCTGCTTTTGCCGGTCATCGTAATCAAGCATGAGCCAGCGGGCTAACCGATTGCTGGCTGTTAGGATTAGAGGATTTTCAGCCATATACGGGCCATTGAAGATTTATTAGATAAACCTTGATGATACGAATGTAAGGATTAAAGAAGATGAGTCAGGGCGTATCTTGAACCCAGACCTCGCCATTGGTGGTGGTTTCTCTTTTCCAGATGGGGGTGACACGCTTGAGTTCTGCGATGGCCCATTCGCAAGCCGTAAAGGTTTCTTTCCGATGTTCCCCCACAGCAACGATGAGGACAATATTTTCTCCAATTTCTATTGGTCCGATACGATGAATGATGCTCATATCGATTATGCCGTGATCTTTGATAGCCTGTTGACGGATTTCTTCCAGCTTTTTTTCAGCCATCTTGGGGTAATGCTCAAAATTAAGCTGGGCGATATTTTGTCCCTTGGAAAGTTCTCTTCCCGTACCTAAAAAAGTTGTGATGCCACCAATATTTCGCGACACTTTTTTCATGGCTTCAATTTCATCTGTAACTGAAAAATTTTCCAGCTGGATTCTTATTTTGGAATCTGTAGTTGTGCTCATAAAGTTACCTTTAGTTATTAAGACCCACCTGAAAAAGGCGGCAGAAAAGCCACTTCATCTCCATCATGTATGACGGTATCGGCATCGGCCATTTCCTGATTAACCGAGATCATTATTTTATTGTCCCGAATGATATCACCCATTTTAGGGGATGTTTTTGAAATAATATCGCTCAATTGATCCATGGAAATGGGACTCTGAACTTCAATATGTTCCTCTTCTTTTTCGGCAATTGCTTTCAGACTGGCGAAAAATTTTACTGTGATCATTGCCCCACACCTTCTTTTTCATAAGTGCCGGATTTTCCGCCAGACTTATGTAACAATCCTATTTTGTCGAAATACATGCCTCGGTCCACGGCTTTGCACATATCATATATGGTCAATGCAGCGGTAGACACGGCAGTCAACGCTTCCATTTCAACACCCGTCTGCCCGGTCACTTTTACGGTCCCGGTGATGGTGATGGAGCATAGTCCGGTTTTCGGATCAGGCTCATTGTTTTTCTCGAAGCTGATATCTATTCCTGTCAATAAAAGCGGGTGGCACATGGGGATAATTTCATGTGATTTTTTTGCGCCCATGATTCCTGCGACTTGGGCCACAGCCAGAACATCGCCTTTTTTAATCTGTCCTTCATTGATAAGGCGGAGAGTTTCAGGTTGCAGATATATTTCCCCTGTGGCTACAGCCTTGCGGGAGGTGATGCCCTTATCGGAAACATCGACCATGCGCGCGCGGCCTTCTTCATTGAAATGTGTTAATGGATTATTCATAATGAAATGATTGTACCTCAACTGAAGTGACAGGGGCAACCGTTATAGATTGAAAATGACCCTACTGCGGCGGTTCATAGAGACCGAAAATATTGCCCTCCGGGTCTTTGAATTGAGCTAGTTTTCCATAAGAATGGGTTTCAACCGACCCCAGAATTTCGGTGTCCAATTCTCCTAAGCGATCTATGAACTTTTGCAGAGGTTTTGCCATGAAATAAACTATGGCACCTGCATGCTCTTTTTGCGGTAAGGTTTCCTTCTTTAAGGCGAACCTTTGTCCCACTAGTTTGAATTCAGCCCAATTCTCTCTGTGAAACAAAGGTTCAATTCCTAAAACCTTTTGGTAGAATTCCACAGCCCGGTCTAGATTGGCAACGGGATAAGATACAAAAGCAATTATCATCATTTTATTGAGATTTCGTATTGTCCATTGAGAACATCAGCTTAATCGTTTTATCCAGTATTCTGCACTCGTTCTGGAACATATTGACTCAGACCAGCAAAAATTCCCAGTTCTTTTCTGGACTCAAAGGAGTGTGGATCATATTCATGGGAATCGTCGCATTGAACTGGATAGGATATTCCATCTGGAACCGCGAATTGCTTTTTTGGGGAGCCGTGTCTGGAGTCCTTCATGGTGTCTATATTTTATGTCTCTCTCGCGCCTATAAAACTCAGGATATCTCTTATGTTTATCCAATAGCCCGATCAGCACCTGTTTTTGTTCCTGTTTTTGCCTGGTTTTTACTAGGTGAAAAACTGAATTCTGTGACTATCGTTGCCATAATTCTAATTATAACGGCTATTTATATCCTGCATTTCGACGGTCACTTGATTCGAGGATTCAAAAATTTGTGGCAGGCGATTCAGCATAATGATCTGCGCTGGGCATTTTACACATTGGTCATGGTGGTCAGCTACAGCCTGGTTGATAAGAAAAGTATGGATCTTTTTCATATCCACTTGCCGGACCAACCTTTCGTAAACGGAGTGGCCTTCTTTTTTATGGAAGCAACAATTGGCTTCATCCTGTGTAATTTGTATCTATTCTCGAATCATTCAAAAGATGACATTCTGACACAATGGAAATCCGAATGGCTGAAGGGGTTATTGGCAGCCGTTGCCACCCTTGGGTCGTATGGACTGATTTGCGTCGTGTTGCAATTTGAGCCATTAAGCGCAGTGGTCTCTCTGAGACAAGTGAGTGTTTTAATGGTGGTTTATTGGGGTTGCTGGAAATTGGGTGAACCTCTAGGCAAACAACGCCTATTAGCGGGAGGATTTATTTTGGCAGGTGTTGTTCTTATAGGCCATTGATTATATGGCTTGCTAGTACAATTTTAAATGCTAGACACCCAAGGTAATTCTGGTTACCATTAATGATTGGCTATCAGATCATAAACTTAAAAGACTTTCGGTTATGTTGGTATTTGATAGGGGAATAAGTAAAACTTCGGAGACCAAAGTGGCAAATATAGTAATCATTGATGACTCTAATTTTCAGCGAAAAATTATCACCAAATTTGTTAAAGCCGAAGGGCATGAAACCTATGAAGGTGCGAATGGAAAGATTGGCTTAGAGCTAATCGCAACTCATAAACCAGATACCATTTTATGCGATTTGGTGATGCCCGAAGTTGATGGTTTTGAAGTGCTACGTACATTACAAGAACAGGGTTCAAAAATTCCCGTAATCATTCTTACTGCAGATATACAAGCACCGGTACGCGAGCAATGCATGCAGTTAGGTGCAAAAAAATTCCTGAACAAACCATTCAATCAAAGTCAGATGAGAGAAGCTTTAGATGAGGTTTTAGGCGCTGAGGGAGAGGATTCCTAATGAAATTGACTGAGGACCAACTTGATGCTCTTGGTGAACTTTTCAATATTGGAGTGGGTAAGGGCGCAGATAACTTGAATCAAATGCTGGATTGTCAAATTCAGATTCGAGTACCTCATCTTGAAGTTTTAGCTTTAAATAGTTTAGAAGAACAAGCGCAAAAACTTGCGCCAAAAAATGTTTCAACAATTAGTTTGCAGTTCGATGGATCTATTTCTGGGAATACTATGTTGGCTTTCCCGCCTCAAAGCGCCCAAAAACTGGTTGCGGCTTTGACAGGGGAAGAACCAGGTTCTCCTGAGCTAGACTCCGTTACTGTAGATACCCTATCTGAAGTTGGAAATATTATTGTTAACTCGGTTATGGGTTCCATCACTAATTTTTTTAAACAACGCCTCGACTATTCTGTTCCTAATTATGCTGAAGATACGGTTCACAATCTAATATCCTCACATGTAAAAGATTCAAACTGCTCCATTATTATGGCTAAAGCACAGTTTTCGATAGAAAACCTGGAGATTCAAGGGGAAATCATTCTTGTTTTTAGTGTGGGTTCGCTGGAGGTTTTAATCGAAGCCATTGAAGCTTTTGGAAATAGTTTGGAAGAAGATTAATATTTCATATTCGCATGAGTCAATTTAAAGAATCTTCCAATTTTATTTGTCAAAATTTTAGTTTTCTTGATTTTGTTCCTATAGGGGCTTTCATTTTACGGAATGATTATTCCGTTATTTTCTGGAATTCATGTGTCGAGAGGTGGACGGGAATACCAAAGGAATCTATTCTAGGGACCTCAATTTTAGATCATTTCCCCAATTTAAAAAAGCACCAGTACTCAAACCGCATTAACGCCATTTTTGATGGTGGCCCCCCGGCAATATTCTCTTCAAAGCTTCATAAGCACCTTATTTCCTGTCCAATTGTCGATGGAGGATTTCAAACTCACCAGACGATCGTTACAGCTATTCAGGATAAAGAGAACGATGTGACTTATGCCCTTTTCACGCTTCAGGATTTAACCGATGCCAATAAACAAATTTCAAAATTTAAAGCTATTAAAACTAAACTTGCTAATAAAGAAAGTGAATTAGAAAACACACTTCTACAAGTTAAAAAAGCCTATGAAGAACTTGAACGGTTTGCATATGTGGTTTCGCACGACCTGAAAGCCCCACTTCGAGG
>JAJDAW010000065.1 GCA_029261635.1 Nitrospinaceae bacterium
AGACGGTCAGCGTGCGCGCGTCCCGGCGATGGGAAACCTGGAAACGATCGTCATTGATGGTGTGCAGCTCGAAGCGTTCACTACCTCAGGGGGTCTGGGTACGATGTGCGAAACTTTCGAGGGGAAAGTATCTAACCTAAATTATAAGACCATTCGCTATCCTGGACACTGTGAGCTAATGCGCTTTTTCTTTAACGAACTTCATATGCGGGAGCAACGAAAATTATCTGGAGAAATATTGGTCAACGCAAAACCTCCTGTCAAAGGCGATGTGGTTTATATTCACGCTGCCATCGAAGGCTGGGAAAAGGATAAGCTCAAACGCAAAGAATTTGTACGCAGTTATCGGCCTAAGAAAATCGCTGGAGAAGAGTGGAACTCTATTTCTTGGACCACTGCAGGGTCGGTCTGTGCTGTAGTTGAAATGGTTGATAATGGCGACCTTCCTGATAAAGGGTTTCTTAAACAGGAATCCATTCCACTTGAAACATTTTTCAACACGCTAACGGGCTCCTATTTCAAATAACCGGAGGTGGAATTATGGCTAAAGTACCGGTTCTAAAAAACTACATCAATGGCAGTTGGAAATCTTCATCCAGTGGAGATACTTTTGACAATGTTAACCCGGCAAATACTAGCGAAGTAATAGGTCGGTTTCAGCAATCCACTTGTAAAGACGTTGATGAAGCGGTTGAAGCTGCCGCTGCGGCGCTACCCAAATGGAAAAACACCCCGGCACCTCAAAGAGGAGAAATCTTATTTCGTGTCGCAGAGATATTAGTGAAGCGAAAGGAACAACTAGCGCAAGATATGACACGGGAGATGGGGAAAATCATCAAGGAAACCCGTGGTGATGTGCAGGAGGCGATTGATATGGCCTATTATACGGCTGGTGAAGGTCGACGATTGCTTGGGGAGACCGTCCCCTCTGAGCTGAATAACAAGTTTAATATGTCTGTGCGCATGCCAGTGGGAGTCGTGGCTGCGATCACACCTTGGAATTTTCCCATGGCGATTCCATCATGGAAATTAATTCCTGCTTTGGTGTGTGGCAATACCGTTGTCATTAAGCCTGCCAGCGATACACCCCTTTCTTCTTATAACTTGGTTAGAATTTGTGAGGAAGCGGGTATTCCGCCGGGAGTACTGAATATGGTTACGGGTTCAGGAAGAAATGTAGGGACTCCTCTTATGGACCATCCAAAAGTGAATCTGGTTTCTTTTACAGGATCAACCGACACAGGAAGCATTGTTGCTGCCCATTGTGCCAAACAAATGAAACAATATTCCCTGGAAATGGGAGGTAAAAATGCGATCATTGTGATGGATGATGCAGATTTGAATTTGGCCGTTGAAGGGGTCCTGTGGGGAGCCTTCGGCACAACGGGACAACGGTGTACGGCATGCAGTCGCGTTATTGTTCACAAGAAAGTGATTAAGAAATTTTCGAATATGCTTCTTCGACGCACCAAAAATTTAAAAGTAGGTAATGGGCTCAATGGGAAAATGGAAATGGGTCCACTTATTAATGAAGAGCAACGGCAAAAGGTTCTCAACTATTGCAATATAGGCGTAGAGGAAGGAGCAAAACTATTAACGGGGGGTGCATGCGTTTCTGGCAAAGGACTGAGTAAGGGATTCTTCTTTGAACCGACTTTATTTGCAGACGTGTCTCCAAAAATGCGTATTGCACAAGAAGAGATTTTTGGTCCTGTCCTAAGCGTTATTTCATGTAGAAACCTGGACCATGCAATTCAGATTACTAATGATTCGAAGTATGGATTGTCATCGGCAATTTACACACAAAATGTCAATTCCGCGTTTAAAGCCATAGAAAATCTGGATACAGGAATTACTTATATTAACTCCTCCACCATAGGAGCGGAGATTCAACTGCCTTTTGGAGGAACAAAGGGAACGGGAAATGGACATCGCGAGGCGGGAACCGTTGCTTTGGAAACTTTCACAGAGTGGAAATCAGTATATATCGATTACAGCGGTACTTTGCAAAAAGCACAAATCGAAGAATGACTTCAGTTTATATTTAGAGGAATTCCTGTTGTAGGGTCGATGATGATTCGAGTGAGGGTTTTGTGACCCCCGATCCATAGAGAGTGGTCTTTTGTCGATTCCAGGCTGAAGATGAATTTTGATTCGAGTCCGTTGATTCGTGAAAAGTTCTGGAATGTTTTCCCATCAAACAAGCTCAACCCATTGTTGGTGCCAATCCATAATTTTCCTGCATGGTCTTCTTCGAGGGCGAGAATAAAATTTCCCGGCAACCCTTCTTGAGTGGTGAAGTTTCTGAACGCAAAATTCTTTGTGTCGAGTAAGCTCAGTCCGCCTCCCCAGGTACCAATCCACAACCGGTTTTGTTTGTCGAGGTGCATGGATACAATATAGTTGGGTTTGTAATCTGCAGTCTGAATATTTGGAATGGCAGGTGAAGCTTGCGTGGCGTGATGTTGCCCCCGAAACAAGGACATAATGGCTTTATTGTCCTGTTTTACCTTTTCATAAGAGGCCCCGAGTCCCTTTGAATGGTTGAAAGACTTCCATTCTCCCTTGTGATAAGTGGAAATACCCGATTCGGTACCAAACCAGACGCGGCCTGACTTTTCTATATCGACTGCATAGACCCAGTTGTCGATCAAGCCTCCGTTGGAATTTTCTACCGTAAGACTTTTCCAGGTATCTATAGAATTCCATTTTGAAAAGTTTACGCCACTCCAGGTTGCCAGCCAGATATTATCTTTTTCGAATTGGATGTCATAAATGAAAGCGTCGTTTAATCCATCAGGCGTATTGTGATTTTCCCAATTGGCCCCATTGAAATGACTTAGTCCACCGCCATAGGTGCCTATCCAGGGCAAGCCCTTTTTGTCGATGGCTATTGAGAAAATGCCATTGCTCAGCAGTTTGTTGGTATTGTCATAAACTTCTATTTCTTCTTTGCCTTGAGTGTCATAGCGAAGCAGTCCGTTACTGGTCCCGATCCATAGATAGTTCCCATTTTCTTTGAGAACTTTTATATTCCGGGTATTTATAGTAAAAGTTTCTTTCTTTAGAATATGAGGGTAGGGTTCTCCAGTCGTTTTTTTTGCAACCTGACCTTCAAAGGCCAAAGCGTTCCCATATTGCAGAAAGAGAGCGGTGAGGATGCAGATGACCCATCTTACTTGTTGCGATAGGTAGTGGAGTTTTGTTAGCATGATCGTTTTCTCAGGTCTCGAATAATATTAAAAACTATACAACATTCATTCTGTGTTTGTCATTCCTTTGGGGATGTAGCGATTGCGACTCACAAAGCAAGGCTTACGAAGCAGATCAAATGGTTCTGATTCCCGCTGGGGAATTCATTATGGGGACCAATAAGGTTGATACAGAGGATACCCATAAAAAAATTGGAGCGGTGAAGCCCCTTTATCTGGACCAACACCCCGAACGAAAAGTTTTCCTAGATGCATACTATATTGACCGATATGAAGTGACAAATGCGGAGTACAGTCATTTTCTTGAAGTGAACCAGTTCACTGATATTCCAGCGCATTGGCAGGATGGAGCTTTTCCCGAAGGGCAGGGGGATCACCCCGTAACTCAGGTGACTTGGTGGGAGGCATGGTCTTATTGTCAATGGAATGGCAAACAATTACCGACAGAAGAACAATGGGAAAAAGCAGCTCGTGGACCTGATGGATTGCCTTTTCCCTGGGGCGAAAAATATATAAAGGGAAAGGCCAATGTGGGAATTGAGGGGGATCGGAAAACAATGCCAATTACGTCGTACCCAGAAGATTCCAGCCCATACAAAGTAATGGGTCTATCCGGCAATGTTATGGAATGGACTTTGGACTGGTATCTGCCTTATCCAGGGAACGCGAGAAAGGAATCTCGTTTTGGAAAAGTGTTTAAAGTGTTAAGAGGGAACGGTTTTCAGAAGGCAGGACATTATTTTCTGGAGGCTTATCGCTACTCGTTTTCCAGAACCGAGGCAAGCCCGAATGATTTTTTTGAAAATGTTGGTTTTCGATGCTCTTCTAAGATGTAATTCCTTAATTGGATTATAAGTAAATCAGATGCTATTATAAAATCTCATATTAATTGAATTCTATCGGTCATCGTTCAGATGACCGTTTTTTTTGCTGTCTAATCATTGAAAGGGTGATGTTATGCGATGGTATAAGGTAATTGTTCTTGCGGTTTTAGTCTCTGTGTTTGGTGTGGCAATTCAGAATTTGGAGGCGGCGGGTGCTATAAAGGGAGATAAGGTAACTCTCGAATACACGGGGATGTTGGATGATGGAACTGTGTTTGACGCGTCCAGCAAACATGATAAACCTCTGGAGTTTGAAGTCGGCGGAGGTCGTGTGATTCCTGGGTTTGATAAAGCCGTTACGGGAATGAAACTAGGTGAGGAAAAGAAATTTACCATTGCCCCTGCTGAAGCCTATGGCGAGCCGAATCCGAAGTTGATTAAAAAAGTTTCCAGAAAAGAAATACCTCAAGATAGAGAGCCGGAAGTAGGAATGAGTCTTGTAATGGGGACCCCTCAAGGACGGCAGATGCAAGCATTGATTACCGAGGTTACCCCCGAGTATATTATTTTAGATTTGAATCACCCACTGGCTGGAAAGGCTTTGACTTTTCAGATCAAGGTAATAAAAATATCCCATTAATTTAGTTTTATTTTTGAAAGGATGATCCATGGTTAAGAAAAATTCTGTTGTTAGCTTGAGCTATTGTCTTAAAAATGCGAATGGAGATGAATTGGACCGAGCTGATAAGGATAAACCGTTCGCTTATTTGCATGGTAACGGGCAAATGGTCCCGGGATTGGAAAAAGAACTGGAAGGATTGGCAGTTGGAGATAAAAAGGACGTCACGGTTACCCCTGCTGAAGGTTACGGTGATTTAAACCCGCAGTTAAAGATTGAAGTTGATCGAGCCAATTTTCCGGAAGATGCTGATATTCAACCTGGAATGCAATTTGAAGGTCAGGGAGATGGTGGTACTAAAACCGTTTTTACTGTTAAAGCGGTGGTAGGGGATAAAATTCATGTGGATGGCAACCATCCTCTGGCAGGAGAAACTTTGCATTTCTCTATCGAAATTACTGCAGTTCGCGATGCCACTCAGGAAGAATTGACCCATGGCCATGCGCATGGCGAAGGTGGACATCACCATTAACAATGGCTGAATATTAGCTGGGTTTTAAGTTTGGCTTTACAGGTAGAATTGTTTCGTCGCTTAGGCGAGGATAGTATTTTCTAAGTTTGCGTCTTTGGTAATGGCCTTGGCGAGATTTGCATCGACGAGATATGCGTCAGATAAATTTGCTTTGGTGAAATTAGTTCCGTGCAAATTTGCTTCGAGTAGAAACGCATTTTTGAAATTTGCACCTTCGAAGTTTGCATAGGTGAGATCAGAGCCTTCAAGATTTACTTCTTCCCATTGCACACCAGCACATTGCGCATCTTTCAAATCTGCACCTATCAGGTTTGAATTGGTCATGTTGACATCTATTAGCGTGCTAGAGTTTAGGTCGGCATATTTTAAAATTGCGCCTTTCATATCTACTTCGGTCATTTTTGAAAAGCTTAGATCCGAGCCTCTGGCGTTGACACCGCCGAATCGACATTTCGAGATGATGACTTGCTTGAGGAAGGCGTACAGCATTCTTGAAAATGCAAAGTTACAATTATCAATTGTCGTGGAATAGAAGCTTGAATGACCCAGATTGGTTCCTTGGAAGTCGCAATCATCTAGCTTTGCCTGAGAAAAATCACAGTTGCTAAGGTTTGCATTTTTAAAGTTGCAACCCATGAGGGTTGCTTCTTCAAAAGTTACGCCTTCGAGATTTGCGCTTGAAAAATTGACGTTTTTAATTTTTGCATTTTTGAAGGAACTGGAATCCAGAGTAGCCTGGGAAAAATCTATATCACGCAGTTCAGCTTCTTCCATGACCGTTTCCATCAGCGTGGCAAAGACAAAGCTGGCTCCATTCAGACTCACCCCTTTCAGGTCGAATCCGCTAAAATCGCCCCCATCCTGCTTGGGTTCTTTTAGGACTAAAGAAATAATTTCGTCTACATTTGACATTTAAATTTATTCTCTCTGTTCTGATGGTGGAAGAAGGGCGTTCATGTTGCGCTGAATTCTTTGTGGATTTACCCGGTCATGAATACCCATGACACCTACTCTTATTGCACGAAATAATGTTCCCTCGGACTCTGTCCTATGGCTTAACTTTGTCGCTAAAGGGGTCAATAAAAGATTGGCTAGAATCAAGCCATAAAAAGTTGTGATCAATGCCGTAGCCAGAGCAGGTCCAATGGTGGATGGGTCATCAATATGCATCAACATTTGTATAAGACCAATGAGTGTGCCTGCCATTCCGAATACAGGAGATTGAACAGCCATGAAACGAAGAACTTTTTGCCCTGCGTTGTGACGGTCCATCATGGAGTTGAGTTCTCTTTCCATAAGCTCGTGAATTTCTTTTGCATTGTATCCGTCAACGATCATGGCGATACCATTTTTTAAAAACCGATTGTCCAGTTTAGCTTCTTCATTTTCTAGCTGTTTCATTCCGCCTGAGCGATATCTGGATGCCAGTCTCATAATGTCATCGACATAGTCTCCAGGCTCGTAAATTCCAGGTTTAAAGGCGTTCCGGAGGATAGGCACCATTCCGACAAGTTTGTCTGAAGGGAAGGCGATAAAACCGGTTGCCACCACTCCCCCTATAACAATCAAAAGCGAATTAATATTGACAAATATCGCGGCATCTCCACCGCGTATAATAGCGATAACAATTAGGAATGTGCCTGCAAGCACACCCATCAAAGTGCCCGTATCTATTCCTGTGTCGTCTTGACGCTCCTCCTGTCCTGCTGCGTCGGCGACTGCTGCGTCTTGTGTTGCTGTAGCCATACTGCTATGAATACCTTAAATTATGATCTTAATTAGCTTGCAACCTTTTCTGATTGAGCTGCGGACTTTATCATCAGTGAACGGATAATGTAATTGTTCAGCCAAGCTATTTGTAGTAATTCTTTTCGGCCGCTGGGAATATAAACCTTAAGGAAATCAGCCTTGTTCACTTTCTCAGGTGTCAATTGAGGGGTCAATTCGCCAATACATCGGGCCATACAGTTTAAACCAGAATATGTTTTACAAAATAGCTCGCCCCATGAAGTAAGATAGGTTGTTGTGATACTTTTTATTCTGTCTATTCGTCGGGTTATAAACTTGTTTAATTCGTCATTATTTTTACAATCACTGATATTTCCCATCGTTATTTCCGGCGGTGGAGGAGTACCAAAGTCAATCAGCATAAACAGTTGGTTGACTTTGGCATCATCGAGCAAATCTTCATTTGACAAGGCAGCTATATTAACGGAAGCAATAAATTGCCTCAATTGATCTAGTAAAACTTCTAGATCGCTTTCTTTCATAGCTCCCCCCTCAGCTCTTAACATAATTTGCGTGCCTTCATTATAGAGATTGTTGAAAACCGTGAATGCCATTAAAAATGGAAGTGTGCTGGATTTTTTGATGATATCATCGTCTTCTATTTGTTCCAGAAATGCCCTGGTTTTTCCTCGAATCAGATACCATGTGGCCTTGTCGCGTGAAGTTTTTTGTTCCAGTAGAAATGTTAATTCCGTTTCGGCGGTTTTTCCATCCACCAGTGCGCCGAGGTTATCTACTTTATTAGGAGCGGTTCTATAGAAGCTAAACAGTTTTCGGCCGAGAAGATGGGTGTCTTTTTCGGTGATCAAACTTTCACTTGGGTCTAGAGTTTTGTTCTTTTCCGAAATATTTTTGTAAGAAGCCATCAGGATTTTATTAATCCTGTTTCCCAGATCAACTTTATGCATCATTTGCCAGTTGGAGTAATCGTTGAGACGCTCTAGTTTTTCCGCATCCCATTCCCATTCTTTCAACATTTTTATCAGAGTACTTTTTCTCCAGATTTTGCTACCTTTTTCCAATTCATCCGGCTCAATCTGAGTACCCACTTTAAGATAAAAAGCGTGTCTTAAGGCATCCACAGCCTCTTCATCTTTTGTTTCTTTGAAGAACTGTTGAACACGTTCGAACATTACCAAGTAGGGATCTATATCTAAAAAAGGGACATCGTTAAAATATTTGTCTTTTACTTGGTGGCATAGAAGATTAGATTTGGTATTTCCAAACATATACTCTTCTAGTATTCCCATTTTCATAAGTGTTTTGAAAGGAGATTTGAAAGATTTGATTAATGCCCATATAGCACCACCAAAGTATTCTCCCTGGGATATATCATCAACATTTCCCATGTCGATGAACTCTTCTTGTTTTAACAGCGTGTTCCCATTTTGTAATTCCTGATATAGATTGTCGTATTTGTCATCATCGGAATCAACGGGAGAAATTAGCCAGAAAGGAATTTTTCCCGCAACGATAATCATGGTTCTATACATTTCCTCTTTCAGCAGTTTGGCGAGTGCTGACCCCGTGCTTTCACTATCACTTTCACCGAAGATATTATTTTTTACTTCTTGGGAATCATTTATAAAAAAATGAGTTTCTAAATTGTAATTATCCCAAGTCCACGTCTCAATAAGATTTAGCTTTTTCTGAAAAAGCTTCATGCTTTCTTCAGTGAAGTCGCTTTTGTTTATTAAGAGGGTATAGTCGAGATCAGACTTTTTGGTTTGCGCGATGGACCCCACACTTCCCATAAGGAGAGCGGTATGAATAACTGGGTTTAAGTCTATGTTTCTGCGAAGAATGACATCGGGAAACATTTTCTCCAATGCATATTGTGCTTCCTGATCGAGGTTAAAGTTGTGTATTCCGCAGGGTGGGTTGCCCTCAAAATAGCCAGGTAGGCCTTCTTGATGGACATGCAATAGCCTTGGGATGATGAGGAAAATGGTTTGGTCAATTTCAGAAAGAGTGACTAGATTGCGATGGATTTTAAACCTGTTGAATTTTAGAAACGATTGGCGGTTGTCATGAAGAGCTTCCGTATCAGATTTCTCAAACTTTTTTCTAGCTTTTTTAATTTGTTCCTCGGGAATATTGATGGGTGGGCTCTCGGGTGTTGCAACCTTTGAAGGAGCCGATTCTATATTTTCTTCTTGTGTGTTTTCAGGGATATCCATTTTTTCCTTGCCTGTTATAAAATCGTCTAACTGAATTCAGCTAGATATTATAATTCTTTTTTATTAATTAAATAAAAAGCAAAATACTATTTGTTCTGTTTGGGAGCACTTGATGAATCACTTGCTTTTGCTCCTCCTGACAGTTTTCCACCTAAGGCACCACCCCCTGCCTGTCCACCAGCACCCTGTGCTTCTTTCTTCGCGACCTCAATAGCTTTAAGTATTTTTATTTCCACACGGCGATTTGCAGCGCGATTATCATCGTTCGTATTTTCTAACAACGGACGAAACTCTCCATAACCCGTTACTACTATCCTGTCTGGAGGAAATCGCATTTTATCGATTATAAAGCGTGCAACTTTCGATGCTCTTGCCGCAGAGAGTTCCCAGTTAGATGGGAATTTGGCACTTTTCATAGCTACATTGTCTGTATGTCCATCGATCAATAGCTGTTTAACCCCTTCTTTCATGTCCTCTTGAATAGTTTCGATAATGAGTTCTTCTGCACCTTCGTTAAAGAATGCTTCGCCCGGAGCAAATAGGTCGGATGTGGGAAGTCGGTGAAGAATCGTTCGCGTGTCGCTTCGCACCAGACTTTCTGCATCGACATTGTCTTTGACCAGTTCGCGAACACGTTGCAGCATTTTTAACTCATCTTTATCCAATCTCACATTGACGCTCTCAATGCGCATTCTTTTTGTTTGAAACGATGAAAGAGCTTCAGCAAATTTATTTTCATCCATTTTGGATACGGTAAACATCAAAACAAAGATAACCAGTAAGAGTGTGACCATGTCCGAATAGGTGATTAGAAAGTTCTCCAGTCCGGAAGAGAATTCGGAAGCTTGTGCCGATCGGCTCTCGATTCCACTGAAACCACTTTCGTCGCCTCCTCCTTTACCTCCCCGGCTCTTTTCATCTTCGAGCAGGGTGATCTTCATATCCATCTCGGCATTATCTTCCTTTAACATCTCGAGTTCAACGATCATCGTTCGCCGTTCTTTTTCCAGATCGTCTACCTCTTCTTTCAGCTCCTGAATGATTTCAGAGGGTAGCATGCCGTCTTCCCCCGCATCCAAACCACCATAGAGCATATCCTCATATTTCTTGATTAGGGTGTCTTTTTCTTTAACAATATCTTCAGTTACCACACCCGATGAAGTAGAGGTTTTTTTTGCGATATTTAATTCTTTTTTCAGTTGTTCTAATTTTTTCTTGAGATTATCGACCGTTCCGGTATCTTCCCGAAGCCGTTTTAATTCTTTCATCAGAACATCACGTTCTCTCTGAGTTTTTTTATTAGACTTCTTTTCCAGTTCAATTTTTTCTTTTAATGACTCAGCTCGCTTTCCAAGCTCCTCCATTTTGGAAGCCATCTTTTTGCCAAGTTTTTCCTCAACTTGTTTGGTAAGTTCGGCTTCTTCCTCTTCTTTTTCCTTTTTTCCAGCCTCTACGCCGGCATGTTTTGCGAGTCGAGCCGCTGAGGCTTCATTTCTTTGTACCTCTGTTTCCTCTTGGGCTGCTTTTACTTCAGCTTTTAGTTTTTTAGTTTCTTCTTGATTGAAGCTGATGAGGTCTCTGACTTTTTTGGTACCCTTTCCATTCTC
>JAJDAW010000066.1 GCA_029261635.1 Nitrospinaceae bacterium
CATCGCCTTCCCCTGCGGGTCCTCCTGTTTGAACCTTGATCAATGCCTTTAAGGCACCACTGGGTCCAATGGGTGCCAGCACCAGATTCTGAACAGCTAGAAGTGTTCCTGGGCTCATGGGTGCAGACGTTGGAAACCCTCCCAGAGGAATCGTTCCTTGCATCATCGCCCCTAAAGGAACTTCGTTGCCTCCCGGTAACTGCGCAAAAAAGTCCACCTCTTCACTGTAGGCAACGGTTGAGAAAACAGGTTCGAAACCAGACCAGTTAGACTTTCGTTCCGAACCCACATTGGGGTCACTGTTACTGATAAGCACGGTGCCTGCCTGATTGGCGATGAGCATTTTATCTTTACTGGCACTGACATAACCCTGAGTACCTCGGGCTGCCAGGTTGCCGGTGGGCGATACAATGCGGAAGGAAGATTTTTTATTCTTTTGTGATTTATTAACGATGTACATGGAAAGACCATGCGCCACGTTGATGACCCCTTGGCGTAATTTGTCTTCGGGTTTGAACAAATAGGATTCGACGGACATCTTTGTCCTAGGCCCTAAGGCCATCAGACTTTTATCTTCAAAGAGAATTTTCAGGCGGCTTTTTCTTCCCGTGCGGAAGGTATCTTTTATGTAGACGGGCTGATTCTTTTTTATCTGTTGCCAGACTTCTGCGGCGACTTTTTGAACTTCACCCTTTTGAACCTGAGCTACAGGTTCGCTGACTAAGATTTCAACGAAACCCCTGAGGCCAATGATTTTTCCAATCGGTTTTTCCTGCGCCCAAGATTGCAGAGGGAAAAATAACCCCATTAGAAAACATAGAAATAATCCGTTTCTAATTTTTATTGGCATGCCTTTTCTCCCCAGAAGCCATTTTACCGTTGCATTTAATAAACGCCCTCTCAATGAAATGAGCACTGCAATTGTATGTTAGGTCAAAAGTTTTCACAATAGAGTTACACATCAAAATCTTTTAGTTTCAGTTAGTTGCGTTTATACAAGGATTTTCAAATGTCACAATTGTGAAAACTTTTTTTGGGTAAGGTTTTAAAGCTAGGAAAGCTAAAATTCGTGGCTCAAAACCTGTTTTCATAAAATTTAAAAGCTGACCAACCCACTTAATAAGAGCGTTCCGAAACTGCTATCCGAGGGAGGTATTTTGTGCATAACGGGTACCCCCCATGTCAGCGAAAAACTAGTCGATACAGAAGTTTCATCCTTTTTAGGGATATTGATCTTGAATCCCATCCCCGCCCCTGTAAGGGCTCGATGTCTTTCTCCCGGCTCATTATCTTCTACAAAAACTTTGCCGTGATCGATGAACGCAAGCAGCGTGACCATTTTATCGAATGAAGGCCAACCTTTATTAGCAACCGGGAGCTTCCACGGCCAGGGCATATTGTATTCCAATGAAAAAGTGTAACCGTGGTCACCGGAATTCTCCGAAATGGGGTAACCGCGCACCGTGCCCGAACCGCCAATGGCAGTCTGGTCGGGAGACAACACTCTGGCGGAAGCGAACTGTCCGCCCGCCTTCATTATGAAATAACCTGGAATTTTTTTATGGAGGATACTTGCATTCTGATAACGGGTCAGGCTGCTGGTGAAAACGGTTACATCGCCTTGCCCTTTGGTTCTGGAGTTGAGATGCCCTCCCGTATCCGTTTCGGAAAACCCGGTTTTAACCGTGAAATCGAAAAAGTTCCTCCCCTTGAACGGGTCGCTATAATTCCCTCCGACTCCGAGATAAACATCAAACAATCGGTCATCGCTGGTTTTTATCTCTCTTTGTTTGTTCGTATAATTTCTTGCTTCCATTCCACCTTTGACAAAAAGGCTTGCCGTTCTGGAACGGTGTAATGGATGCTTCGCTTCCACAGAAAAAATTTGCGAAGATCCCCCTGAACTAAGAACCGCAAGTTCTTGTCCCAGGTTTTGCTCCGAATGCGTGAACGAAACTTTTAACGTGGTTCCACGATTGGATACGGGAAACAAAAAGGAAGGATTAAAAAAGTCCTGCCCATCTTCTGACTGAACCACGCGGAAAGAAAACTGGTCGCCAAGTTTAAACAAGTTACCAACTGTAGCGGTGGCCCCAATTCGGATCGGCCCAGTAAAGCGGGAACCAAAATTATCCGCATCCACACTGACGGTGTAGGGTCGAGTTTCGGCAACCTGGAGAACCAGATCCGTTGTACCGGGCAGCTCTCCTGGCCGTAGCACAGACTTCACGGTTACCCCCATCAGACTGTTCAATTCCAACAAAACTCTTTCCAAAGCCGACTCGTTTAAAACTTCTTCATCACGAAGAGAAACCATTCTCTCGGTGAATTGTTCGGAGGCAATGGTTTTGTTACCCGCTACTTTAATCTTCCCCAATTTCCCTTCCACAATCTGCATGGTGACCACACCATTTTCAATTTCCTGCGCGGGAATAAACGACCTCGCTAAAAAATATCCTTGCACTGCGTAAGCGGCCGTTACTTCATTGGCGTACAAAGTGAGAATCCCCAAAGTCATATCTTCGCCTTCTCCAACATCTAAAAGCGGCGCGAGATCTTCCGTGCTAATTAATGTATTTCCTGTGATTTTAATTTCACGGACAAAAAATGTCGGCCCCGCCCCTGCATCAACCAGTTCACGGCTATCTTCAACTTTGATGTCAGGAACTATTTCCGGAGGGGGGGGGGCAAATTCTGGGCGTGATTGCCGAAGTTGCTTTTCAAGGATACCGGGATCGGTGGATTGGCAGTTTCCATTCACTGCAGACAAAAGAACGGCAACGCAACCGAGAACAAAGGTAACGTAATAAAACAGGGTATTATGATTTTTTTGCACTGCCATAATTCTTTGGTCTAATTAAAAATAAAGGGGAAAAGTCTCCCCATTTAAGCATTTACAAATAAAACCTAGGATTATAACCTTTATTCGCGTGCAAAAAAAATCCCCTTCCAAAACCCAGGAAGGGGACAATCTAAGCCAAACAAAATCAAGCAGTTAAGAATAAGAAATTATTTAAAAATCCCCATCTTTAATTCGGAACACATCCGGATCTTGTGGTTTTTCGATATAGGAAAGAGTGAGAGCAATATCTTCACCTGCTTTTTTATCTTTTTCTGCTTTCGGGTTGCTCAACAATAATCTTGCGGCCCTGCCTTTTCGATCCTTACCTTGAAAAACTAGAATGACTCCCTCGCCGAGTTGTGCGTTAAGAGCAAACCCTTCTTTCTGATATTTTTTCTGAGCGAAATGATTGCGCAATTGGTTCGCGGTTGCAACCACGGATTCTGCGTCCGGGTTTTTCGTAACCGGTTTTCCCCAAATGACATTGATGTGAATCAAACGCTTGGATTTGTAACCCATGATATAAAAAATCTTTGCGGTTCCGCTTTCTGGTAAAAGTTTTTTAACCTCGATGCCCAGTGTAACGGTTTTTTCATTCGGATGAACTTTTCGGGAAACCTGTTTTTTTCCTAACCCAAAATCATTCTTGATCGCTTTAATTACATCTCGCTCGCTCATACCAAACTGAGCTGACCGGAACCCGTTCACAACAGCCCACTTTTGTGAGGTGCCTTTTCCCTCATCAGGTTTTGCCAGAACGGTTCCTGTAAAAAATACACCGCTTAAAATTAAAGAAAGAAAAACAACCATTAGCTTCACTGGTTTGAGACCCACCATCTTTATATCTCCCATTTGTCTATAGTTCAAAATCATATTCAAATAATCCTTTATTTATCATACACCTACCTTATCGGCTGTGCAACCTCCCGGCTATCACAGTCCTGTAAATTTCATATCAGAATCAAGTTAAAATCGCTTTATAAGTAATAATGTTTATTAAGAAGATTTAATCCAACGCCCCGGTATCCGGCTTTGGCAATCTGGACAGCGATCTTCTTTCAAGTGATTTGAAACGACTCGGAACCCCACTCTTTCAATTAAAAGTCGCTGGCAATGTGGGCAATAAGTGTTTTCTGTATTTTGCACTTTACCTGGCAGGTTACCCGCATAGACAAAAGAAAGGCCGGCGTTTTTTCCATGCTGATATGCACGCAATATAGTTTCCACCGGTGTCCTTTTTCGGTCGGTCATTTTATAATCTGGATGGAAGGCCGTCACATGCCAGGGAATATCTTTTGAAACTCCCGCGATGAATTCTGCGATTTTCGATAGTTCTTCATCCGAGTCGTTGTAGTCAGGAATCAGCAAGGTGACGAGTTCCAGCCAAATTCCCATCCCGTGTATCGTTTGTATCGTTTCCAGTACCGCATCCAGATTGCCACCGAGTCGGCGGTATTCCTTAGGTGAAAAACTTTTCAAATCTATCTTCATCAAGTCGAGCCAGGGACCGATATATTCCAGCACCTCGGGCGTTCCATGTCCGTTCGAAACATAGGCGGTCCATAATTTTCTCTGTTTCGCTTCCTTAAAAACTTCCACCGCCCATTCACTGGTGATCAAAGGTTCGTTGTAAGTCGACACTACCACTTTTGCACCATTCGCCCTGTCACAAATATCTTTTGCGGAAACAGGAGTCGAACTAATAGTCGAAGTATCATCCCTCAGGCTTTGCGAGGTGAACCAGTTCTGGCAATAGGCACAGTGGAAGTCGCATCCCAACATTCCAAAACTTAAAGCGCGGCTTCCCGGAAGGGCATGAAAAAAAGGTTTCTTTTCTATAGGATCATTTTGAAGTCCGGCCACATACTGCCAGGGAACGAGAAGAGTTCCATCGGAGTTGAATCGCACTTTGCAAACGCCACGTTGACCGGGGCGTAGCTTGCAAAGGTGACCACATGCAGTGCAAAGCAGGTTGTCATCATCAAGAGACTTGAATAGTTTAGCGGGTCGCGTTTGTGTATCGAGTGTATTTTGGAGAGGGGACAAAAGAACTCCGTATTCTCCCTATTCGGTGCTGATTCCTTCGTTCTTTTTATCCAAAGCACCGACGAGGGTATGCCAGGCAAGGGTGGCGCATTTTGCGCGGGAAGGTAAGTCAAGAATTCCCATAAAGAGGGACAGTTTACACAGACTATGCTCCTCATTTTCAGGATCCATTTCCCCAAGAATCATTTTATGAAATTCTTCTTTGATTTTTCTGGCTGCGTCAACTTTCTTGCCTTTAATAAATGTCGTCATTAGGGAAGTACTGGCCTTAGAAATGGCGCAGCCCGAACCCAGGAAGCTCACATCCTGAATCACATCATCTTTATCCAAATTCAGGTAGACGGTTATATCATCGCCGCAAAGTGGATTGACACCATGACAGGAATGACTGGCACCCTCTATTTCATGAAAGTTGCGAGGCTTGCGGTTATGGTCAAGAATGACTTGCTGGTAGAGTTCTTTATCGTATGACATGGGAAAGTTCTTTTATCAAAAATTCAATCACAAAACCACAAAGCCATAAGGGAAACCCTTTTTAAGGCTTTCGGCCAGGGCATCCAGCTCTTCGGTTTTATTGTAAAACGCCATCGAAGCCCGAGTGGTAGCAGGGAGACCATAGCGAATCATTGTGGGTTGCGCACAGTGATGTCCACCTCGGCAGGCTATGCCGTCTTGATCCAACCAACTCACGACATCATGCGGATGCCCGTCATTGGGGTTCTCACCTTCTATATGAAAAGAAATGAGGCTCGCTTTTTCGCGAGCATTTCCGATGATGCGAACTCCTTCAATATCATTTAATAATGCAGTGCCATATTCGAGCAAGCTGTTTTCGTAAGCGGCAATATTGTCCATCCCAATTTCATTGAGATAGTCAATGGCTTCCCCCAAACCAATCACTTGAGTGATGGGCGGGGTGCCTGCCTCGAACCTTGCCGGGGGTTTTGCATAAGTGGTTTTTTCTAGCGTGACCTGCAAAATCATATCGCCCCCTGTCACGTAAGGCGGCATCTCTTCCCAGAGATCCATTTTACCGTAAACTCCGCCGATGCCACTGGGTGCGTACATTTTATGTCCAGAAAATGTATAGAAGTCACAACCAATATCCTGAACATTCAGTTTCATATGCGGTGTGCTTTGCGCGCCGTCTATTAAAACCTTTGCTCCAACCGCATGCGCTTTATCTGTAATTTCCTTCACAGGGTTGACTGTACCCAACGCGTTTGAGACATGATTGACCGCCACCATACGAGTTTTGCTCGAAAGCAGTTTTTCATATTCTTCCATAACCAGTTCACCCGTATCGTCAACAGGAATGACTTTAAGCTTCGCGCCGCGTTCTTCACAAAGAACCTGCCAAGGTACCGTGTTGGCATGATGTTCGATATTGGAAATGATGATCTCGTCATCTTTATTGATAAAACGTTTACCAAAACTATGTGCCACCAGATTAATGGCCTGCGTGGTTCCACTGGTAAAAACAATTTCACCGGGTTTTTCCGCACCCATAAAATCGGCGACCTTTTTCCTCGCGTCCTCATAGAGTTGAGTGGCGTTCTCACATAGTTTATAAGCTCCACGACGTACGGTGCCATATTCCTCAGCATCGAACTGACGCACACGATCAATCACCCGCTGCGGTTTGTGTGTAGTGGCTCCGTTATCGAGATAGATTAAAGGCTTTCCGCGCACCGTTTGAGACAGGATAGGAAAATCTTTGCGAATTTTTTCGACATCGAAAACAGCATTACCTTTTACAGCCGTATTGGAATCAGACATTGGCTACCTCCAGCTTCTTGAGCAAAGTATTGTTCAGTTCTTTCACGACTTCGGGAAACTGAACCGTCTGAACGATACTTTCAGCAAAGCTTCTTGTAAGCAGTTCTTTGGCGAACTTTTTCGACAACCCTCGTGTTTGCAGATAGAACAATTGTTCTTCGTCAATTTGCCCGATGGTCGCACCATGGGCACACTTCACATCATCGGCAAAAATCATTAGATTGGGTTTGTTATCTGCGTGACAATCATCAGATAGCATCAGGTTATTGATCAACTGATTCGCGTTGGTCAACTGCGCACCCTGATTAACGATAACAGTGCCATCAAAACTTGAACGACCTTCATCGTTGATCACGTTTTTAAAATGTTGATGACTGACGCATTGCGGTGCTTCGTGATGAATGCGGATAAAATTATGCACTTGCTCTTTACCATCGAGCACACTAACACCGTTTAGAATCAGTTCAGCTCCCTCTTCTTCCAGTCGCACTTCAAAATGATTGTGTACGAGAACCGACCCCGAAGAAGCATTGGCAGAGTGAAACCTGGCATTGCGTTTAAGATGGACACGGGTTTTGTGAAAATTCCACGCACCGAACGGATCGGATTGCACCTGAGTCAAAACCACCCCTGCACCTTCTGCCACTTTCCAGTCTTGGACCATATTGGTGAAATAACCTTCTTGCATCCCAACAAACTTTTCAATCACTTTTACTTCGGCAAGTTTTCCAACCTTCCATAGCAATCGTGGGGAATGCATCACAGGTCGAGAGGTGTCTCCCGTAGAAACAAACAAAACTTGAATAGGAACAGCCACTTGACCCTTATCAGGAACTTCTACGACCGTTACATCAGAACAAAACGCATTTGCCAGACAAGCAAACACATCGTTCTCATTTTCAAGGGAAGCCAACAAAGTATCGGTATCGCTCTTCTCTTCGAGGGAGGAGATTTTTATCGATGATTCTATTGCCTGCAATTTGGAAAGAGACCGGTCAAGCACACCATTGACAAAAACCAGACAACTGTTTTCACAACCCGAATAAATATGTTCTTCTATAAGATCAGTTTTTGCAGAAGGTTTAGAAACCGCGAACGCAGTTGCAGCCAATTTCTTCGTATTCACATAGGTATACATTTCGTGCTTTGAATGCGGGAAGCCCAGAATTTCGAATCGGCTCAAAGCCGACTCATGGATTTCCGACAAAGCAGAGCTTGACTTATTTTCTGCTGCGAACTTTTTGTGAAGATCAAGAAAAGCTGTCTCTTCTGTTGGTTCTGCAATTGTATTGGACATGTTTTTCCTTAATCTGCCGTCGTCACCCAGTCGTAGCCCTGGGATTCGAGTTCAAGTGCTAAAGCTTTATCTCCCGATTTTACGATCTTGCCTTGACTGAGCACATGAACAAAATCGGGTTTTATATAATCCAATAAACGTTGGTAGTGAGTGATTAAAATGAGCGCGTTGTTTTCACTACGAAGTTTGTTGACGCCTTCAGAAACAATACGCAACGCATCGATGTCTAGTCCAGAATCGGTTTCATCTAATAAAGAAAGCTTCGGTTCCAGAATGGCCATTTGTAGTATCTCGTTTTTCTTTTTCTCACCACCAGAGAATCCATCGTTGAGGTTTCTCTCTTTATATTTTTTTTCCATTCCAAGCATTTTCATTTTTTCGGAAAGAAGCTCATCAAAGTCAAGCGGGTCGACTTCTTCTTCCCCTGCTTTAACTTTTCTGGCATTGTGTGCCATCCGCAAAAACTCAGCGTTGTTCACTCCCGGGACTTCGACGGGATATTGGAATCCCATAAAAACACCAGCCAGCGATCTTTCTTCCGCATCCATTTCCAAGAGATTCTGTCCATCAAAAATTATTTCTCCCGATGTAGCTTCATAAGCAGGGTGACCTGAAAGTATTTTGGCCAAGGTGCTTTTTCCTGATCCGTTCGGCCCCATAATGGCGTGAACTTCACCCTTATTTATAGAAAGAGAAATGCCTTTTACAATTTCAGTTCCGTCAACCCCTGCATGCAAATCTTTAATTTCGAGCATTCAATCTATTCCTCAAATAAACAAATAAAAAAACCGGGCCACGCCCGGTGGAGAAAGGTCGATATCTTTAAAACAACACATCAACCCGTATTTATTTCCTAGCACTCTTACAGTAGCCCTGATCAGCCCACACTGTCTTCCAGTTTCAGTGTCAACAGCTTCTGCGCTTCTACAGCGAACTCCATGGGCAACTGCTTGAAAACATCTTTGCAGAATCCACTGATGACCGCTTCGATTGCATTTTCCCTGGAGATCCCTCTTGACTCGAAATAGAACAATTGATCCTCACTTATTTTTGAGGTCGCTGCTTCATGTTCCACCTGCACCGAGCTATTGGCTGTTTCTATATAAGGGAAGGTATGTGCGCTACTTTTGTCACCTACCAGCATACTATCGCATTGGCTGTAATTTCTTGCATTGGTGGCATTTTTACCAATTTTTACCTGACCGCGGTAACTGTTACTGGATACGTCTGCTGAAATACCCTTGGATATAATGCTGGAACGCGTGTTTTTGCCAATATGAATCATCTTGGTTCCGGTATCAGCCTGCATATGTCCGTTGGTGAGGGCGACAGAATAAAATTCACCGCTGGAATTGTCTCCCTGTAAAATACAACTGGGATATTTCCATGTGATTGCAGATCCCGTTTCAACTTGAGTCCATGAAATCTTGGAATTCTCACCCGCACATTTCCCACGTTTGGTCACGAAATTATAAATACCACCTTTTCCTGTTTCCTTATCGCCTGCGTACCAGTTTTGTACAGTGCTGTATTTAATTTCAGCATTATCAAGGGTCACCAATTCTACAACTGCTGCGTGCAGCTGGTTGGTGTCAAATTGTGGCGCTGTACACCCTTCCAGGTAAGACACATAACTGTTTTCAGCACAGATGATAAGCGTGCGCTCGAATTGCCCGGTTTCTTCGGTGTTAATGCGAAAATAAGTGGAAATTTCCATCGGACTAATGGTGTCGGGTGGAATATAGACGAACGAACCATCGGTGAACACAGCGCTATTGAGAGCCGCGTAATAATTGTCACCCACCGGTACAACCGTGCCGAGATACTCCTCAACCAACTCAGGGTAATCCTGAAGAGCTTCTGAAATCGGGCAGAAAATGATTCCCTGCTCCATCAACTTTTTCTTATGGGTAGTGGCAACACTGACACTATCAAAAACAGCATCAACGGCTACGTTAGCCAGTTTTTTCTGCTCATCGAGAGGTATCCCCAATTTTTCAAAAGTACGCATGACTTCTGGATCAACTTCATCCAGGCTTTCAAGTACTTTCTTCTTTTTCGGCTCGGAATAGTATGAAATATCCTGAAAATCGATAGGAGGGTAATGCACATTTGGCCACGCCGGTTCCGTCATGGTTTTCCATTTTTCAAAAGCTTTGAGCCGAAAATTGAGCATGAACTCAGGCTCATTCTTCTTTTTTGAAATGGCCCGCACAACATCTTCGTTGAGACCTTTGGCAAAGGTGTCAGACTCTACATCTGTCGTGAACCCATATTTATATTGATTATCTTCCAGTAAATCGGAGACGGAATTTTGCTCGTCACTCATTTTATTTCTCCAGGTTACACCTGTGGAACAACGTTAATATCGTTGTAAATATGTTTGCGTAATGTTGATTCCATAAAGGACAAAGTCGCGCCAAGGGAAGACCCGCAACTGCCGCAGGCACCTTGATATTGAACCAACACTTTCTCACCATCGGTCACATCCAGTAATT
>JAJDAW010000067.1 GCA_029261635.1 Nitrospinaceae bacterium
TGATATCTGCGCCCAATGCTTGTTGTATTTCTATAGCCTTTTCCGGAGTTATAAAGTGGTTGGAACCATCAATATGTGATTTAAAGTTCACTCCATCTTCTGTTACCTTTGTCAGCTTATTCATGCTGAAAACCTGATAACCACCGCTGTCTGTAAGTATAGGGTGGTGCCAGTTCATAAACTTATGGAGTCCACCGAGGGACTGAATCAACTCATGTCCAGGTCTCAAGTAAAGATGATAGGTGTTTCCGAGAATGATTTGAGCTCCGATGTCCTGCAGATTTTCTGTTGTCAGGGCTTTTACGGTTGCCTGAGTACCAACGGGCATAAAACATGGGGTATTGATTTTTCCGTGTGGCGTTGTCAGAACTCCCAGTCGTGCAGAGGAGTGACTGTGTTTCTTTAAAACTTCGAATTTAATCACTTTATTTTATTCAGTAGTGGGTGGGTTGTCAGCCATATTGACAGTGAGTTGGCTGAAGGGAATCGTTAGATTGTTATCGTTGCAGATTTGAACCAGGGCAGTTTGAATTTCTCGTCGATTTTCTTCGTAGCGGTCGGCACATTTTCCGTTTGCGTGGATGATGACCATCAGATTCAGTGAGCTGGCTGCTGGGTTGTCAAACCGAACTTCTAAAAAGGTGAAATCTGGAGAATCGCCTTCAAAATATTTTGAAAGAGTATTTATTAATCCGTTTTCAATGAGTGTGGGAATTTCTTCGCAAATTCTATCTTGAATTTTATAGTCGAGACCAAACTCTATGCAGTAACGAAAACCAGTTGAAATATTCAGAGGAGATAGATTGAGAAAATCATTAGTTGAATAATATTTCAACGAATCGCCTTTCATACTCAGGATGACTTGCTCAAGGGTCTGATGTTTTACGCATCCATAAGAACTATCATTCAGAATAACCCAGTCTCCTACTTTAGTGGGAAACCAGGGTTCTCCTTCTACTGCGGGTCGTGAATGCTTGTCGATTAAATTTCGAACGGGGAGTCTTAGCTCTCCACCTTCCAGATTTTCATTGATCAGGATTGCGCTTAAGCCTATGTCTCGTACCAGCCAGGGAACACCATTCCAGATTAATCTTTCACCTTCACGAACAGTACCCAGGTTGACGATCAATTTTATTTCCTGGAGAAAAGTGGGAAGGTATTGTCGCGAAGTCCACGCAACAAGTACAAGAATCATAACGATGAGGCTGATCAAAAGCCAGTCATTGAAAAAATACAAACACGCAAGTCCTACGATTAAACAGACTATGAGAATAAAAATATTATAGGCGGCGCTAAAAAGCTTTCCGAATGCAGGGCTCAGCTGGGAAAATAGATTCAACCGTAAAATCCATTTTCGAAGGCGACTGAGCAGCCACCAGAGGCCAGAAAAAGCGGCAAGTGTTATTAGTAAATTTTTACCTCTATTTTTAAAAAAATCTTTGACCTGGTTTTTAGCAGAATCAAATAGTGACTCATCCGAGGAGAGAATCTCCTTCAAATCTTTTTTGGCTTCTTCGAGATTCAGCCGAGTTAACTCAGGGTCATATTTGTTGTTCAGTAAAGTTAGCCTGGAAAGGTAACGTTTGTTTTCGGGGATGGAAGAGTTTTCTAACTCTTTACTCATGCTTTCAAGCTCAACCAGGTTTTTGGAAGCTTCCCTATGGATGGCTAGAGTGTTTTCTAAAGAACTAATTCTTTTTTTCAGAGCGTCAACTTTGCGTGGTTTTTCGGTCAGGTCACGGATTGCTTGAAGAAGAGGTGCGGTAATGTCTTCTAGCTGCTTGGTCCATGGAGATTTTTCTTTTTTATTTAAAGAACTGTCTTCCAGTGACAAGCTGGTTGCTCTGGAGTCGAAGTTCAGAGTTAAACGGTCAATCTGTGTTTGCAGGTCGATTATTTTTTGAAGATTTTCTTTGGTTTCGGATTTTTTTCTAAGGGCATCAATTTCTTTCTCAAGAACAATCGTTTTCTTGGTGATTAAAATCAGGTGCCGCTGAAGCTTTAAATTGGTTTCCTCTGAAAAAGAAGAGACGGGAAGTGAAACAAAAAGAATTAAGAAGAGGGTGAATGCAAGACGGGTAAAATGAATATTAGAAGGAAATGTGGATAAATTCCAAAAGTTCATTGCGGTCTTCGCGTTCGTTATTATTGTTTTTTGTTTGAAGAGCTGCAACTATACCATTGATTTGGCTAGGATAACAATGTTTCAAGAATTGCTTTTTGTACATGCAGCCTGTTCTCTGCCTGATCAAAAACAATAGAATCTTTTCCATCTAGAACTTCAGATGTAATTTCCATACCACGGTGAGCCGGCAGACAATGCATAACTAATGATTTCTTTCCGGTGGCATCTAACAGTTTCTGATTGATCTGGTAGGGGGTCAGAATTTTTTCTTTTTTCTCCAAGTCGCCGGTATCGCCCATGCTTATCCAAACATCGGTGTAAATGATATCGGCATCTTTTACAGCATTTAATGGATCTTCGATAAATTCAACTTTTCCATTTCCGCTAAGGGCTGGTAATGAATCAGGTTTGAATTCGGGAGGACAGGCGATAGCCAATTCCATTCCCATCAATGATGCTCCTGTCATCCAGGAATAGGTTACATTGTTGCAGTCACCTACATAAGCTATTTTTATGTTTTCTATTTTTCCTAATTTTTCTTTAATCGTGAAAATGTCAGCAAGAATCTGGACAGGGTGATTTAAATCTGTGAGTCCATTGATGACAGGTATGGTCGCATGCTCGGCCAGGTCAATAACTTCCTGATGACCATGAGTGCGGATTAAAATTCCATTCAGATAGCGGGAGAGGACTTGCGCGGAATCTTTCAGTGTTTCCCCGCGATTTAGTTGCAGTTGGTCTCCGGTTAGAAAAAGAGCTTGTCCTCCAAGTTCATACATTCCAACCTCGAAAGAAATTCGAGTGCGGGTGGAATTTTTGTTGAAAATCATCCCTAGAGATTTACCCTTTAAAGGGAGATGCTCTATGCCATTTTTCCTTTTATCTTTTAAGTCTGCTGACTTTTCAAAGAGCGTCAGAACTTCTTCGCGGCTAAAGTCGTTGATGGATAAGAGGTCTTTTTTCATAAAAGTATTCCGAAATTAAATTTTACTTTTTGATAATCGAAGTAGGCTTTCAGATAAGACAGGTATGAGGCTGTTTATATCTTTGCGGGAAATATTTAAGGGGGGAAGAAAACGCAAAACATTTTGTTGAATGCAATTGATCAGAAAACCCTTTTCCATGCAATCGAGAACAACCTGGGCTCCCGGTTTATCAAGTTCCATTGCCAATATCATCCCTTTGCCGCGGACATCTTTGATTATCGAATGTTGATGCGCTAATTTTTGCAGGCATTCAAAAAAGTATGCACTTGTTTCTGAAGCCTTTTTTAGAAATCCTTTTCCAGTGATGACTTTTAAGGACGCTAAAGCTGCCGCGCAGGCAAGTGGATTGCCTCCAAATGTGGCGGCATGAGTTCCGGGCACGAATGATTTCATTACTCGATTCGTAGCGCCCATGGCACCTATGGCCATCCCGCCTCCCAAAGCTTTCGCGAGAGTCATGATGTCCGGCTTGATTTTAAATAGTTCGTGGGCAAATAATTTTCCGGTTCGACCGAATCCGGTTTGTACTTCATCGAATATCAATAGCAGGTCATGTTTTTTGCAGAGTGATTTTAAGTCTTTAAGATAGGAGGCGTTAGATACGTTTACACCGCCTTCTCCTTGGATGGGCTCTACTAGTATTGCACATGTTTTTTTGCTGATCGCTTTTTTAACCGCTGGAATATTATTAAAGGGGACATATTTAAACCCCGGCAAGAGAGGCTTAAATCCGGTGTGAAATTTTACCTGGGCGGTTGCAGACAAAGCTCCCATGGACCGTCCGTGAAAGGAGCTCTGCATTGTTATGATTTCTGCGCGGTCTGTATGCCCTTGGTCGAATGAAAATTTCCTTGCGAGCTTTATTGCCGATTCGATGGCCTCGGTACCACTGTTGCAAAAGAAAAATTTATCAGCAAAGCAGAGGGATGTGAGCTGTTCCGCTAATTGAGATTGTGGCTCGATATGATATAAATTGGAAACATGCAGGAGTGTTTCTGCCTGTTTTTGAATTGCAGAAACAACCGCTGGATGGCAGTGACCCAAATTGTCAACGGCAAGGCCGCTCACAAAATCCAAATATTGTTTGCCAGCTTTATCCCATACTTTTGATCCCTTGCCCCGTACCAGCGCAATAGGGTATCGCCCATAAGTTTGGGCAACATGTTTTTTCGTTAGTAGGGCAATTTTTTGATTCTTGTTCATAAAAATTTAATGAGGAATTGTTAAGCCGAAAACTTTATCATAAAAAATATACGAAAAATATAAAAACCTTTGATACTGTTGTATTTATGGAGGAAAACCAAAAATATGCCTTTGCTGCGGTTTCCTATGCTTTCAGGATGAATTTGTGAATACATCTCAGTCTGGATTCAAATGGTTTCAAACTGTTTTAAACCTGCTTTTCCCACAAAACTGCATATTTTGTAGTGGCGACAGGAGAGAGGGGGGCGAGTATCTTTGCTGTACTTGTTTTAGTGATATTGGCCTTATCCATGCCCCGATATGCTTTGTTTGTGGCGTTCCTGCGGATATTTCTTATGACTATCCACATGAGGAGTTTGTTTGTGGGGTGTGCAGGAAAAGTCCTTATAAGTTTGATCGGGCGCGATCGCTGGGTCATTATGATACCGTCCTGCGGCAATTGATCCATCATTTCAAATATCAAAAACAGTTGGGTGTGCTATCTGATATTGATTGTTTGCTTGAAAAATATTTTTCCGAATTTGGAAGGGAATATTCAGATTTAACTGTGTCTCCGATTCCGTTACACTTTAACAAGATGAGAGAGAGAGGATTCGATCAGGCTTTTCTTTTGGCTCGTCAGGTCGCAAGGGTTTTACATGCTCCCTTGGAAAGTGCCTTGTTAAAGAGAGTCACGGTGACCTCTCCGCAAGCAACCAAAACCAAAGCAGAACGGGCGCAAAACATTAAAGGAGCTTTTGAAGTCAATCGTCCAGAATGGGTCGAAGGAAAAAATGTTTTATTGGTGGATGATGTGTTTACAACCGGGGCAACGGCAAATGAGGCAGCAAAAACATTAAAGAAGTCGGGTGCGGGCAAAGTTTATATTTTTACTCTGGGGCGAGTGGTTGTGGGTAAAGGTTTGGACAGGTAACTGAAAAAAATGATTGTTATTTTAGAGAATATAAAAAAGTATGGATGAAGCAGCTAAGACAAAAAGAATACGCGGTCCAGAATTCTTAGAAAAATATTTTTCCGGAAAAGTTTTAGATATTGGTTGTGGAAATGATCTGGTTGTTCCTAATGCGGTCCCTTTCGACCAAGAGCAGGGCGATGCACAGAAAATTTTGGATTATCTCAGTTCGAATACATTTGATTGTGTTCATAGCAGTCATTCCTTAGAGCATATGACTGATGTGCCGAAGGCATTAGAGCAATGGTGGCAATTGGTAAAGCCAGGTGGGACGATGGTTATTGTTGTTCCCGATGAAGATTTGTATGAGCAGGGGGTTTGGCCGAGTTTGTTTAATCGCGATCATTCTGCAACTTTTCGGCTGAATAAAGCGGACTCCTGGTCTCCCGTTTCTTATGACTTAGGTGAAGTATGTTCTGCTTTGCCGGGTGCCGAAGTGGTTTCTCTGGAACAGCAGGATGTGGGGTACGATCATTCCCTAAAGAGTCATGGGTTGGGGAAGAGGGGGAAGTTTTTCATGCGCCTGAATCGCTCTATTATTAAGAGGCTGAACAGGAGGCAAGAGTATCTTGCGAAATTTGGCGTGAACTGTCAGTCACTTAAATACAAAGTCAATTTAATATCCGTAAAGCTTGGAGCTTTGATTGACCAGACCTTGGAAGACGCTGTGGCGCAAATTCAAATTGTTTTACGAAAAAAAACTGAAGATTAAGCTTTCTTTCTAAGTACATTTTTCTGACGTGACGGTTCGAAATTTTATCTAAGCGAAGCCGTTACGAAATACCAGCAAACTATGCTTCCAGCATAACCCAGAAAAATGACAGGTGCCCACTTTAAGTGGGACATGAAATTGTAATTTGCTTTTTCAACTCCCATAACGGCCACACCTGCTGCTGAACCTACAGATAGCAAGCTGCCACCTGTTCCCGCAGTCAAGGTAATCAGTAACCATTGGTCGAGTCCCATAGTCGGGTCCATTTTTAGAACCGCGAACATGACAGGGATGTTGTCGACAATAGCAGAAAGTATTCCCACAATAATATTTGAGTAGGTTGGCCCCAGGTTGCCATACATGTTTTCGCTGGCGAGAGCGAGATATCCAATGTATTGCAAAGCACCCACGGCTGTAAGAACGCCAAAGAAAAATAGAAGCGTATCGAATTCGACCTGCTCTACTTTTGCGAAGATATCAAATCGAGGCCGATCTCTTCTTTCTTCGGTGATACCTTTTTTCTTGAGGTGTCTCAGTTCACCCCAACGTTTTAAGTAGTAACCTTTTATCATCAATAGACCGAGGCCAAACATCATTCCCATGAATGGAGGAAGATGCAGGAACTGATGGAAAGAAACCGCCGTGGCGACAGTGAAAATCCCCAGGAAAATGATGACCTTGGCGCCGGCTTTCATTTCAACATCTTCTTTATCAGGTTCAGGTTTTTCATCAGGAACAAAGAAATACATGATAGTTGCAGGAATGATCCAGTTCACAATGGATGGAAGTACGAGATATGAAAACTCCAGAGTTTGTACTTTTCCAGATGTCCATACCATAAGGGTTGTAATATCCCCAAATGGACTCCATGCACCCCCTGCATTTGCGGCTACGATAATGTTTACGAATGCAGGAACGATGAATTTCCCATTACCATTACTTACTGCCAGTGCAACAGTAGCCATTAGCAAGGCGCTTGTTAGATTGTCAGCAAGCGGTGAAAGCAGAAATGTAATTAACCCAGTAGCCCAAAAAAGCTTTTTAAATCCCAATCCTTTTTTTAACAGCCACGAGCGCAGAGATTTGAATACGTTTCTCTCTTCTAGCGTGTTGATGTAGGTCATAGCCACAAGCAAAAAGAAAAAGAGCTCACCAATTTCTGCGATCAACTCTTTGACAAAATGATGGGCACTATGTTGCGGGTCATGCGATCCATGTTGTGCTTCATAAATGCCGATCAAAGCCCACATGAAACAACCGATTAAAATAACTGGTTTCGATTTCCTCATATGAATCTGCTCTTCAAAGATGACAAGTGTATATGCCAAACAAAAGCAAATCAGAGAAACATAACCGACCCATGTGACTGTTAGACTATGCATGCTGGGATCCTATTTTTTTAAGAAATTTAGGGGTAAAAACTGATAAATGCGTAAGGCGTTCTGCCCAATAAATTTTTTTGAGTGGAAATGAATGATAATGATATAGAAACATTCAGGGAAATACAAGCTGTAGTCTTTGATTTGCCTGATCGTAGAAGTGTTTTAAGGCTTGTTTTTTTAGTTTGATTGTTCAAAAAACGGGTAAGGCTGAAGTTTTTTAGAAAACAGTGAAAAGCTTATAAATGAAGTGTTTGCCTGATAGGGGTGGCGCGAACTATTAAAGTTGACTGCTGGTGGATATATGGTAATATTTTGTTGGATAAGCAGTACTATTGGAAACCTAATAATTGTTTGATTTTGTTGAGTGGTTTGTCTGCATCCCAGTACCTTTCTGAAGGTAAAAAGCTAATTGATGAAGGGATAAGTGATCTTTTGCCTAATGGCAAAGCTTATCCTGAAAGCATCCATGAAGCGATGCGTTATAGTCTTTTGGCTGGAGGGAAAAGATTGCGTCCTGTGCTGGTCATGGCGGCGTCAGAAGCGGTAGGAGGAGATCGGCAAGCAGTTCTGCCTTTTGCAGTGGCTGCTGAGATGATACACACCTACACCCTGATTCACGATGATCTCCCTGCTTTAGATAATGATGATCTGCGGCGAGGAAAACCCACAAACCACAAAGTTTTTGGTGAGGCCACTGCTATTTTAGCGGGAGATGCCTTGCTAACACAAGCGTTCATCGTAATGACCCGAGCCGCAGGGATGGAGTCCGTCCCACCCGGTTGTATCTTGAAAGCGACGCACGAAATGGCGGGTGCTCTAGGTTCAACGGGAATGATTGGCGGTCAGGTGGTTGACCTTGAGTCGGAAGGTAAGCCGATTACCGCAGAAACTCTTGAATATATCCATATCTACAAAACAGGGTTTCTGATTAGAGCGTGTATTCGATGTGGTGGGATTCTGAGCCAAGCTACAGAGGGCCAATTGAATTCCTTGTCAAGGTTTGGAGCCCATATCGGGCTGGCCTTCCAGATTATTGATGACATTCTCGATATTACAGGAGACCAGGAAAAACTTGGTAAGGATATTGGTAGTGACCTGACAAAAGATAAGGCTACCTACCCGGCATTGTACGGTTTGGAAGAATCGAAACGAAAAGCCGAAGAGTTGGTAGAAGTAAGTATAGAGTGTTTGAAAGAATTTGATGATCGAGCCGATCCCCTCAGGGAAATTGCTCGGTTTTTTGTGCAACGAACTTTTTGACTGGGACCGCCCATGAGCAAGTTTTTAGATAAAATTGATAGTCCCCAGGATTTGAAAAATATACCTATTGAACAACTTCCCGAAGTAGCGAAGGAAATTCGTGACATGCTTTTGGATACGATCTCCAAAACTGGCGGTCACCTGTCTTCTAACTTAGGCGTGGTAGAACTGACGATGGCCATGCATTACGTTTTTAACAGTCCTGTAGACAAGTTTGTTTGGGATGTGGGGCATCAATCCTATGTCCACAAACTGTTGACGGGAAGGAAAGACCGGTTTGACACGTTGCGTCAGGCGGATGGGCTTTGCGGTTTCACCAAACGCGAAGAAAGTGAACACGATAACTGGAATTGCGGACATGGTGGTACATCCATTTCTGCCGCACTTGCTTTTGCCAAAGCGCGTGATCTCAAAAAAGCTGACAATGATGTCGTAGCTGTCATCGGAGATGGTTCTCTGACAGCAGGGATGGCTTTTGAAGGCCTCAATCATACGGGTCACATTCAAAGCGATATGATCGTTGTTCTTAACGATAATGAAATGTCTATCTCCGCTAATGTAGGAGGAATGTCTGCTCATCTTAGTAAGATCATGACCGGACAGGTTATGTTGAAGATCAAGGCAGAAATCGACCAGATGCTGCTGGCTGTTCCAGGAATTGGAAAAGAAATTTCTCGTTATGCGCACAAAATTGATGAGGCTATAAAAGGGGTTTTTATCCCGGGTCGATTGTTTGAAGACCTCGGTTTTCGCTATGTTGGGCCAGTAGACGGTCACGATGTGAAAACTCTTATCGAAACTTTTGATACTGTTAAAGATCTTAAAGGGCCAACCCTAATGCATGTGGTGACCCGTAAAGGCAAGGGCTATGAACAAGCGGAAGAAAAAGCCGATGTCTGGCATGGTGCTAAACCATTCAATGTTTCGACCGGTGAATTTCATAAGAAAAAATCTAATCCAGCCTATACCAATGTGTTTGCAGATGCTCTGATAGAGCTTGCTAAAGAAGATGAAAAAGTAGTGGGCATCACTGCCGCCATGCCTGATGGAACGGGTATCAGTAAATTCGGCAAAGAGTTTCCAGATCGCACTTTTGATGTGGGTATGGCAGAGCAGCATGGTGTTGCTTTTGCGGGTGCGTTGGCCATCGAAGGTTTTCGCCCGGTAGCGGCAATTTACTCTACATTTCTGCAACGTGCCTACGATCAGGTGGTGCATGATATTTGTTTGATGGATCTTGATGTTACCTTTGCTTTGGACCGAGCTGGAATTGTTGGCGAAGACGGTGCTACGCATCAAGGACTTTA
>JAJDAW010000068.1 GCA_029261635.1 Nitrospinaceae bacterium
TCCCGCCGCCACTGGGGCCCATAATGGTGACAAAGTCTCCGGCCTCGAAACTCAGGTTCACACCCTGCAATGCTGTTACAGATGTTGCTCCACTTTGGTAAGATTTATAGACATCGATAAATTGTATAATCGCCATGGCTGAATATCTTTAAATAATAAAATTGTGCCGTTGAACCTTACCGCAGATTATAATAAGGAAGTGAGTTTTTGTTTAATAATTTATTGACGGATTTTGTTGTCAGGAATTGGAAGAATGGCTATTTCAGAAAAAGTGAGCGGATTTATGGAAAAGTCTTCCTGGATCAGGAAGATGTTTGAAGAGGGGATTCGCCTTAAAAAGCAGTTTGGCGAAGAAAATGTTTTTGATCTTTCATTGGGCAATCCGGTCATAGAACCCCCGGATGAAGTGCAGGCCGCTCTGGTACAGGCCGCAAAAGATATTTCTCCGGGACTTCACCGTTATATGCCAAACGCGGGGCTTGAGGATGTTAGGGAAGCAATAGCAAACACACTTTCTAAAGAATGTCAGGTGTCGTTATCTGCAAATGATCTGGTGATGGTTTGTGGAGCCGCTGGTGGATTGAACATCACCCTCAAAACCCTACTTGATAGCGGCGATGAAGTTCTGATTTTTGCTCCCTATTTTGTGGAGTATCTTTTCTATGCTGATAATCATGGTGGTAAAGCAGTAGCGGTAAAAACGCATGATGATTTCACGCTTGATATGGATGCTTTAAAAGGTGCCCTCAGTGAAAAAACCAAGGCGGTGATTGTCAATTCGCCTAATAACCCCACTGGCGTGGTTTATTCGCGTGAAGAATTGAAGCAATTAGCTGAAATATTGAAAGTGCATTCAAAAAAGATTGGGCAAGCGGTTTATTTGATCTCAGACGATCCTTATCAAAAAATAACTTTTGATGGGGTGGAAGCCGCGAACATCCTTGAACTTTATGAAAATAGTATTTACATCACCTCGCACTCGAAAGACATTGCATTGCATGGAGAGAGAATCGGGTTTGTGGCGGTGCACCCGAAATGTGAAGATGCTGGCAATTTGATGGCAGGGTTGATTTTTTCGAACCGAGTATTGGGATTCGTGAATGCCCCGGCTTTGATCCAGCGTGTTGTTAAAAATGTGCAAGGGGTGACGGTGGATGTAGAGCAGTACAAGAAAAAGCGCGACTTTTTATATGGAGAGCTGACTCGTATAGGTTACGATGTGGTGAAGCCGCAAGGCGCATTTTATTTCTTTCCGAAGTCACCGATTGATGATGAAGTTGAGTTCGTGAAAAAACTGGCAGAGAAAAAGGTGCTAGTGGTGCCTGGCCGTGGATTTGGTTGTCCCGGCTATTTTCGCATCTCCTATTGCCTGCCCGATTCAGTCATCGAAGGTTCTATTGCTGGATTTGAGTCCACTTTTAACGATTTCCATTAAAACAAGTCTATTGGGGCAAGGGTTTAGCAAGGCTTCACCTCCTATGGTACATGCGAATCTTTTTTGATAAAATAGTCTCTAATATATACAGATAAAATTTAATCGTTTTTTACAGGAATATCAGTTATGGCTTTAAATACAGATCAGATTAATCGCTACAGTCGGCATTTGTTGTTGCCAGAAGTAGGGGTTGAAGGACAAGAAAAAATTTGTAACTCGAAAGTTCTATTGATTGGCACCGGAGGTCTGGGTTCTCCGCTGGCATTGTATTTAGCCGCGGCGGGAGTCGGAACTTTAGGGTTGATTGATTTCGATGTGGTGGATTTGAGCAACCTGCAAAGGCAGGTGATTCATGGCGAATCAACGGTGGGGAAATTAAAGGTCGATTCTGCAAAAGAGCGAATTGCCGATATGAATTCGAGCATTGATGTCAAAACATATAATGTGAGGTTGTCGTCTGAAAATGTGATGGATATTTTTAAAGACTACGACATCATCATCGACGGCACGGATAATTTCCCGACACGTTATCTAGCGAGCGACGCATGTGTGCTATTGAAAAAACCATATATCTACGGATGCATATTGAGATTCGAAGGTCAGGCTTCGGTATTTGATTCTAGAGTCGGCCCTTGTTATCGATGTTTGTTTCCCGAGCCACCTCCACCTGGATTGGTGCCGAGTTGTGCAGAAGGCGGTGTGATAGGAATTCTTCCGGGAATTGTAGGCCTCCTTCAAGCTAATGAAGCAATAAAAATGATTATTGGAAAAGGGGACACTTTGGTAGGTCGTTTGCTTTTGTTCGATGCTTTGGGCATGAAGTTCAGAGAAATGAAACTCAGGAAGGATAAGGATTGTCCTATTTGTGGTGATAACCCGACCATAAAAGAATTGATCGACTATGAAGAATTCTGTGGCATCGTTCCTGTTGAAGCCTCTCCAGAAGACGATGAAATGGAAATTGGAGTTGAGCAGGTCAAGCAGATGCTCGACAACAAACAGGCATTCAGACTGGTTGATGTGCGGGAACCTTCAGAGTACGATATTTGTAAAATCGGTGGGGCGATCCTGATTCCACTTGGAGATATCGAAGCAAAAGATCCGGCCAAACTCAATGGATTGAATCCCGATGAAAAAATTGTTCTGCATTGCAAGGCGGGCGTACGTTCTATGAAGGCTGCCAAAGCACTCCAGGAAATGGGATTCAAAAACCTGAAAAGCATGCGCGGTGGCATCAATGAATGGTCTGAAAAGATCGATTCTTCTGTCCCACTTTATTAACGGTTTGAAATTTTAAATTGTCCTCTTTGAAAAACCGAAAAGTAATTGTGACTGGTGCCGCTGATGGCATTGGCAAGGCTCTTGCCTTGGCCTTCGCAAAAGAAGGGGCGCAGGTTGCGGGTTGTTCCCGTGGTGCAGAACGGCTGGATTCTCTTGCAAAAGAGATAGAAGGTTCGGGGCATATTTTTGTTGCAGCCGATCTTTCTAAAGCCGAGGGTGTTCGTGCATTTTTTGATAAGGTGCAAGAAGCCTTTGGCGGGGTAGATGTTCTTGTTAACAATGTCGGCGCGGTTTTGAAACTTGGAAACTTTTTTGAAGTTTCTGATGAAGATTGGGAAAACTCGTTTCAAGTCAATCTCATGTCGGCTGTTCGTCTTTGCCGATTGAGTATTCCTGCGTTACGAAAATCTTCTTGCCCACGGATTATTAACATATCTTCGATTGCTGCATCTCATCCACAAGAAATATTTCCTCATTACAATGCGATGAAAGCGGGGCTATCGAACCTGACGGTTTCGCTTGCACAAACTCTGTCCGAAGATGGCATTTGCGTTAACACGATCTCACCTGGCCCGGTGTGGAGTCGATCGTGGGAACAGGAAGCCGATGCACAGGGAGACGGGCCAGCTTTTGAGCAGGCTAAAAAAGATATTATGGAACAGACAGGTAAATCAATTCCCTTGAAACGAATGGGAATGCCGGAAGATTTAACCGGGCTAGCTCTATTCCTTGCTTCTGAGCAATCTTCATGGATCACTGCAACGAACTTCACTGTTGACGGTGGTTTAACGCGGAACCCTTTCTAATGTCTGCTATTCTGAATTTTTCAAAATACTCTTCTATGTGTTGGCTTATATGTTTGGCGGTGCTTTGCATTGCAAACCAGAGCTGTTCGGTTTCACAAACAGCACAGCAGGCTAACAAAGTGCTCGTTAATAAAGATGCACCTATATTTGACAAACGGTTTCAGGATATTTCCATTGAAGATATTAATCTGGAAAAATTTTGGACTCGGTTGGACGATGTTGAGGGAAGTAAAGATAGAGACCCCATCTCTATTGACAATCAAACCTTTGCTCGTATTTCGCAATCTGTCAAATCGGCAGTGGTTAATATTTATACGGTAAGACTGGAAGAAAAAGACGCTAAAATTGGAATCGATCCAAACAGCTTATTGCCGTTTAATATTCCCATTGTATCCAGCATTCTTGATTTTGTACCTTTCCAGGTTCCTGTCCCATTTAATTCAGAGGGGCTCAGTCTAGGTTCCGGATTTCTAATCAATCAGCAGGGATATATTCTTACCAATGCCCATGTTATTTCTAACGCAATTGATATCCGTGTGGTTCTGTCGGAAAAGCAAAGAGAGTATCCTGCGCAAATTATAGGCATTGATCGGTTGTCGGACACGGCGCTGATAAAAATTGATCCGGATTTCCTTCCCAATGTTCTTCCTTTTGGTGATTCGGATGCGTTACAAATGGGAGAAGTTGTTTTAGCAATGGGGAATCCATTAGGGTTTCAACATTCTGTTACATCGGGATTAATCAGTGCCAAGGAGAGAGTTTCGCCACACCCTAAAGATCGATTTGTGAATTACCTGCAAACCGATTCGGCTATCAATCCGGGAAGTAGTGGAGGCCCATTAATAAACCTTCATGGTGAAGTTGTAGGAATCAATACTGCGATTATTCAGCAGGCTCAATTGATTGGTTTTGCTATTCCCATAAACACAGTGAAAGAAGTCATGGGGATGCTGATTATTGGCGAAGATGAGCGAGGTTGGTTTGGTGCCAGTGCAACACCCCTTTCCAATAAAGAAGCTGCTGAGTTAGAACTTGATAGTTCTGACGGGCTTATAGTAAGAGGAGTGGAGAAAGGAAGTCCCGCAGAGGCTTCAGGGCTGAAGGAAAAAGATATCATTATTGAGTTCAACCATAACCCTATCGATAACTTTGTTATCTTTCGTCGCAAACTATTAGCTTTGGCGCCAGGGCAGACGATTGATTTGAAAGTATTTCGCGAAGGAAAAACTTTTGAAGTGACCAGTACACTTATTAAAAAACCGACAGAAATAGAAAAAAACGAAGAAACGTTTAGCGACCCTTCCTCCTAAATAAAAATTTTTAACGGGTAAAATAATTATGACTTCTTCTATTAATCCGCAAATTTTCAGAGAATATGATATCCGCGGAATTGTGGGTCAAGACCTCACTCCAGAATCTGTCGCAAGTATTGGTAAAGCCATTGGCACCTATATCAGGAGAGGTGGCGGCAAAACAATGGTTATAGGCAGGGATGTGCGTTCGAGTTCGATTGAATTTCGAGACATTCTTTCGAAGGCATTAAATTCGACGGGATGCGATGTCATTGATATCGGAATGGTGCCTACGCCGGTGACGTACTTTGCTCTGCATCATTTTAAAGCCGATGGCGGGGTTATGATTACCGGTAGTCACAATCCACCGGAGTACAATGGATTCAAAATCAGCCAAGGCGTGCACAGTTTATATGGCGAAAAAGTGCAGAAATTGAAAAGGCTGATCGAAGCAAACGATTTCGAAACAGGAACGGGTAATACAAGACAGCAAGAAGTGCTTGGCGATTATATGGAAAAGATAGGCTCCATTTTAAAGATATCGCGAAAAGTAAAAGTGGTGGTTGATGGCGGTAACGGCTGTTTTGGAATTGTTGGACCGGATTTGCTAAGAAAACTGGGACAAACCCCTGTCGAACTGTTCAGCGAACCCGATGGCACCTTTCCCAATCACCACCCTGATCCTACAGTTACGGAACACCTGACTCATTTGATTGCAAAAGTTCGTTCGGAAAATGCAGAACTCGGTATAGGGTTCGATGGTGATGCAGATCGAATAGGGGTTGTAGATGAAAAAGGCAACATTTTATGGGGAGACCAACTGCTCACTATTTTTGCTCGCGATATTCTCTCCCGAAACCCAGGAGCTACCATTGTGGGTGAAGTAAAATGTTCTCAGAACCTTTATCAGGATATCGAAAACCATGGTGGAGTTCCTGTCATGGCAGCGGCCGGGCACTCTCTGATTAAAAATAAAATGCGTGAAACGGGAGCATTGTTAGCAGGGGAAATGAGTGGTCACATATGTTTTGCTGATAATTACTACGGTTTTGATGATGCCGTTTTCGCAGCCTGTCGTGTTCTCCAAATTGTAGCGGAGTCGAAACAAAAGGTTTCTGAAATGCTTGCTGATCTTCCAGAGACCGCTTCTACGCCTGAAATTCGGATCGATTGCCCTGATGACAAGAAATTTGAAATTGTCCGCGAGCTAACAGAAATTTTTAGAGCAAAATATGATGTTATTGACATCGATGGCGTACGCGTCAACTTTGATGGCGGTTGGGCTTTGATCCGCGCTTCAAATACGCAGGCGATTCTGGTGCTACGATTTGAAGCTGTGAACGAAGAAAGATTGCAGGAGCTAGTTGCCTTGATTAAAGAGCAAATGGATAAGTATCAGCCCACTGTTCAATTCGATTATAAGTCATGATAAAAAAATACTTGCACACACGGTTCAGAGTTTCTGATATGGATAAATCGATTTCTTTTTACCAGGATGTTCTGGGGATGGAAGTAATTGAGCAGAAAACTTCACCGCGCGGATCGAAGCTGGTGTTCTTTAAGTTTCCAGAGATGGATTGCGAATTAGAATTATGTTCTTTCCCCGATTCAGGGTCGGTCCATGTTCCAGAAGATTTGGTGCATCTTGCTTTTGAAGTGGATGACCTGGAAGTGTGTATAGACAAGCTCAATGCGGCAGGTGTTCCTATTACAGAAGGCCCTTTAGAGACTTCAAATGGAACAAAGTTTATATTTACCGAAGACCCGGATAAATATGAAATTGAGTTGATGCATTACAAGAGCTGAGATAATGCTCCAAAATGAGTATGAATGTTAATGGTTTTATTAATTGGCAGCATTCGGCGGTGTTCTCAACCGGTCAACGCAACACTATAATCTTAAATAAAAAGATGGAGTGTTGCAAATGTCATACAGAACCCGAATTAAATACACCTATGCACAAAAGCAGGAGATATGGGATCGTTGGAAAAAAGGCGAATCTCTAAAGTCAATCGGTCGATTATTTGATCGTCCATCCTCTTCTATTTTTAACATATTAGAACCAACGGGTGGCATTCGTCCACCCCTTCGCAAACGATCTAAATGGGCCCTTACCCTTTATGAGCGAGAAGAAATTTCAAGAGGCACTGTTGCTGATTTATCCATTCGCTCAATGGCTAAACAATTAAATCGTTCTCCCTCAACGATCAGTCGTGAAATCAATCGCAATGGTGGTTATGATACCAATCGAGCCACTCAAGCTGATCTTTCTGCATGGGAGAGAACGCATCGCCCAAAGCAATGTAAATTGGCTTGGAATCGATCCTTGAGCCGAACTGTGGCCACAAAACTTCAATTAAATTGGTCACCAGAACAAATCGCCGGATGGCTTAAAACGGAATACCCTAACGATGAGAATAATCACGTGTCACACGAAACCATTTACCGCAGTCTATTTGTGCAAGCACGAGGCGTGCTTAAAAAAGAG
>JAJDAW010000069.1 GCA_029261635.1 Nitrospinaceae bacterium
ATATGGCAGGGCAGCATCACGAAAAGTTTAAAGGAGGTGGATATCCGCAGGGCCTTTCAGGAGATGAAATATCCATGCATGCCAGAATATGTAAAATCATGGATGTTTACGATGCGTTGACAACGCGTAGGTCCTATAAAAAAGCTCTCAATGTGATGGAAACCTTGACCCTTATGACCAAACAAATGGCAAATGACTTTGACCCCAAACTTTTACAGTTGTTTATTAAAGTGATGGGGCCATCTATGGTTTAGTTTATATATAGAGTAAAAGTTTATTTTTTACTGTTAAGTTGGAATACTGGAAACGCAGAGATAACTTTATCCCCAAATTAAGTGATGGAAGAAGACTCAAAATACATAGAGAAGGTACAAAACTATACCGACATCTTGCACGATTTTTATATGAAGGCACTCAAACTCAATTCGTTTGAAGTGCTTTGCACTCTTTTAAGAGTAGATGCCCCCGAAGATATGGATTGGGAATTTTATGAAGATTCGAGGATGGCATTTGAAAAGGGTGAAGGATTAGAAAATATCCAGATCAATCATGAAAATAGAAAGTCAGCGAACCGAGGGGAATTGACCTTATATTGCCACCGGCTCGAAATGACAGCTCCGCATGAAATGCTCGTGAATATTTTAAGAGCGGTTCTGCATAAAGATTATTTGATCAAGCCATTTGGTTGCCTTGGTAGGCCCACAAGCGGCCTAGCCTTTACCTGGGTTGGCCCTAGTACTCTGGAAAAATTGAATGAGTTGAAACGGCAGGCAATGGAAGCTGGTGAGACTCAACTATCTGAATGCATCGATCAATTTTTCGACGAAAATCTTTGCAGGGCTATTTCCAACTCAGACTATGAAATAGATGGGGAGTTTTTCAGTTGGGTCGAAAAAGGGACTGCCAAACAAAAATCGAAAGCAAGTGTGGATGAAATTGTCTTTAATTGCCTTGCTTTTTACACGGCTTTTTTAGTCAATCATAACCATTTTAAAATGATGTTTCACGAAATGCCCCGGTTCCACAAATGGTCAAATTACCAGGTTCTTGAAATATTGTCGAATGAAGATACGGGGTTGTTTGGTTTTAACATTCATTTCCCCAACGGAACCAAAGCCGTATTCAAGCATAATGAAGAAGGTGTGGTTTCTAAAAATATTTTTCATAATCCAGACGGCTCAATTCAGTTTAATCCTGGTTTTGCTGAAGATCAGAAAGAAAAATGGCAGGTAAATGGGGAAGAGGTGCGTGATTGGGGGGAGTTTTCCAACGCAAATTGACAAGCAGGCCTTTATTCGGATGGTGCGGTATTACCGATACATAGCGTTCCCAGAAAATTCTTTTTTATCTTCTTGTCAAAAACATCTTCATCAGGAACGTCCCAAATCCCGGAAGCATCGATAAAGAATTTTTTTGAATTTGAGGAATCGATAGTCAAATCGACTTCCAGGTTGCGCACTGCTAGCGGCCCCACATTTCTGGTTGCAATTTTTTTAGCCAACTCCTCCTCGTTCGCTGCAAGTAAGTACTCTATAGGTTGTCCAATCAAGCTTTTCGGGTCATATCCTAAAAACTGGAAAGATGGATTCGCAAATGTGATTTTTTTATCCGCATCGAGTTTAAGTATCAATTGAGGAATTCGATTTACAATATTTCGATACAAGTTTTCACTGGCAATCAACTCTCGTTGGAATTTTCTAAGACGCAATTGGTTGCTAATTCGAGAAATAACTTCAGCAGACTGAAACGGTTTGGTGATGTAGTCTACGGCACCCAGGGAAAACCCTTTCACTACGTTGGTCGATTCTGTAAAAGCGGTAATAAAAATTATGGGAATCTCTTTGAATCGGTTGTCAGATTTCAAGCGACTGCAAATTTCAAAGCCATCGGTATCTGGCAACCCAATATCTAGCAGAATCAGATCAGGGGAAAACTCGGGAACCATATCCAGCCCTTTTAAACCTTCATAGGCAACTGCGGTTTCCAGTTTGTATTTTTCAGCTATTTTGGCAAGCAAGTTGGCATTGTCGACCATATCCTCTATGATCAAAACGCGCATTCCCGCAAACTCATATTTCTCCGGCATCAACGACTCCGCTGCGTTCATTTAATATATTAATGTAATTTTAATATGTTAATTTGTCAAATTGGTAAGCGGAATATCAAGCTTTTTGGGAGATCAGTCCTTTCTCGATTTAGATAGCGCATAAAAAAAGGTCCGCAGAATTTTCTGGGAACCTCTAAGGGCAGTTTTTGTTTTGATAAGAAAATATCACATAGTGGACCCTGGCATATAAATGGTTCCCTCTGCCGTTTCGTGAGAATGGATTTCCCCGCCCAATCCCAGCATTTCCGAAGCTTGTTTGGCTTCCTCCGGGGTTTTGTAAATATGATCCATTATATTACTGCTATTGCCTGAACCTTCCTCCTGGTGCGTTTCTCCTCCCGAACCTTCTTCACGGTGGCCAGAGTCTTCTCTTTTTCCAGGATGCTGGCCTTTTTCAATCAAACTCATCGCTTCATTCAGTTGCGAAAAAAAACGAGGCTTTTGCGTGTAACCTTCAATGCGGCCAATTTCTTTTTCTGTTTTCGGGTCCCAAATTATGAAAGTGGGGGTTCCAAAAATTTCATCCACGCGCCCATCGTCCAGAGCTTTTGCCATCCATTCTGGAAAAAGTTTGCCCTTAACCGGCACAATCTTTACGGGAAGATTTTTCCCTAGAGTACTTTTTTCATATTCAGGAAGAACTTCTTCCTGCCATCGTTTGGAGTTTTGAGATTTCTCACCACTGAGTACGAGAAGCTCTTGGGCGAACCCGGTATGGGTTAAAAAAGTCAGCAATAAAAGGGTAACGAAGAAAATTATTTTTTTCACAGCAGACACCTTTATGAGAGGAAATATTTTTATGAATACACTTATTTAATCATAAAAAAATCGCGGTGTCACCATTGCGGCTTAATCGGGAGACTGAGAGAAATTCATCCCATGACTAATAGACATTTAAAAGCAGGTGTGAAAAATGGGTCGCTAGAATAAGAAATGTGAAATCCAAAGATGGATAAGCAGTGAGGCGTTAAAGAGTTTTGGGTCGCTTCCTCCCTGGATGCTCCAACCTTGTCAGCATGACGCCAACCTCAAAACACCAAAGAAGGAAGCGATCCGATCTTTGGAGAAGATAGTTTCTTAGCGGCACAAGATAGAGAAAATTAAAGAAAACGGAGAAAAGAAGAAAAAACTCGAAGACTCAATTGCCAAATAAGGCGATAGCGAATGAAACCGCGGAATAGATCACACAAAAGACACAAGCAAAAAACGGTTTTTTGTAAATTTGTTTAATCATAGAGTCATTATAACCCTGTTTTTTGACCCATCGAGCCTCATTTTTTGATTTTACTGGTTTATTTTAAAGTATCACTCCTGATCGAGCATTTTGGGTGTTTTTTGGCATGATGATTGCTTTTACATATTGATAGTTAACAACCGTCAATATTTTGAAAGGTAAAGCAAATGATCTCAAGCAATAAAAAACAAAACTCAAAATCCAAAGGCTATAAAAGCACAGAAGCAGCCGGTAAAAATTGCGCTCCAAAGGCAAAATCTATGAGTCCAATAGCGAGATTAATGGCGACTTTTTATGGTGTTGATCATAAGTAAATTTGATGAAGAAATGCGGATATGACAACAATTATAAGCCAAGCTGTTGTTGTAAAAAATCCGGTGTTTAATACGGTTGATACTTATAAATAGTTCAAAACTGATTCAGATAATTCTGCACAGAATCAGCGAAGGTATCGGTTTGTTTGTAGGTTTGCATTTCTGGCGGAAGAGCCAAAAGTGCTTGAGCGATCCGATTCGCAACTCCCTCGAATTTGACAACATGTTTTAACTGACGTAAATGGATGCGAATTGTAAATAATATCGTACCTGTTTCCTTTAGTTTCCTGAGTGTTTGTCTTTCAACTCTTAACCACAAGTGTTCCCCTGCGTTGTCTGAGGTAATACGATGTCCTTCACTCATCTCTTCTGTGCCATCCTGACGTAAAGACGGATTGTCATGTAAAGACCAGTTGCGCCGGGAAAATATTTCGTTAACGGGCATCTGATCAAAAAAACCATTTGTTGGAGCCTGAAGTTGCTCTTTATAAAAAGGTACGGGGGCATGGATAATATCCATCGTCTGTCGAAACTTTTTCTTCAAACTCCAACGTGAAGGGAACGCAACACTTCCTGCAGCCAACCACCAGCCCGGTTTTTTTTCTTCGGGTGGAAACATTACGACCAAATCCTCCTGAACCAATCTGGCTGCCAAGTCCAATGGATGCATTTTATTTGTCTTTAAATTTGTAGACCATTCGTCCCCATCAAACATTGTATGAGGTTCAAGCTTTATAGTGTCTTCTCCTAGTGAATATAATTCAGGTCGAATAGAAGGCAAATGTTTTAACATCAAATTAAGAACCTCTGCTGAAGCTGTAATGGCAGAAGGGTCCGCGATAAAAACATCATTCCGGATATTGGCAAGAAGCTTTCTTTTTTCTGCCATTTGTAGAGCACGCTCTTTGAGGTCAAAAATCTCAAACCATTCGGCTTCGGGTATTTTGAGTAATCCCATTGATAAACGAAAGGGAGGATCTTCGAACGGGAAGTGAGGAGGTCTTTGCCGATCTGGTTTGTTGCTTTTTTTCATTTCGTAGATGCAAATAAGTTGTGTGGGGTAGGGCCATAAAACCCCTTTAAGTTTCCCTTTGATATCCCACTAAATGCCCAGTGCATGTTCCAAATAAAAAAGGACCTAACGAATAATCGTTAAGCCCTTTCTTAATGGTCGTGCCGTGAACTCAGCGAGTGTCAGGTTTGAATCTTCGACTCCCTTATCTAGAAACTTTTTACTGCGCTTTGTAATTCTGAGCTGGTTCCGTTTGCTTGCTGTTCTAGATTCTTATTTAGGTCGAACAACTTACTTCCAGATGTTTTAGGGTTTTCTAACGAGATTCCCATATTTACATAAATTTCTTGCATGGCGTTGACGTTGCCCGATATCTTCCTAGCCATTTCCTGGCAATTGTTCCCTTGTTTTTTTGCATCCTCTATTAATTCTTTCATGCTCTCAACTCGGAAACCCAAGTTGTGTATAAGAATATTAACGTGGCGATTGAACCTATCTATGGGTGGGTAGTTTTGCGCTTCCTTCCCAGTTGCTGCGTCTATAACATGCTTCATCTGTTTATGAATTTTTTTAATTTTAATATCATTGCTCATCATCTTTTTTGCTATGTTTTTGCAGTTTTGATTTTTTGTTGGCTGTGCGTGTGCCATTGTTCCGAGGCACAGAATAAATAATAAGAAAAACATGATTAAGGATATTGTTTTGATCCTCGGCATAACTCCCCCAAAGAAATAAGTTAAAATTAGATTTCGATAAACACTATTATGATAGTTAGATTCTATACTAAAATTAAGTAAAAATCAGGTGGGATTAATAGAAGAATCCCCCACCCACGTAAAACTGTTGCTAACTCTCCCACGATGAAATCCATATCAAGTAATGGCGTAGATTGATATTTCAAGAACAATTAGCATCTCAAATGCCTTTAAAGCGTTTTCAGGATATCGCCCTTCAGATTGATTTAATGCCAAACTGGGGGGGGATACCAATTGAAACCGTTTCGTTTTAAAATTTTCCATTTAATATAAATGAAATTGCAAGCCTTTGAGCCTCAGAATTATTCATAATAAATGTATGGGTAGAGTGAATGATGACATGATCTTTCATCCCCTCTATCATGGTTTTAGAGATGCTCACTTTTCCGTCATCGCGCCCTGGAATAATAAATGAGTGAAGAGGATCAATGGATCGGTCTCCTGCAATAATTCCTAACTCATAATTTACTTTACCCAAAAACTTTTCTACCTTAGATTGATCGGTAGTCAGTTGTTGGCCTGCGGGTCCATAAATTTTTTGATAAAGCCAGTTGTCTTTCCAAAAATCTGCAGCCTCGCTTCCTAAATTTGGTGGGGCCAGCATTACCACTCTGCCAAGATTTTCAGGTCTATAGTGATTCAATAGACCACGAGCCAAAATACCTCCCATGGAGTAGGTGACAAAATGCAGTTTACGGTTTTTATCTTGATTGAATTGTATTATCTGTTTGCGGACCTTCTCAACTAATTTTTGCAATGAATGTTCAGTAGATGGATAACTTACATTCAACACTTTATACCCATGTCCTTCAATATATTCTGAAAGGTTATCCATGGATTCTGCGGAACGAGCAATTCCGTGAAGAACCACAACATAATCGTTTTGGGACGCCTGAATGGTATTAGGGAGAAAAATAAACAACACTTGAAAAAATATAACCTGAAAACAAACGATGGCAATTTTCATAGTTTAGGCTTCCTTTAATTTGCTACTGGAATTCAGCTTTCGTTTTTTTAGCATCTGCAAGACATACCAAGCGCCAATGGCCGCTACCATATGCTTGATACTGTGCCCACTTATGCATGCCAAGGTTTGAAAAACTTCATGGTCATAAAGTTCAAATATTTTAGCAATCGCATAGCATATTAAAATTCCCCAGTACCCCTCGCTATGGGTGTATCGACCTCGATATATGAGAAGAACAAAGGGGATTCCTAACATAGGAAAAAATTGAACGAGAGCGTAGGGGCGTAAATCACCCTGACCGTTTATTTCGGTCCAATACCACCAAATAACGCTGCCCATTCCGAGAATTATCAGGGGGGCAAGTATTTTAAATCCTCCTCGAGGATGGATATGGTCGCTGGTCAACATACAAATGATTCCCATAAACGCTATAGTCATGGGTAAACGGTCCCAAACTAACCTTGTACTAGTGGGGTCCAAATGATACCAGCCGGAACCAAGCCCGGTTAAAAATACTCCCAGGAAAAAGGTAGCGGGAGCAGCCCGCTCCCAAGTAAATTCAAAGGTCGAGTTTTTTACTTCCAAACTTAGTATAAACTTTATTCCCAACGCCCCAAAAATCATGAAAAGAATATTGGAAACAACATCTCCAAAGTTTGCAATTCCCATTAAAAGCCGATGATCTGCATACAAGAACCATTCTGGTTTTTCCGGGATCTCATCTAGAGAATAAACTGTAAATACTGTTCCAATAAAAAATAGAAGAAGCATCCTATTTTTCCAATATTTTTGATTATTCTCTTTTTTATACAAATTTGAACGGGTCAAGGTGTGCTTCCTTAAATTTTTTTATTTCAGGTTTAAATTGCAATTAAAATACAGAAAAAAGTTTCATGCTTTTTCAAGATTTCTATCCATTACTTCTTTGGCTGTAACATAATCTGTTTTTCCTGTTGCCAAGAGAGGAATTTTATCCAGGACTATGATTTTTTTTGGCAGCGATAATTCAGATACTCCAATTTCTGAAAAATATTCAAGAATCTTTTTTCTAGTCGCCTCTGTCCAGGTTGTCATTAGAGCTAATTGTTCGCCTTTTTTCTGATCTGGGAAACTCAGTACAATATGATTTTCGTTTGGCCACAAATTAGATATGCTTTTCTCAACTGCGGAAAGTGAAATCATTTCTCCCGCCACCTTTGCAAAACGCTTTGCCCTGCCTTGAATGGAGATGAAACCTTGCTCATCCACCTCTATGATATCCCCCGTGTCATACCAACCACCTTCCGGAGGAATTAATTTTCCGGGATTGTCAGATAAAAGATAGCCCGACATGATGTTAGGGCCCGAGACAATTAATCGCCCTCCTTGATCAATGCCCGGGACTTTCTCCAATTTAAAGCGAATGCCAGGAAGAAAAGTTCCAACAGAACCTTTTTTATTCCGAATCATGGTATTGAGGGAAATAATTGGAGATGTTTCAGTTGCTCCATAACCTTCAAGAATTCGTTTTCCCAACTTTTCAGTCCAAAGTTTTTGAGTTTCATCTTTTAATTTTTCAGCGCCGGCAAAAACATAACGGAGGTTGTAAAAATCATAGGGATGAGCACTTTTCCCATAACCCGCAAGAAATGTATCTGTACCAAAAAGAATGGTTGAGTTGGTGTCATATACCATTTCTGGAATGATTCGATACTTAAGGGGAGAGGGGAAAAATATTGTTTTAATTCCAGAAAGAAAGGGCATAAGCATTCCCCCCATCAATCCAAACGAATGAAACAGAGGTAGAGCGTTAAACACGATATCTTTGGAGTTCATGTCTATTCGAGAACCCAGTTGGTGTCGGTTGGATTGCAGGTTGGTATGGCTGAGTACCACCCCTTTAGGCACTCCCTCGGAGCCCGAGGTAAAAAGAACCACCGCAGGTGATTTAGGGTCGACTTTTGGATGAAAATTTTCGTGGTACATTTTGGGAAATTGGGCGGCAATTAAGCCGGAAATTTTATCCCATAAAGATATTTCATTTTTTAAGTCTTCCAGATAAATTATCTCAATGCCGTTTCGCTTTAATTCTGTTGCTAGCTCATCAAGTTTTCCTAGCTCAATAAATTTTCGAGAAGAAAATATTGTTTTAATTTTTGCTGTCTCACAGGCTGATATGACATTTTTTCTGCCACTTGAATAATTTATCCAGGCTGGAACACTGGCAGTAGTTTGCAAAGCAAAAAAAGTCACAACAGTATTGACCGTATTGGGAAGTAGTAGGCCTGAAATTTCTCCCGCCTCACTGTGCTTTGATAGCGCCTTACCCAGAATAAAACTTTTGGTGATCAACTGCTGATAGGATAAGGGTATTCGCTCCATATCTTCGGAGATAATATGTTTTCTGCCATGAATTGATCGAGCTTGCAAAAGAGATTGTAAAAGGGTTTGATCGCAATCCTTTCCTGTGAAAGATGCTTCCGCTAAAATTTCATAAAGTTTTGATCCCGCCATTCTTCGACGCTCACGCCCTTTTACGTTTGGAGAAATTTTTAGAAATTGTGGTTCTGAAATTATCAGCGTAATTTTTGGGAATAACTTTTCGGGTCCTAACCCCTTTAAACGAGAAAAGGGGGTGTGTTGCGCGCCTTCTATTCTTATTGGAAGAATTTGAGCTTCTGATTTGTATGCGATCATACCGGGACCGTCATAGATTTTCATGAGAGATCCTGTAACCGTCAATCGCCCCTCAGGAAAAATAACCACATTTTGATTCTGATTGATACGGGCCATAAGAGATCTTATGGCTAGAGGATTTGTAGGGTCGATGGTCACCGTATCTGAAAATCCTAGAAGCAATTTTAGAAACCAATTCCGAGCGATAAAAGTATTGATAGCAAAAGTCATCCGGCCTGGGAGAAATGCCATAATCAAGAGGCCATCCAAAAAAGAAACATGGTTGGCGACAATAAGAACCTTTTCTCCCAATTTATTGATATTTTCTAAACCCTTTACTTCGACTCGGTAAAATAGTTTGAAGATGAAACGCATTAAGGACTTCACTCCTTTTTCATCAAACTTTAGAAACATAATAAAAACAATGGCTCCATTTAAAAGGGCCAAGCTCAGAAATATTTTTGTTAGGGGGTATCCGATAGATAATGCATATCCGCTTAATAATGTGCCAGTGACCATGAAGAAAGCATTCATTATGTTGTTGGCAGCAATATTGCGTGATCGGCGTTCAGGTTTGCTCTGTCCTTGCAGGATTGTGTAAAGCGGAACAGAGTATATGCCGCCACAAACGGAAATCATCAAAAGGTCAAACAGGATTCTCCAATGATTAGAAGATTCCAAAAATAGAGATAAATTTAAAAGTGAATTGCTGGAAATACTAGAACCATTTGTGCTGGCAAAGTAAAAATCAATCGTAAAAATTGAAATCCCCAGAGCGCCGAGAGGAACGCCGGGTGAGTTTGATTTTTCCTGAGTGAAAAATTTACAAAGAAAAGAACCTAAGCCAATACCTAAAGAAAACACAGTAAGAAACAGAGTAACTACCTGCCGGTCTGCCCCAAGAGTGTTTTTTGCGTAATAGGGTAATTGTGAAAGAAAAATTACTCCAATCAACCAGAACCAGGAAATACCTAGTATGGATTGAAATATGTCTCGATTGCTTCGCGTGGAATTAAGAATATTCCAGGTTTCTTGTAACAAATTGTAATTAACGGAAAGTAAGGGATCGCCGATGTTTGCAGGAGGAATAAATCGACTAGCAATCCATCCCGCAATGGCTACGGTTACTACAAAGGAGGCAATCCAAGAGCTGCCACTATCTTCCAGAATCAGCCATCCTCCCAAAATTGTTCCAGTCAAAATTGAGATGAATGTGCTGGCTTCAACTAAAGCATTACCCTCTAAAAGTTCTTCCTTTTTTAAATGGTCGGGTAAAATTCCATATTTTAATGGCCCAAAGAAAGAAGATTGAGTTCCCATTAAAAATAAAACCAGCAAGAGCAGGTAAATGTTCCCCAATAGCAGACCTATCGCTGCGGCCAGCATCAGGAATATTTCAATTGTTTTCAGATATCGTATTAATTGAGATTTTTCATATTTGTCAGCTAATTGCCCAGCGAGAGATGAAAAGATAAAAAAGGGAAGAATAAAAATTCCTACAGCCAATGTGACCATGGTTTGTGGTGCGAACCCTAATTTTTCGGCTTGTGAAAATGTAATCAAAATAATCAGGGCATTCTTAAGTAGGTTGTCATTAAAGGCACCCAGAAATTGGGTTAAAAATACTGGAAGGAATCGATTTGTTTTTAATAAATGTAGCATTTAGAATTCTCCAAAATCACAATCGAATAGTATGGATTAAAATTAGAGCCGAGTTTTTCAATTCCCATTTTAATTTTAATCACTCTCCCTACTCTAAATAGCAACGTTTATGCCAAACCTAAAAAGGATTAAAGCAGGTCAATTATAGGCCTCCTATTAAACGGAACTGCGGTTGCCAGTGTATTATTTGGAGGTAGTGTGCAAATTTTGTATACTGGATGTGCAATTTTTGATTATAAAGTGGAGGATTGAACTGTGGGAAGCTTAAATCGCCTAAATTCTAAAGACCGAGAATTTTTCTCCCTCGTAGCAAAAGTAATTTTCACAAACCCTTTTAGTCGCGAATGGGAGGAAATTAAGAATTTCGCAAAATATATTGAGAAAGAAGGGGACACGAAAAACGAATATTATTTAAATGCCCTCTTTGAGCCTTTAAATGATCGAATTTGTCAATTAGAGGGGAAAAAACGAATCAATCTGGATTCTTACTCAGGAGAAGATCGCATTTTAATGAAACATGCAATCTTATTTCATGTTTATCGCAGATATGTTTCCGAGTTGGACAAATTAATCCAAGCTCAATTGCAGATGAAATCTGGCCTGCTAAAAGTTTCTTTTGCAAAAAAGTTAATTGGAGAATTAACGGGTCGAGGATTTTCTGATGAAGATGCTATTCGGTACCTTGGAATTTTTTATCAGTTGAGAAGGGGATTTTATTTTATATCACACTCTCTTATTGGAGAGAGTCCTTCAATGAAGCAACTTAGACTTGCTTTGTGGAACAATGTTTTTACTTATGATGTTCGCATCTATGATCAACATCTTTGGAACCGGATGGAAGATTTCTCAACAATGCTTTTAGGGGAAACGGGGACAGGAAAAGGCGCGGCGGCTATGGCAATTGGTCGTTCAGCATTCATTCCTTTTGATCCTACACAGGAAAAGTTTCATCAAAACTTCAATGAAACCTGTATCGCCATAAATCTTTCACAATACCCAGAAACTTTAATTGAATCAGAGTTGTTCGGTCACAGTAAAGGGGCATTTACTGGAGCCGTTGAGAACCATAAAGGTTTATTTGAGCGTTGCAGCTCTCATGGATGCTTATTTCTAGATGAAATTGGAGACGTAAGTATACCCATTCAAATTAAACTCTTAAAAGTCCTTCAAGAACGCACCTTTACTCCTGTTGGGAGTCATTCTGAAAATAAATTTTCAGGACGAGTCATTGCGGCTACAAATAGACCTCTTGAAAAATTACGCAAGGAAAATCATTTTCGAGATGATTTCTTTTATCGTCTTTGTTCAGATATTATAGATGTCCCAACCTTACGAAAACGCATCCAAGAAAGTTCCGCAGAACTAGAAAGCCTAGTTCAACTGCTTGTTTTAAGAATGGTTGGCGAGGAAAGTACTTCATTGGTGGATATGGTATTAGAAGCTCTCAATAGGGATCTTCCTAAAGATTACTCCTGGCCTGGAAATGTACGTGAATTAGAACAGGCTGTCAGAAGGGTGCTATTAAGCCGTCACTATGCACCTGATTTTACACCCTTTACGGATTTAGATGGGTCTTTGGTTTCTGATTTTAAAAATGGAAATTTAAAAGTAACCGAACTTTTGAATTACTATTGCACTTCACTTTATAAAAAATTTGGAACCTATGAAGAGGTAGCAAAGCGGACAGGATTAGATAGACGAACGGCTAAAAAATATATCCAACAAAACTCATCTGAATAATGGGTGCTCCATCCAGTAATTCTTTTTCCCTCTATCGCAGGTGGAAACCTTAATCATTTTTTTAGAAATTGGTATCGTATTTGCACTCTTAAATTTTGATTAGATTTGTTGAGATTTTTTCAACCCTTTTTAAATGTCGGTCGTCCTTCGTTATCCCTCATAGAGGTTGAGACCAAATGAACTTAGCCAAAAAAATTGAAGCATGGGTGCAGTCTGGAATCATTGATCCTCAAACAGGTACCCGCATATTAGAATTTGAATCCGAAAAATCACCTCACCTGAGAATATTATTTGCTTTAAGTGGGTTGAGTGGATTGGCAATTGGGATTGGAATTATTTCTGTCATTGCTGCGAATTGGGATAAAATTCCACCCCATATAAAACTTACCAATTGCATCCTTTTGTCCACAACACTTTCCGTAGCAATTTACTTTAGCTTGGCAAAAGAAAAAAAGTGGCTAAAGGAAACGCTGATTACAATTTACTACATTTATGTTCTTGCTGGCATTGCCTTAGTGGGACAGATTTATCAGTTAGGCACGCCCACTTATCAGGGGTTATTGCTTTGGAGTGTTGCGACCGGCCCCTTAGTTCTGCTTGGGGAAGGGAAATTTTTATCTACACTTTGGTATTTAGGTTTGCTTGCCACGTATTTAAGTGGCGTGTATGAATTACAGGATTTGATTAACTCCAAAAGTCTTGAAGATGCTATTTTTCTTTTAATCTATATTTGCCCCTTTTGTTTTTTATTTCTGGGTTATTGGAAAATTTTTATCAACAACTGGCCAAATTATGCAAATACATTTCAGAGGTTCTCATGGGGGATATTAATATTGTTAGGGTCTCTTGGCTCGGCGGGTTGGTATCAAACGGTTGATGAGAATTCCACATTAACATGGGGAGCAACTATTGGTCTCGGACTTACGGTATTGGCTGTTGGGGTGACACGCAAAATGGTTCCTTCCATAGGGCGTAAAGCATTACAAGTTATAAATATTGGAATTATCGCAAGCTCTTTAAGCTGGTTTTTGCCGCTATCCATTCCACATGAATCCTTGAAATTACTTGGAGCTCTTTCATTTATTTCCTTTTGGGCCCTGATAGGTTGGGCTGCCATTCAGTTACAATTTAAACGTCTTTTTAATGCAGCTACAACATTAATAGCTGTAAGAATTTTTATTATTTACCTTGAAGTATTTGGGTCATTATTAACCACAGGATTGGGGTTGATCTTTAGTGGAGTTCTCATCCTAGGGTTCACATGGCTCTGGTATAAAAAATCATCAAAGCTAAGACTTCTTTTAGAAGGTTCCCGAGGAACTCAAAATGAATAAACCTAAAATAATTTTATCATTGGTTCTCCCTATAGTTATACTTTTGTCAGCCATCGTAAAATCCGAATATCAAGTGCGCTCAGGGGAAACCTGGGTTTTTAAAATTGGAGCTTATGACCCAAGGCATTTATTAAAAGGGCAATATCTCAGGTTTCAAGTTCTTTGGGATTGGGAAAAAGATGGTGAATCTCGAATTGTAAAAAATAATAGTTCCTGCCTTTGTCTTATGAAAAAACAGGGAACGGTCAAAGTATCAAACGCACAATGCGAATCGATATCAGAAAATTGTGACGGCTTTATTAGAAATAAATATTTATCGAGATTAGAGAAATATTACATCCCTGAAAATAGAGGAAAGGTTTTAGAAGAAAAAATTAGAAATAAAAAAGCAGAAATTGTTCTTGCTATCAATACCAATGGCTACCCTGTGATCAAAAACATGTTGATCGATGGACAACCTTTAGAAGAGGGGGTTGAATAGATGTTTCATTCCCTCCCTCTGGTGGGTCTCCGGTTATTTGACTACATTCCTGTAGCTTGGTGGATGAGGTGAATCACACTCGCATCCATCAACTCCATCAATGGTCCGGGATACAATCCAATACATAATACGAGGATAGCCAATGGAATCAGCGTAGCCAATTCCCGATTCGATAAATCGGGGAGTATTTTGGCAGCTTCTGTTTTTGGCTCTCCCAACACCACTCTTTGCAGCGTCCACAACATATATGCGGCAGCCAAAACAATGCCGCCCATAGAGATAAGAACCATTGCAAAGTTGATATAGGAAGTTCCTACCAGGACTAAAAATTCTCCAATGAAGTTACAGGTGCCGGGTAGTCCAAAAGCGGCAACTGAAAACAAAAAGAACAATGCCGCAAATCTTGGCATGGGTTTATGCAAACCACCGTAGTCAGAAATCGCTCGACTATGAGTGCGCTCGTACAATTGTCCAACACAAATAAATAAGGCGGCGGTGGTAATTCCGTGATTGAACATTTGTAAGACAGCCCCCTGGATACCTTGGCTGTTGAACACAAAAATTCCGAGAGTAACAAAACCCATATGGGAAACGGATGAATAGGCTACGAGCTTTTTAAGATCTGTCTGGGCCAAGGCCAAAAATCCACCATAGATAATGCCCATGACCGATAACCACAAAATGTATGGGGCAAAATTCGCTGAAGCTTCTGGAAACATTGGCAAACAAAAACGCAAAAATCCATATCCCCCCATTTTCAAAAGCACCCCAGCCAGAATCACACTGCCAGCCGTAGGGGCTTCGGAGTGTGCGTCAGGGAGCCACGTATGAAAGGGAACCATGGGCATTTTTATGGCAAAAGCCAGAAAGAACGCCAGGAAAAACCAGAATTGTTGGTCGGAAGAATAATTTTGTTCCGTTAATACCAGTAGATCGTAGGTATGCCCCCCATTAAGATAAATACCCAATATTCCAACTAGTAGCAGTAAGCTTCCTGTCAGACTGTATAAAACGAATTTAAGTCCAGCAGCAATACGGTTCGGCCCTCCCCATAGAATAATCATGAAATACATGGGAATCATTGTTAGTTCCCACAACATGAAAAACAGGAAAAGGTCCAGGGCAGTAAAGACCACAATCATGGCGCCTTCTACTAACAAGATCAGTGAGAGAAAGGCTCGTACTCGTGTTGTAATTCCTGTCCACGAACAAAGGACACAGAGTGGACAAAGCAGGGCTGTGAGCAACACCATAAGAATGCTGATGCCATCAACACCAACCGCATACTGAATATTAAACGTGGGCATCCATTCGACGCGTTCTACGAACTGCATGCCTTGTTGGGTGGAATCAAAATTCCTCCAAAGTATCAGCGTAAGGAAAACCTCCACTACTGTAGATCCCAAGGCAATGCGTCGAATCAAATTTTCATCACGCACAAATGCAAGAATGATAATTCCTATAAACCGAACGGCAATCATCCAGCTAATCAGGTGATCCATAAATAGAGCCATTTTTAAAGCCTCCTTTCTACGAAAGAAGCAAACTTCCGGCTTTTCAAGTTAGCGCAAGGAATATGATGTAAGGTCATAACCAGATCCATTATTTTAATAGGGATACAGATCGGGAACTCATTCAATCATGATATACAATAGGCCCGTCATTGCCACTAACCAAAAAATCATTACTAGTAATTGATGTTGGATGGTGCGGGACTCTATCTCTTTCAGGATTTGCCCCGTAGTATTAGCTTGTTCTGCTACTTTCCCTACTTTATTCCCAATCCAACGAATATCAACAACTCGCCACAAGCGCCCTGAAGATTTTACAGAAAAAGTCCCGATAAATCTGATGAAGCGATCTATAAATCTTATATCAATAATTTGCCATAACCACCCGGCAAAATACACAGAATAAGTCGCGATTGAATGGATGAATTGATCTATCACCTTTATATCAATAATTCGCCACAACCAGTTTGAAAACTTAATGGTTGGGGTTACCAGATAGGCGTCATAGATTTCATCAAAATAACCTTTATTCCAAAACAGGATATACCATTTATTGTTTCTCCCCTTTGCTCTAGAGGCCTGATGTTGAGATCGAATCTGTGTGGAGTATGCATAGGCCCACCCCGCCACTGCCATGCCCAGTGAAACCACAAGCCAAAAAGGAAAGCCGTTTTCGACTGCACCTTCGCCCAACGCGACTCCTGGAAAGTTAAAAACCGGAGCAATAAAGTTGGCGAACCAGCTCCAAAACAGAGTCAATAGCCCACCTGCAAAAAGCGTTGTCAGAAAAAGACCTGTTAAAATGGAGCCATTAAAAAACCGGGGTCGAACAGATTGTGTTTCTAAATTATGCTGTCCTGAAGCGGGCCAGTATGTCTTTGGACCGTGAACAAAAAGCGAGGTGACTCCTTTAAAAAGATATTGAGAAGCCACGAATACTGTAATCAAGCCAATGATTTTGAATCCGATCGTGGCAGAAACCAACCCCGTTACCCCCCACAAATATTCATACGATCCAGAAAATAGCACTAACGGCGGGATTAGGGCCAACAACAAGGCTCCGCCATATAAGATCCCCATGCCTTCAGGGACATGGTATTCATGGTTGACATGCTCAAGGCCTTGGTCCACGGATCGCAACGCATTGCCGGTAGATAGAAAATAGAACGCTTTGTAGCACCCATGGGCAAGAAGATGGAAAATAGCAACAGCAAACGCGCCCAAACCGCAGGCCATGATCATGAATCCGATTTGGCTAATTGTGGAATATGCCAAAATCTTTTTGATGTCCGATTGAGTCAAGGAAACTATTCCCGCAAATATCGCGGTTGCAGCACCAATAATAAAAATGAACGTCATGGCGTACGGAGAAAGGATAATCAACGGACTCAATCGCACCAACAAAAAGGGACCCGCATTCACCATAGTAGCCGCATGAATAAGCGCCGAGACCGGAGTGGGGGCTTCCATCGCAAAAGGTAGCCACACGTGAAACGGTATTTGTGCTGACTTTCCCATAGCCCCGATAAAGAGGAAGAAGGGAATGACCGTCACAGGGTAGATTTGAAGATCCATGCCCATCCACCCTAAGATATTGATGGTATGGTCCTGCATGCCTTCAGCCTGAGCAAGGATAGTCTGGATATCGAGTGTGCCAAATGTATAAAAGGTTAGGATGATTCCAAAACTGAATGCGACATCCGCGACTGCGTTAATGATAAAAGCTTTGGTGGCTGCCCGGCCAGCTGGAGGTCGTTCTGCTGCGTGAGAAATTAACAGATAAGAACATATCCCCATGACTTCCCAGCTAATCAACGTTAGCAAAAGGTTGCCACTCATGACCAACAAAATCATAGAAAAAGTAAACAAGGCAATGACGGCGAAAAAACGATTGTATCGTGAGTCTCCTATCATGTATCGAGAGGAATAAACATGTACAACCCCACTTACTCCTGTAACCAAAAGCAAAAGCAGAACCGTCAGTTGGTCAACGTACAGAGTCAAATCGATGGTCAAGGAACCCGATTGAAAAAGGCGATTAAGAGAAAGAGTAAAGGGTCCATTTCTCAGCACTTCAATGAAAGCGGCAACGGATAACACAAAGGAAAAACCAATGGCAGGAATCCCAACCCGGTGACTGTTCTCACCCCAACGAGTTCCTCCAAGCAGAAGCATGAGAGAAGCCATGAGGGGAAGTAAAGGAATGAGAATGAAAAGAGCCATAGCTTATCTCAAAAACCTGGTGGTAAAGCGTGGTTCAACAACAGTTGAACAATGGGAGCACTGAATAAACCAAGTAAAATGATAGCTGCGGAGGTGACTCCCAGGGTCAATTTAAATGAGAAGGGAATTTCACCAGACTGAACGTCTAATTGAGTTGATGATTGGCGGAAAATGGACTCAAACAGTTTTACGAAATAGGCAAGCGTCAAGAGTGTGGAAAGCAACACGGCTGCGATCGAAACATAATTGCCCGCTTCTAACGCTCCAAGAAGGATGTACCATTTACCGAAAAAACCACCTGTTGGAGGCAGGCCAATCATACCTAAGGCGATGACAACTAAAGACCCTGTAAGCCAAGGGGCTTGTTTCCCAATACGCCCTAAGTCGTCAATAGTTCTGACCCCATACTGGCAAAACGCCACGCCTGCTAAAAAAAACAAGGCCGCTTGCATAACGGCATCGTTCAATAAATAAAAAATTCCTCCAGCAAACCCAGTTTGGTTGCCTTGACCGAGTCCAATGAGAATGATGCCAATGTGCGAAATTCCTCCATAAGCGAACATCATTTTAATATTCTGCTGGGCCAAGGCCAGAAACGCTCCTATGACCGCCGCTAATGTTCCAAGAGCGGCCACCAGTAGTAAAATCGGAATATTAAAAATAACAATGGGCGCACCTAAAACCCAATAAGTTATTCTGATCCACCCCAATAGCGCTACTTTAGTGACGAGTGAAGCCAGGATAGGGGAAACGGACTCAGGAGCATGGGTATAGGCCTCAGGCATCCAAGCATGAAACGGGACTAAGGCCATCTTGATTCCCAAGCCCATAAACATAAATAGAAGTCCACCTATTAGAGCTTTAGAGCTTATTAACAAGGGAAGTTGGTTGGCCATGTCGGCCATATTCAGTGTGCCCGTCACTGCATAGAGATAACTCACCCCTAAAAGATAAAGGGAGGCGCCAATGGTTCCCAATATAAGATAGCGAAAGGCTGCAAACAGCGCTCTTCCGCCAGCGACACCAATAAGTGCGTAGCTCGAGATAGCTGCAACCTCTAAAAACACGAACAGATTGAATAAATCTCTAGTGAAAACCATGCCGACCAGAGCGCATACCAATAACAAAATCAAAGTGTAAAAATGAACGATTCGACCACCTAGAGCCTTTGGGAAAGTGGGGCCAGTAAACACCACACACAGTAAACCCAAGACACTCAACAACACTAAGGTGACACTCGCTAATCCATCGGCCACCCACTCAATGCCGATAGGAGCAGACCAGCCACTAAACATATACCGCACTTCACCATGCTGAATGACATTGTGAAGATTCAAAATAGAGACCAGCACCATAGCCGCAAGGATTGCCACAGAGATTGGCTGGCTCCAATGACGGTGTTTTAGACAAACCACTGGCATTGAAATAGCGGCAAACAATGGGAGAAGGAATAGGATTGCGGGAAGTTGGTGACTCATTCTAATCTTTCAATAATTTCTTCTTCGTCAAGGCTTCCATATTCTCGATAGATCGCCGCGCACAAGGCTAAGCCCACTCCCAAGGTCGCCACGCCAACCACAATAGCCGTTAGTGTCAAGACATGAGGTAACGGATTAGCGTAATTGGCCGCTTGCACCGGTTCCGTGGTTGATAAGAGCACGGGAATCGTCGCGCCCTTCTTCACACTAATAGACACCAGAAAAAAAATCACGCTGGTTTGCACCAAATACATCCCGATGAGTTTCTTTACGAGATTGTATCGCGTAACCATAATATAAAAGCCCCACAGAAAAATGATGACAAATGTCAAAAAATTGGGTCGCTGAAAAACTGCGAAAATTACATCAACCATTTATTGAATCCTCCATAATTTCTTCAGCTGATAAGCTGAAGACAATAGAAACGGCTGTTACCGCAACATCTATAGCTACACCGATTTGGGTGAGTACAATTCCCAAAGATCTTCGAGACGCAGTTTCCAATCCTGGAATTTCCAAATTCGCATAATTGAGAAACTCGCCACCTCCAATCATGCACAAGCCACCCACCCCTGCGTAGATCAGCATCCCGACCCCATCCCCATGCAAAACATTTTTGGTGTATTGACTCCGAGAAGCGTCATGGCCAAAAATTAAAACCGATAAGATCATCCCCGTGCCTAGAATCACCCCACCCACAAAGCCTCCCCCGGGTCCGTATTGCCCAAAAAACAAAACATATAGACCGAAAATCTGGACCACTGGGATGAGAAAGCGCCCTAGTGTCTGCACGATAATGCTGTCGTGTGGGCGTATCATTTCCCATGTCTCCTAAGCAGTAAAGCGCAAGCAATGCCCGATGCAAAAATCACCACGGTTTCGACCATCGTATCAAGCGATCGATAGTCCATCAGTACTGCTGTCACAACATTCGGAGTGTGGGTATCTTGAAAGCTTCGCTCAAGATAGGTTGGTGAAATATGAATATTCGCTGGAGAGTTTGGGTCCCCAAAACCAGGAATATCGCTCGCAGCATAGAGTAAAAGAATTCCCAATAGAGGAAAAACAATTAACGTTGTCAGTGAAGGAGGAGGTCGCCGAAGGCGAGTGTCTTTAGGGGCAGTACCGAATAGCGTTAATAGAAACAGAACCGTAGCTAATCCCGCTCCGACGACGGCTTCCACGAAGGCAACATCCACAGCTCCGAGCCATGCCCATACTAGAGACAGGAAAAAACTATAAGAGCCTAAGAGCAAAACGGCACTCATCAAATCCTTAACCAGGATGGCACCAGCGGCAGTAACAAGCATAAGAAGGAGCAAAGGAATTTCAAATGTAAAGATCATGAGTCTCCCTTTTGCCAAGGTTTTAAACCAGACCGGAGAGCCGCGCGAACCGTGGCATGAGCAATAACTGGGTTAAGAATATAGAGCAAAATCAAAACCACTAGAATTTTCAGCATATTTATGCTCAGTCCTTCATGTAAGGCGATTCCAACTAACATCAAAAAGGCTCCTAAGGAGTCTGTTAACGATACGGCATGAGAACGGCTGTAGACATCGGGAAATCGAATCACACCAATCGCAGCAACAATCAGAAAAAATAATCCAGCTACTATAAAAATAATGGAAAGTATGCCCATGCTATGGATGCCCTTTTTGTTCCAAATATTTGGCTATGGCAAGCGCCCCGACTAAATTTAGCAGGGCATACCCAATAGAGATATCAATAAACATATCGACCCGATCAAAATAAATTCCCATGACAATAAGCAGAATAATTGCTTTGGTGGAAATGCCATTATGGCCCAGCAAACGATCAAAAATTGTAGGCCCCTGCAGGACACGGTACAAATAAGCACCAATGAGAATAGTCAGAGAAACCATAACGCAGAAAAGAAAAATATTCATAAATCCGGTTTTTCGTCCCTAAAAATATCAGCAATTTTCAATTCCATCTGCTTACTTGTAACATCTTCTTTTGAAACTTTATCCATCGCATGAACTATGAGGTGATTGCGATCCACCTCTGCGGTTATAGTTCCGGGAGTTAATGTTATGGAATTACCAAGAAGGACAACGGCTGCATGGTGATTCAGTTTTGTTTCCACAGAAATCATCTGAGGATCAATGGGAAGCGCAGGATGCAAAATAAGCTTAGATAAATGAAGGCTACTTTGAACGATTTTATAAAAAAGCCATGGCAGGTAAAGGGAGACCCTGAGCCACAATCGAAATTTCGGAGCAAAAGGTGAATGGCCAGAGTTGAGCCAGGCCACGGCGAAGGAACAAGCCAGCCCCAAACTAAGATGGATCCAATCAAAGCTGGCAGATAATAAAATCCAAAACACAAACAGTGTCATGGCTTTAAAAAAAAGGAATTCTGATGATATTGGTCTAGATCGAGTTGCCATATAATTATCAGATACAGTTTTGACTGCAGCGTATCAGGGTTATTTTATTCTTCTTAAAACCAGTCCGAATTTTTTATAACAGTCCAAGCATTTTTCTCAACTTATATATCTAATTAGGGAACATCAACCCTTTCCCATGTCGCATCCGGATTGTACCGATGAAACTCAAAGTTATTGGGATCCAAAGCCACAAGAGTAAGCCATTCATTATGAAATAGTTGTTGAAGAATCGAGTGCTTTTGAATGATAGATGAGATGACACCCGGCGTGTGTTCAATGATAGCTAAGAGTCGCATCGGTTCATGATAATGCGTTTTTCCGTTATTGACTGTTTGTAAGGGGAATCCCATTTGCAGATCACTTTGGGTTCCCAGCATCATCCCGACACCTCCAACGACATTGTGCAACACCTTACTCCCGCTTCCATACGTGTGCGGATCCACTGCAGAAAAATAATAACCCGTATTAATCCACTGGGTGACAATTAATGGTGCGGTCATGATTTTTTCTAGGATTGCACCTTCGGGATCAGCAACAGGATCATAAGAATGTAAGAAAGCTCGGCTGTCTAAATCTAATTCTCGGCTCAGTTTTCGTCTTCCAATGAGAAACGCGCCATTGCCCGCTAATCCCCATTCTGGTCGAGGGTTCGCCCAATCGCAACTGCGTTCCTCTACATGAGCAAAAGCCTGCTCTGGAGAAATTTCAGTCGGAGCACTGGGAATGCGATGGCATCGCTCAAGAGCCTGCTTCGCACCTGCTTTTTCGAGATCCTTGTTCAGCGCCTGCAAATCGCCTTTATGCGAATCAGGCAATTCCTCTAGATCGTAAAACTCGACCCGGTCCGTTGTGGTGTTATGTTTCCCTGGAAGAAACCAAGTGTCATCGGGAATCGTTAATCCATTTTCCTTGAGAATTTTTCGAACTTCAGGTTCATTCGCCATCGCGGCAAAAACACGTGCATTTGCATCCCCTGGTTTTCCACCGCAAGCCCCACAATCCAACGCCCCATAATAGGGGTTGTTGTCGGTCTCAGATCCATGTCCACAGAGGCACATCAATCGCGCAAAATTTTTGGTGAGCCCCATGGCACGCAATCCATTTTCGATGAAGGTCGCCCGTTCCGAAAGAGAAAACCCCAGAGAAAGTCCGTCAGGAACTCCGTCTGCATGCACTTCTCCCATCTTTGGGTTTTGAGGGTCGGTTGGCGTGGAAATTGATACTTGGGTTGAAACCCTATGCGTGAACCCCTTTTGAATAGTAGAGGTGATTGCATGAAAAGTTTTGTGGAACAAGGTCTTGCCAGCTAAACCCAGGCTAAAAAATAAACCCAATACATCAATCGCCATCATTGACCCAATAGGGTGATGCTTCATATCGTGGAAAAGATGGTCTCCGAGTAGGGACCAGCGAGTACCCGAAGAATATTTTTCTAATGCGACTTCTTCTCCCGATCGGGGTGTTTCCGTCACGGCATGGTTAGGAGTCAATAATACCGGACATAAAGAACCACGTTGAATACTGTCAAAAGGTTGATGGCTGATGGAGATACCAAAAAAACCTGCAAATCCTAACGTTTCATAAGGGCCTTGGGCTTCAATATGGAACGAAAGGATTCAGAACGTACGTCGATACAAAAGACCAGTTGCGCATGAGGACGAGTTTCTAATTCGGGTATCTTTCCGCGATGCTCAGAAATATTTTTCAGTATCTTCTCTCGAAAGGAATCTTCGTATGCCTCAATCCATATTGGACTATGCTGATCCGCAGGAAAGTCATCCAACCATTGCAACAACGTTTGAGCATCCGTAGGTGAGAGATCTTGAATTTCTCTTGGAGATAGCTCAAGAAACTGAGCCAAATGGAATAATCTCCAAGCATGTCGACATTTCATCTGCTTGGTTGGATCTCCTGATGGCCTCTGCCCAATTCGTTGGTGGTATTCTTCGCTTCGATCATTCCAATATGCAACCAGGCTAGAAACCGTCCCGTCAATTCCCCATTCTTGCTGGCATCTAATGTTAGTCAATTCGACTTCATAGAATAAACGCACGGCCAGATATTGCGTGGTGTCAATGGGATGTTTTTGTTGTGCATGGTACGCAGGGTGTTCCTCAAGCCACTGTATGTATCGTGTCCAGCCTGGTAATAATGATAGCTGCCTTGAGAGATAACCTTCCCATTGTTCTTGGGGAATTGCGAGTTGGTGCAAGCTGGAACGGATCGCATCTTCTGGGGCTTCAGGAAGGCTATGAATTTTTTGGGTGAAATTTTTAATCCCGAGAAGCTTCCCGGAAAAATCTTTTTGCGCGAGGTTCCGCCAAACCTGGTAGAAGCCTTCTTCTCGATCTGGCATCTTCCAATCAGCTAATCCTTCATCGAGAAACGCCGCCACCCATTTGATGAGTTGATTGTTAATTTGGTCGACTACCACTCCACCTTCAATCAAACCATCAATCCAATCGCTAAGGGTCCGTTGAGATGGCAAAGAAATGGCTGGAGATGTTTGAGATGAATCACCAAGATCAGTTTGCCCCAAGGCGGCAGACACACTCTTCCATAGATTCGTCAGGTAGGTCTCTTCTGGATGATCTCGACACTCGGTATGTTCAATAATTTGTTTCCGAGATTTCTCGGGAAGATCTTGCCGAAACTGTTTAAGGGAACCACCACCGTTTAATTCCCAATCCAAGAGGGATAGAGGCAATTCTTCGAAGCCAAAAAGTACATGTAGTTGCCAAACATTTTTGGAGGTGATTTTTCGACTTCCAACTGCAACAGAATCTTCCTTATCAACGCGTGGGCCAACCCTAGAAAAAGCGCGCTCAAAACCTTCTGGGGTAATACGTCCATTTTGGTAAAATTGACGATACTCCGCGTTCGAGAGATATCCATTTCCACCAAGAAGCTCCTTGCCTTTTCGAACAGCCTGATCAAACGGCAGATATTCCAATCCATGAATGGGATTCTGCGCAACCATGGTTCGCATGGGCCAAAACGGTGCAATAGGTTCACTGGCTTTCAATACAATTTTCCGAACCTGATCGCGATCTTCTGGGGAAAGAGATTTTTCTGTAATAGTGCTCATATTATTTATTAATTAACTCGATAAGGTCATGTATTTGTCGATGCTTTTCAATGTCATGCCGTAAAGGCTTACGAGTGAAAACTTTGTATACATTCCTTCTGCCATCACGAATGTGGTTCAAATACCCGTCGGCTTCCAGATCCGCGATAATGCGTTGAACTGCCCGCTCCGTGATTCCCACTTCCACCGCAAGGTCTCGTATGCGTTCAGACGGATTTTTTTCCAGGCACATCAAGACATGTGCATGGTTCGTCAAAAAAGTCCACGATGAAGTGTTCATTTTTTCTGTGCTCATCCGCGTTCCTAGTTGGAGAAGATGAATTGTTTCTAAAGTTTTTCCGGCGCTTCAATAAATACAAGAAGAAGAATACACGAAATATTTTTCGTGTGCCAATGATTCATTTAATTGGCCTGCAAATTGTACCAACCCTCCTTAAAAGTAGATAAATTTTGTGAATGGGAGGACTCTTTCCACAAAAGCCATCGTTTCAAAGATGAAAGTATTGTTTAATTACTAAGGCTATGGCACGATGAGCAACCTGTTGATCCATGCCATATCGAGTGATAAACGTGGCGGATAGATATAAACTACAAGACGATTAGAAAACACACCTTGTTTACAGCAAGGTAGGGAGGAGATTAGTTTAATGAATAGACCAGAAGAACTTACTGATCCGCAGAAGTTTGATGAAATAATGGAAAGAATAAATACAAAACTAGCAATAACTGCCATTCCTCTTAGAGAAAGGGCACTCATGGCGCAGGCTCTTTTGGGGGATGAATTGGACTACGATATTGCAGATGATGATAGCGTATACCCACTGACTGTAGAGTGGTATCGAAAAACATTTCCAGACGAGAAAATTTAAAAAACCGAGTGGGCTTGAATGTCCAAAATAGAAAAACTGTACAGATTTAGGTTTCCCCGTTGAAGATAAAAAAGGTTTGCAGCAATAGCTGCAAACCTTTTCTTAAATGGTCGGGGCAAGAGGATTCGAACCTCCGACCCCCTGCTCCCAAAACTTAATATGGGAGTTTCACTAACTTGCTATTTTTAAGCCAGTTCCCCGATTCTGTTGATTTCTAGGGCTGAAGCAGGTGTGCTATTAATTCCATTGATTCCTTGAATTCGGCTTAATGCGCCACAATCGGTCACGCATAGGTCACGCGGGAGTCAAAAGCATTATTGTTATTTTTGAGGCCTCGGTATTTTTTTGGAAGGTCATATATTCACTTTTGACTTCAATTGGCACACATTCGGCTTGCGGGAAACACATATGAAGTTAATGGGAAAAGCGGCCTTCTCTAAAGCTGGATATCAACACTTGTAGAGATGCCATATTTATTAGCTGAGAAATTGCCTGCATAAGCTCCTTTGGGAGAATGCCAAACAATCCACTTGAAGGAGTGGCTATAAAAATGACGGCCACCTTTCCCGTTCTGCACAGTAAAAAACACCCGTTATTAACGGGTTTAGTTTGAATGAATCCATTTCTTGAAATTATTATTAATATATTCCTCTGTAATCCCTCCAAATACTAAATCGACTATAATGCCATCGGGAGAAATTACATATGTTACAGGTAAATTTCTAACTCTATAATCTTGGGATACGTCCCCATATTTGTCCAGCAAGACAGGAAAATTTAAATGGTTTTGCTCAACAAATTCCTCAATCTTTGATTTGGTTTCTGCAAAATTAATAGCTATTACCTCAACACCATTATTCTTAAATGATGCATAGGCTTTTTTAAGTTCGGGAACTTCCTTAATACATGGTACGCACCATGAAGCCCAAAAATTGAGAATAACCGCTTTACCTTTCAAATCGGATGATTTTAAAATGTTTCCTTCCAAATCCTCTAATTCAAAGCTTGGGGCTGGCCCTCCCACACGAAGTGGAGGACTAGCCATGCCTGTCAAAAAGCAACTTAAAAAAATAATCAAAGTTAATTTTGACACTATTTTAAACCTAAAAACCAATTGAAGCTCCCAGCATCATGGCATAATCTGTTACCAAATTACTTTCATTGACTCTCTGATATAAAGGGATCTGAACATGTGAGTAAACAGAAAAACCATCTCGAACAGCAAACCTAACTCCTGGTGTGACAAATAAAAATTCGCCACCTGTACCAGGCACACCTACATCGAAAAACTCATCTTTTCCGTTAACTCTCAAATTTAATTGACCGCTTACATTGACCCTATTTGAAAGGTTATAGTTTGCGCCCACATTTACGAGGGTTATATCGCCAAATTCGTAACTCTTATCATTTTCGGAGGTAAATCGGTGTGACACGGATGTGAAAAGATTCAAGCTGTTGGGAATGGCAGCGTAACTATGTAGACCTGAAAGAATGACATCGTAAGAGCCTGTACCCGGCTGGATTGTGGGCTCATTAATATTTCCTTCCGCATCATGCAGTTGATATTCTCCTGTAGCAAACTTTACTCCGGCTCCTCCAATCAAGCTATGTTTTGTTGTTTGCAGTAAGGGGTATTTTGCCACCAAAGTAATATCACCGAACCCTGATGTCCCGTTATTGTTTTTAATGGCTCCTCCAGACGCTTCTTGATGTTCATGGAACCGGTCATTGATCATGGGTACGTTTAAGGAAAATGTCAATTTTTCTGTCACGCCATAGCTAAC
>JAJDAW010000070.1 GCA_029261635.1 Nitrospinaceae bacterium
GTGGCCTGTATGAGATTCGACTAAACCTGACCCCACTAGAGGATCCCGGCATTGATTGCATATAGCGGGGACCCCAGGGACTATATCAGCTAAAAGGTTTTCAATTCCGCAAGCTGCGCACTCAATCAATAAAGATTTTTCAACAGGCATGGAATTTAGGAATCTGAGCCTTCTGGAAATATTTTGGACATATCGCCCATTTTCTCCATAGCTTCTTCTTTAGACATTTTGGTGATATCGATACCCATTTCGGCGAGAGCACCGGAGAATGGACATTTGCTGGCACCACTTTTTGGTTCTTCTCCTTCAGCCTGTGCAGCGGGCTTTTCCGTCTCAATTTCACCGGCTTCTGCCATGATGATCCAATGCATTGATTCGATCGTCTGCTGTTTTTCAGTGGTTAGCTTTTGCAAGGTTTCCTTGGTTTCCGGATGGGTTACCATTGCAGCGGCTTCCTGATATTTTTCTAAGGCTTTCTTTTCAAATTCAACAGCTTCTTTCAATGCTGCGGCAGAGTTGGACATTGTCACGTCTCCTGACAAATAAGGGTAATTAAATTCATTCTGGAATAGTAAAATATACCAAATACGGCATCCAAATAGCAAGTCGACCTTTTATAGTTTACCTATACAAGAAAGATTGATCGAAAAAAAGAATATATCTTTGGGGCAATAGGTTCTAGTACATTAGCTGTTGGTAATCTTTCAGCCGTTTCCCTTTTTCATCTCGAAAACAGTTCTCTGTAATTTTCATTTTATGCATTCTGTCTAAACGAAAATTTCTAAAGTCGTTGCGCATTTCGCACCACCCTAGTAGCAGCCAGACGGGGCCAAAAAATGCGAGGCATAAGGGACGCACTTGTCTATTGGATTGTTTACCATCTTCTCTTTTATAGCTGAATTCTACGAAATTCTTGCTCCGGATGGCTCGGCGAAGTCCTGTAAAGTCTATTGTGACCAGGGGTTTTGCCTGTGACGGCAAGGAGAATAAAAAGGTCTTGGCAATTTCTCCCTGCAAACTTTCTGGGAGTACGCTGGTAATTTTGTCTATGGCTTGATGGGCAGCTTGACTGAGCCCTTTATCTCCCCAGCTTTCGACCATTTGTGCACCCAGCATTAACGCGTCTAATTCTTCGATATCAAACATCAATGGGCGAACTATATAGTCTCTGTCCAGCATATAGCCCACTCCTGCTTCTCCAATGATCGGGACGCCTGATGCCCCTAAATCAGCGATATCACGATAAACGGTGCGAGTGCTGACTTCCAGTGTATCTGCAAGCGATTGCGCTGTGACCACGCTTCTTCTTGCTTTAAGGTGTTCAACGATACGAAATAGTCGGTCTGCTCTGCGCATCCCATCTCCTTTTTTGTTTTAATTATACAATGCTGCCACACTACTGACAATATGCTGTCAGCAGTGTTGCTCATAATGTTGAGATAGTCCGCAATCAAAGCGGAAATAACTTAACTTTGGAGAACTTTTATGGGTACGATTCCTGATGGATTCACTTCTGTAACACCATTTATCACTTTTGATGACACCACAAAGGCTGTTGAGTTTTATAAAAAAGCTTTGGGTGCAGTAGAAAAGTTGACCTTTCCAGCCCCCGATGGAACATTGATGTATGCTGAAATCCAGATAGGAACAGCTCGATTAATGATGGGTATGCCTTGTCCTGAAACGGGAACAGAATCTACAAAGCTTGCTAAAGATTTAAGGGGTTCCTCGGTTTCTTTTTATGTTTATGTGGAGAATGTGGAAGCCGCAATTGAGAAAGCAAAAGATGCAGGTATGAACGAGAAAAAAGGAATTGTAGATATGTTTTGGGGTGATCGCATGGGCACGCTTACCGATCCATTTGATATTGAATGGACGATAGCTCAGCATATACGCGATGTTTCACCTGAAGATATGCAAGAAGCTATGAAAACAATGTGTGCTTAAATACTACGAAGGCAGGCGGGTTTATCCCGCTTGCTTTCGCAATATTAAAAGGAGGAATTTTTATGGGAAACATAAATAACAGCATCAACTATATCGAGCTCCCTATGGTAAAAAATGCCGAGACTAAAAAATTCTACCAGCAGGCGTTTGAATGGGAGTTTGCAGATTGGGGGCCGGACTACATTAGTTTTTCCGGGGCAAATATTGATGGCGGGTTCAATGGTATGGGAGATGCGCAAATATCTAATCCCGGTATCCTTGTTGTTCTTTATGCAAGCGACCTTGGTAAAAAACTGAAAGAGGTGATTCAGGCAGGAGGAGAGATTTTAAAGTCAATTTATGAATTTCCCGGCGGGAAAAGATTTCACTTTCTCGATCCTAATGGGAATGAGTTGGCAGTATGGTCAGAATAAATTTCAGAGGAAATGGTAAATGAAAAAACGATGCGCATGGGTGGGGCATAATTCCAAACCCCTGGATATTGAGTACCATGATGAAGAGTGGGGTGTTCCCGTTCACGATGATAAAACATTGTTCGAGTTTCTTATTTTAGAGGGTGCGCAGGCAGGGCTTAGCTGGACTACGATTCTAAATAAGCGCGAGAACTACCGCAAAGCCTATAATAAATTCGATCCCAAAAAAGTGGCAAAGTTCGACGATGCCAAACAACAGAAACTCCTGCAAGACCGGGGAATTGTGCGTAATAGATTGAAGGTGGCCGCTTCGGTCACCAATGCCAGAGTGTTTTTAGAAGTGCAGAAGGAATTTGGCAGCTTCGATAAATATATCTGGGGCTTTATAGGAGGTAAGCCTCGAAAAAATAAATGGAAATCGATGGATCAAATTCCAGCGACTACAAAAGAATCAGATTTCATGAGCAAAGATTTAAAAAAACGCGGATTCAAATTTGTCGGTTCCACCATCTGCTACGCCTTCATGCAAGCCACGGGTATGGTGAACGACCACACAACAGATTGTTTTAGATACAAGGCTAAGCCTTGAGGAGGGATATGCAATCAAAAGTTCATCCATTTTCAAGCAATGTGTTGTATTAGGGAAACCACAACTTGAAGTCAAGAATGGACTGATATATTTATAAAACTATTATGGTTTTGCAAAGCTAGTCACCCCATCGTGCCTTATCGATAATATCCAAGAAAACGTTTCATCAAAAATGTCTATATCATCTGCGCTGGGATACCAAATGTCATTAAAGTGTTTTTCAAGATCATTCACCTTGAATCTATCTACATCATCATATCTATACCAATTTAAATAAACACAGCTATTTGGCTGAATATTATGATCGCGCAATAAATCTAGCAAACTAAAGCTATCATCTGATGAACTAACACCATCAACAATCAATGCAATTGTGTTTATTTTTTCAACTAATTTTAATAAGTCGTTGTTTTGATTTAATAGAAATTTTTCAAATAAATTCTTTTGTAGATCAGATAAGTCTGCTTTTTTAAGCGAATAATACTCAGGGAAAACTTTATCAGGGTATTCGTTTTTAAAATGCATAATTTTAAATTCTTGCATTAACTTGACCCCTTAACTTAATAGGGAAATTTATTTACTGCAATATAAGCTCAAGGCAAACCATTTGCTTTCACTTGTTCTTAAAGTGGATTTAAAAATCGAAGGAATCTCTAAACCACGTTCACAGTCAAAAAGAATATGGGTAGATTGGCTATAATCTATTCCATTCCTTCTAACATCCAGACTAGAAATACATTTATTGCTGGAAGTTTTTTTATCTCTCTCGCTTATTACTGTTGCCTGCCATTTATCACTTGATGAATTAAATGAAAAACTAGAATGCCCTTCTAGCCAATTTTTCTCACTGCCGTTAGGCTCTACTTTTTTAAGTTGGTAAATTTCTAATGGTTTGATTTTTTTGTTCTCGACTTCGATCACACATTTCCCCCAAGGCTCTTCTTTATTTTTTTGAGCAACTTGATATTCGAGCGACGCGCAATTGTTTAGGATTGCAGCAGAAGCTAGTAGCAGGAAAAAGTATAAAAATTGTATTCTCCAAAATGCCATTTTGACTCCACTAATGATCTCCGCTATTGCCGTCATAACCGCTTATTGAAGAGCCCCCATCGTCGGGGTTGCTACCAAAACTACCACCGCTCACCTCATTTGTCAGAAGAAGCATTTCATTTGCGGTGAAATTGGTATCTCCGCCAAAAAATTTATCGCCTACTTCTTGTTTTAAACTTTTAAAATCAAATTCGCCTTCAATTTCTTTGGGATTTTGATAGAGGGATTGTTTTTCAATGAACATGGCATAGGCATATCCAATGTAATAATCATTGATTCCATAAATGCTAATGGTCTTTTTTATTTGTTTTGGCGTGTAGGATTTCAGTTTGCCATATCTTGCTTTTAAAAGTGGCCCCAGTTTATTGATATAGGATTTTAAGGCGACGTATTTTTTAATTCGTTCGAACATATACTTATTCCAAAGAATGATTTTAAAACCATTTTTTTAAATATTGTGTTCTGGAGTTAGAGTGGCAATTTTATGCATCACCTCTTTACCTTTACAAGAAAATGCTTGTCTCCCTTTTTTTTAACTGGCTATCGGGAAGGCCAAAACTTTGGGATTGATTCCACTGGCAAGTTTTTGTAATAAAACAAAAAGCTATATTTAATTAGCCAGCTACCTGCAAAACCAATAAAAACAAAAATCATACTTATATTAGGAAAATTTTTTACATATACAATTAAAACCCCATTTCCTACAGTCATCAAAGACATTAAGCTGCAAACCCAAAAAGCCAACTTGTCCGATTCTTTTATTAATTCATTTTTATCTTTAAAGAATAAGTGATCAGGGTCGATCGTAAACGAAAAATTTCTCTTGTAACTATTGTGAAATAAACCATATAAAAACATCAGGCCTAATATCAAAAGACCGAACCCCAACGCAAAATTAATTATTATTTCTTCCGGCATAAAAAATTAAATTGCCTTTAAAATAGAGAAAACCATTAGATTGTTATTGCTGAAAGAAATTTGCAACATACCGTCAATAGTGAGCTTGACCTCTTTATTTATAAAATTTGTTTTCCAACGCCGGCTTTATCCAGTAAATTTCTGATTGCATTGTCAGTAGCTAGATCCAGAGCATCTTCCCCGTGTTCATCCTTGGCATTGATGTTGGCACCATTTTCGATCAACATTTGGACTATTTTTAAATTGCTTCCTTGTACCGCTTGAAGGAGAGGAGTGGACCCACATCCCAGTTCTATATTGACCTCCGCTCCCTTTCGAAGCAGGGCTTCCACCAAACTAGAACTACCATCGCTTGAGGAATTTAAAGGATCAACCGCTAGCCCTAAAGGTGAAGCCCCACAGTCGATGGCATTCACACCCGCGCCCTTTTTTATCAATTCTAAGGCAATTTTTATTTGTCTCTTTGAAACTGCCTCTAATAAGGGGGTTTGGCCTGCGATATCGATTGCGTTAACATCTGCTCCGCTACGAATTAACTCTGAAACTATGTCTACTTTTCCCTCTGAAATTCCCATTAATAAAGGAGTTTGACCTACGATGTCGGTTGCGTTAACGTTTGCCCCATTTCGAATTAATTCTGAAACAATATTGATAGAACCCTTCGACACCGCAATGAACAATGCCGTCTCGCCAAGTAAGTCTTTTGCGTCCACCTCGGCTCCATCCAACAGTAATTGGCGGACTTCTTGAATGTCCTCCGAAGTAGTCGCTTGCATGAGAGGAGTTATGCTAAATATTGTGAATAGGCCTACGATTGTGAGCCCAAAAATCAGGATGCTGTATGTCAAGATTCCGAAATCCCCTGCGGACACCGAAGTCTGTATTATCCGGTCAGGCTGCTTATCTTGTTCAGTTTTCCAATAAACATTTAGAACTTTCTGTACCTGCCACAAAATATAAGTTTCCCCAAAAACATAAAAGACTGTGGACCCTATAAGGATAGATGCCATGGTTGGGTTGGGAACGTTTGAGAACAGGCTGATCAAGAAGGAAGGAATGATAAAAATAGAATAAATCCAAGTCAATTGGGTTGGTGAAAAAGTTAACGAGCAACCGGCCTCGCTGGCATATTGTTTAATCGTGCGAATTTGAAGAAACCAAAAAAGAAGGAGAATGGCTGTTGGTAAAAAGACTCCTCCCAGTATTGAGATTATAGTTAAAGGGTTTTCCTTCGCGACAATTAATTCGGTGAATAACAGGGAGACAATTAAAGGCAAAAGGGCAAAACCTAGAGCCCTCCAGCCTGCTTTTACGTTTAAATTTTTATGGTTTTTAAAATGCTTATAATTTCGATAGAACCAATATGGTGCGTAAAAAGAAAATGTCAGTGCTTGCCAGAATATAAGATGCCCCAGAGTTCTAGAGTTACCCGATAAATTCTTATTTTCCTGTGTGATCATTTCTTGACCTCAATAAACTTAACTTAAAAAAGATATTTGTATTCTTTTTGTGGTGTGATGGAGCTCAAATTGCCATTCGCGTCATACGTGAAATTTATTTCGCGCAGGTCTGGCAATATCTGTTTTGTTACCCGACAAAGAGGGTTTAGTGTATGGGAATCATTTTTATTTCAATCGGGTTTACCGAACCCTATACCTCTATAAATGATGGGTCAAGGGATAGTTTTCAGATATCCGATAAAACGCGAAATTACATCGGTTTTCAGGTAATATTTTTTGCTGGGAATAGACCACCCCATGCCGCTCTTACAGGGGAAGCGGTATTTACAAACCTATGGCAAAAGGCTCAATTGCATTTGCTGGCTTTATGGGTACCGACCCATTGGCTCCACGCCGCCCCTTACAGGGGAAGCGGTATTTACAAACCTATGGTAAAAGGCTCAATCGCATTTACTGGCTTTATGGGTACCGACCCATTGGCCCCACGCCGAGAGGGTGGGATTTTTATTTGAAAAGGGTTGGAAAAAGTGTAGACTTCGGCCTTCAATCGTTCCCGATTTCAGAATCTGTAAATTTAAGGCAAGGTGTACATTATGAGCGATGCAGACCAAAAAAAAGATATTCCTGATGCTCCTGAGCAAAAAGAAGAGCCTGGTCTGATGGAATCGTATGGGTCTTTCCCTGTATGGTCTTTAAAGTTGATTGATGCGTTGACCCCAGAATTTCTGATTACCAAGGGACCCGTTGAGAAGAAAAAACTTCCCCAGTAACAACTTCCAAATAAAATGAAATCCATACAAAGGGCATTGATAAGTGTGTCGGACAAGACAGGTGTCCTTGAATTCGCCAGGGAACTGCATAATTCCGGAATAGAAATTCTTTCCACGGGAGGCACCGCAGAGCTTTTGCGGAAAGGTGGTTTGCCTGTTATACAGGTGTCAGACTACACGGGCTTCCCGGAAATGATGGATGGCAGAATAAAAACCCTGCATCCCAGGGTGCATGGCGGAATTCTGGGGCGCAGAGATGTCCCCGAGCATATGCAAGCCATGGAAGATCATGGCATTCGCCCGATTGACCTTGTGGTGATAAACCTTTATCCGTTTGAACAGACCATAGCAAAGGAAGGCTGTACTTTAGAAGAGGCCATAGAGAATATAGATATTGGCGGTCCTGCGATGGTTCGTTCTTCAGCAAAAAACTGCAATGATGTAACCATTATTGTCGATCCAAAAGAGTATGACCTGATACTTAAAGAGATGAAAACAGGCTCTGTTTCTCTGGAAACCCGTCGCCGATTGAGTCGAGATGCGTTTGCCCACACCGCTCGGTACGATTCATTGATCGCTACTTTTTTATCCGGTCAATGGGAAGAGGGTTTCCCGCCTTCTTTAAATCAACCTTATACAAAAGTTCAAGATTTGCGCTATGGGGAAAACCCTCACCAGTCAGCCGCTTTGTATAGGGAGAGCCGTCCGCTGCAAACCGATATCGTGTCGGCCAAGCAGTTGCAGGGCAAAGAATTGTCTTTCAATAACTTTATCGATTTAAACGCAGCCTGGGAATTGGTGCGGGAAATGGATTCGGGAGCGGTTGCTATTATTAAGCATACCAACCCTTGCGGAGTTGCATTGGGAGACGACCAGTTAAAAACTTTCATTTTGGCAAGAGAGGTAGACCCTACTTCCGCATTTGGAGGAATTTTGGGGTTTAATCAACCTGTCACCGTAAAGACGGCGGAAGAGATCCTCAAAAATTTTGTAGAGGCTGTGGTAGCACCTGGTTTCGATCCGGAAGCGGTCAAATTATTTTCTGCAAAGAAAAATATTCGTCTAATGCAAATGCCGGGTGAAGCATTGAATGTAAAAGACCAGCGTTTCGACCTGAAACGAATTGGCGGTGGACTATTGGTTCAGAGTCAAGATTCTTTGAACTATGTTGAAGACCAGTTAAAAATTGCCAGTGATAGAGAACCCGATGCCCGGGAAATGGAAGACATGAAGTTTGCTTGGCTGGTGGCAAAACACGTAAAGTCCAATGCCATCATTTATGCAAAAGACAAAGAGATTCTTGGAATCGGGGCAGGCCAAATGAGTCGGGTTGACTCTGCTCGGGTTGCGGTCGAAAAGGCTCGCAAATCGCTATCCGGCGCGGTCATGGCTTCTGATGCGTTTTTCCCCTTTAGAGATTCTGTCGATGAAGCTGCCAAGAATGGAATTTCAGCTATTATTTCCCCAGGCGGTTCCATTCGAGATGAAGAAGTTTTACAGGCCGCAAATGAGCATAATATTGCCATGGTTTTTACTGGCACCCGCCATTTTAAGCATTAAGCCACCACATCCCCCCATTTTAGCTTCATCCTTCTAGGTCTAAGTGCGCCATTTCATTTTATTGACAATGGCGAATTAAATTAATACAATATATTCGATTCCCGATACGTATTTTTTCCGTAACCTTCACTAATTGGAGGATATATGGCCTGCTTGCCTGGGACATTGGATATTCTGTATGCCGAAGATGATGGGGAGGATTTTTCCTTGTTTCTTGATGCTGTGCAGGAAAATGGCTTTTCGTTTAATATTCAGCGCGTAAATGATGGCCAGGAATTGGTGGATTTTTTTGCAGAAACAACCTCGGAGTTACCCAAACTAATAATTTCAGATTTAAATATGCCGAAGAAAAACGGTCTTGAAGCGGTGCGCGAGATTCGTAGAAAATCGGTACTCTCAAAAATCCCAATAATTATTTTTTCAGGTAGTAAGTCTCCGGAAGAAGTCCAGCTAAGCTATGATTTAGGGGTAAATAGTTTTATCCAAAAGCCGTTAAGCTATCAAGAGCACTTGCTGTGCATTAAGAACATTCACAACTTCTGGTTCGAGACCGCCCAATTACCTTGATCTTTATCGAATGAATAAATTCATAAAAAAAATAATTAAACTCAGCATTTTTGGAGGTTTGGTTTTTGGTGGATGGCAGGCTAACTTGAAATGGGAAGAGTTTAAACCTGTTCTGGCAGAGCTTGAAGAAAAAGATCCGGAAAAATACGCGAAGATGGTGGAAGAGGCTCAATCTTTTCATATTGATGAAACGAGAAAATTATATCGCGCACTCGACAGGATGACCTTTGCTGAAGTAATTGACCTTCGCTACAGCAAGTTCTTGGAAAAAAGAAAATCCGATAAAAAATATAGAGAAGATTCTTACGATGAAGAACTTCAAATGAGGGAAGAGGAAAGAAAAAACAAGCTTGAAAACGACCAAGCCAAAATCGAAGAGCTAAAAAAACTCCGTTTAAAAAAACCTATCAAAGTAAGGTTCGGTCAGTGGGGAAAAATCTTGCCCTGGCAGCAAAGACTTATTTTGAGAGAAAAATGCATCAAATATTTTAAAAGGAAAATAGAGGATAACCAAACCCATAATAACGGATTAAAAACTTCCAATGTAACCACTATGGTATCTCGTGTGGGGCAGGAGCCTTTGGAGGTTGAAAATCTTTGTGAGGGTTTAGTGCCGATGACATCTGACCCGCAAGTAATTCAGAATTCAATTTTGAGCTTAAAGAAATCTATGAACTTTTTCTACTTCGCACAATTGCTGGAGGAGACAGGTATCCCGAGAGCCGTTGTTTTCCCTTTTAAAGATGAGTTGGAAGGAATGTCTCGGGATTATAACGACTCTTGATAAACCTGCGGTCAGGTTATTTCTTTACTTTTTTCCTGGTTCAATTTTTCGGTCAATACCGCAATCGCCGTTGCCAGCTGCTTTAATTCTGTATTAGACTTTATTTCAGGCAGTTCTGTCTTGCCATCTTCTTCCGCAAATTGTACCAGTTTCTTCAAGGGACGAATCACCATGCTGATGGTGTAGAGTCCACCGATCACACATATGATGGTGCCGAATACTGCCATCCCAAGCATTTCATTTTTTAACTGACCTGCACTGCGTGTGACCCGATCTTTTAATAATTCCAGTTGCTTCGGTTCCAAGGTTTCAGTGTTCATGGTTCCTACAATGCGCTCAACTTGCCCCAACTGAACATAGAGGAAAAAAGCCGCGTAACCGAGGCAGGAGATGACCACGATATAACCCGTCATCAAAAGGTTTATAATGCTTTTTTTCTCGCCTGGAAGCTCATCTCGAAAGATGGAATTATTTGCCATTTTAATTTTGCCTTTTTATAGCTACTTTATATCTTTTACCCAAGGTTGGGTATAGAGATGCTTTTTTATAGCGTGATGAAGATTTTTGCAGGAGATTATATCTTTCCCTGGACGTGGGGTGAGTGCTAGAAAAAATGGAACCTTGATTTTTCTTGCTGGCTCCTAATTTCTGGATAAACCTTTTCAAGGCTCCAGGATAGTACCCCGTGCGATAAGCGAACTCCCTTCCATATTTGTCTGCTTCAAATTCCAGATTCTTATCCAGACCTTTGGTGAACAATACATTGGAAACTTCATCGATGAGTTTATCGAACAGTCCGGGGTCTTTGTCCATTACTGCTAAAGTCAATGAGCTGACACCTTGTAGGCTACGACTTCTTTCCAGTGTTTGCAGGGCGTGTTTGCGAGCGATATGAGCAACTTCGTGAGCGAGTACGCCGGCTAATTCAGCTTCAGTTTCGATCATTCTTAACAAACCGATACTGACAAACACATAGCCGCCGGGCGTAGCGAATGCATTGGGAAATTCTGTATTTAAAATCGCAAAATGATAATCGATATCGGATCGACTGGAAACATCGGCAACGGCCTGCCCCACCAAATTGATATAGCGTAGTAGCTCCGGGTCATCGTAAGTACCACCATAGCGGTTGAAAACTTCAACGGCCAACCGCCCACCTATGGCTTTTTCTTCTTCATAGGCGATGGGCTGTAGAGATTTCAAAGTGTTGACGCTCTGTTGTAAAATTTTAGATGTTTTCTTATCAAAAATTCCCAACGAGTCACCAAGTCCAATCAAGCCTCCGCTTTGTCCAGAACTCTGCTCAGAACTTTGAGCCTGACTTTGCGCCGGTTTTGTTTCTTCTTTTTTCGGTTGAGCTTTCTCTGGCGGTCGGGTGGACTTTTCCACTTCCTTTAGAATATCGCCAAAGTTAAAAGAGTGGGAAGGAATAGCCCAGAAGACCGCACATAAAAAACATAGAATAAAAAATTTAGTTTTCATAATTAGTCCGCATAAGCTCCTAGTCGACCTTCTTCAAGAAACTTGTCCAGGGCTTCATCATCGACTTTATAACGTTCCATTTCTTTTACAGATTCAATACTCGCTGGTGACGCGCCTTTTTTAATAGCGTGTTCTTCAGATACAGGACTGAGACCACGAATGCTGGAACCATAGGCAGACTCGCGAGCGGCGATCTGTTGTTGCCCGCCCAATGCGCCTAACACATCACCGTCTCCACTGCTGCCTGAAGGTGCATTTTTAGTTAATTTGAATCTGAAAATCCATCCTGTCTCGCCACCCGCAGAAACTTTATAAAATTTTCCGGATTTCCCGAGAACATCTACAGGAGTTCCTTTATTAAGTTTGCCTAATACTTTAGAGCGCGCTTTTGCCTTGGCTTGTAATTTGGTCGCAGATTTTTTCACATACCAAGTCTCTGCTGCAACTTGAGAGGTGAAAACAAATCCGGAAAAAATAAATATAAAGCTGTAAATAAGTGGACGCACGAGTCTTTGAGTAAAAAAATTTATTATTGATTAGAGTAGACCCAGCTTCCCTTAATCTGGCAAAAAGGTCAACTATTTTTAAGGTTTTGCTTTATTAAAAGCTTTGTGAAGACGTGCCCAGTTGAAAGCGGAACCGGGATCATATTTGCATTCGAGTCCCGTCGATCCATTTTGAATATGGCAATGCCCCAATACCCCCGCAAAGCGGGAAAAGTTTTTCAGACGGTCTAGAGGGTGTCGTCCGGTTTCTTTGTCGAGCGGAACTTTTAATTTTATTGCGGGGAGTAATTGGTTTAACCCCAAACTAAGTTTTATCAATGTTTCATATTGTTCTTCGGTGAAGTCCCACATCCTAACCATTTTTCCGTTAATTTTTTTACTGTAATAGCCTCTCTCTCCATAAGCCCGAGAAGGCATTGCACTAAAAGAATGACTCATCGTTTTGTGTTCATCGGGAAGGCTGAGTTTCCAACCCTTTGCTGTTTTTTTATATTTATCTTTTTTTGAAGGAAAATATTCGGCCTGCTTTGCCAATGCCTCCCAAGACAGGTTTGCGATTTCTACATGCACAGCTCTTTCATTGCCTTTTTTGTCGTCAGCCGGGGCGGTATTGGTTTTCCAGTACAAGTCGCACGTTTGAAAAAGAGTGCCGTCGAGGTCCAGATAAAAATGGCTTCCTTTAAATGGACTTGCAAGCATCAGTTGATGACAGTGCGAGGAGGTGTAGCAAACATCGTAATGCAGAACAAACTGATGAACGGTTTTTATTAATTCGCGGTAGGCGGTTTGAGTATTTTTTATTTTATAGTTTGAGAATTTTTGCGTTGGCGCATCATTTAATGCTGAGGCATGCTGACTTAGAGCCTGTCGTCCGCGTCTATTGGGGCATGCGAATCCGTCTTTTTCGTTCCATAAAACCACGCGGGTGCCGATATCTACCTTTTTTTCGCAGGCAATGATGTTCTGGTTCATGGTCGATTGGCTGGAGTTAAGTGTTAGGAGTTCAGAAAATCATAAACTGTTTTCTGTTGTGCCACCCCAATGCAGTTTTTTTCTCAACAACTGATAATAATTTTTACCGGGAGTTTGAATAAGCTTTACGGGGATGTCTGCTTTTTTTGCTTCCAGAATATCTCCCGATTTCATGGAATACCCGGTTTGACCATCCAGTGTAACTCTCACGTCTTCATCTTCATTGCGGGTTGTTAGTTGGACTTTAATCGTTGAAGAATCGGGTATCACAATGGGCCTGTTTGTCAGGGCAAAAGGGCAAATAGGACTGAGCACCAAAGCCCGCATGCTGGGATGGATAATGGGGCCGCCCGCTGACAAAGAGTGAGCGGTGGAACCTGTAGGGGAAGCGATGATCAAGCCATCTGCACGGTAAGAAGTCATGTATTGGTCATCGACAAAAACCTCCAGATTCACTATCCTCGCCAACGCTCCATTATTGATGACAATATCATTGAGCACATTGAAGTCTTCAATTTTTTTTCCATCCCGAAGGGCCCGAGCATTTAAAAGCATGCGGTTTTCTATTACGCATTTTCCATTTAAAACTTTTTCGAGAGTCGGGTAAAGATCTTCCGTAGTGGTTTCTGTTAAGAAACCCAGGCTTCCCAGGTTGACACCTAAAATGGGAACTTCATACGGGTGAGCAATGCTCGCGACATTAAGTAAGGTTCCATCACCGCCCAAAACTATTATGAGATCGGAATTGGAGGCGACTTCTTCTTTCGAGGTGGAAGGCTTTTTGCCGATAAGATCAGCGGTATCCGGCTCTAAATAAACCGTGCAATTTTTGGACTCTAACCATTGAGTCAGCTCGCTGACAATTTTTGCATCGATATTTGGCTTTTGTTTGCAGAATATTCCAATCTTCTTCACAAAGTCACCATAACCAACGAAAAAATGTGTGGGGGAATAATATCAGACCGGCAGGAGAGTTTAGAGCTTGCCGAAATCTTCCGGTTTTATTTTGTTCAGCCAATCTTGCCATTGCTTTTCATCATCCGTATTTGTTTTTTCTGGATCAGGGAGATCCAGGCTTTTGGCAGCCTCGATAACTTGTTCTTCTACAAATATAGGTGACTTAGTCCTCAATGCCAGAGCGATAGCATCTGAAGGGCGGGAATCGATGGAGAGCGTGGTGTCTCCACAAACCACAGAAATAACAGCATAAAAAGTATTGTCTTTTAGTTCATTGACCAAGATGTGGTTGACCGTGGCTTTCATATTCTGGATCAGGTTTTTGATCAGATCATGAGTCATCGGACGGGGTGTGGAAATATTTTCAATTTCCAGAGCGATCGCATTTGCTTCAAAATAGCCGACCCAGATGGGCAATGCTTTTGCGCCCGTAGAATCTTTTAAAATAATGATGGGCATATTAGTGAGTGGGTCTAAAGTCAGCCCCTCTACTTTCATTTCAACCATGTCCATCAACCTCAGGGAATTGGGTAATAAATTATAGGATACTCTTATATCTTATCAGGTTTATGAAGGCAAATCGGATAAAAGAACCCCTGAAAAAATAAAGTAGGTTTTATATAGGGTGATTAATTTTCACCTGGATGCTCTTTATTTTCCTTAAGAACTTTAAGCAGAGCCTCCCGAACTGCATCGGGAACTTGAACCTGATTCAAGGTGTCCCGGCAAATTGTTGTAGTCGATTTATAGGTTTTCATAAATGAAATACAGGGAGGGCATTCCTGAAAATGCTCTTCGAGGGAATCCGTCGTTTCTTGATCGAGGGAGCCTTCGATATAATCGTAGAGCAGGTCAAGGCACTCTTTGCAACAAATCATTTTTCTACCTTCCGGGATGTAAATTCTTCAAAATAGTTTGCAAGTTTTTTTCTCAAAAATAATCTCGCGCGATGCAATCTCGACTTCACCGCTGGAACGGTTAAATCCAGAATCTCACCTGCTTTTTCAGTCGAGAGCCCTTCAACATCCCGCAAAAGGAAAACAACTTTTTCCTTTTCAGGGAGAAGGTCGATGGCCTTGTTTATGACATCGCGGGTTTCATTGGTGAACAATAACGATTCAGTGTTTTCTGACCAGTCCTGAATCTTTTCTTGTTGAAATCCCGCCCCATTAAACGAGGGCATCAGCTCATCTATAGATACGTTCGGTTCTTTCTTCTTGCTCCGCAGCTTCATGTAGCTGGCGTTTAGCGTGATTCGGTAAACCCAGCTCGAAAAAGCAGACTTGCCCTGAAACGTATGGATTTTGCGGAAGAGAGTCAGAAGAACTTCCTGCGTCACATCCTGCGCATCCATTTGGTTGCGGGTCAAATTGAAACTGAGGCCGTATATCTTTTTTTGATAGATCTCAGCTATTTTGTCGTAAGCTTCAAGGTTGCCGCCTTGAAACTCCCGCACCAGAGCTTCTTCTAATTTTTTATCTTCTTTAGGCTGGGTAAAGGACATAACAAGTGGTTCGAAGTAGAGAGATGTCTCTTTTTACCAGGAAACCATGCACCCATCCTGATAAAATAAGATGCGCCGAACAGCAAAGCGATTCAATTGGAATGCGTTACCAGCATTTTTCTTGAGAAAAAAGAGCCGGGTAAACAGTAGAAACGGGTTATTTTGCTTCCGGTTCTGTGGAAGAAGCAACAGGATTTTCGTCAGAGCTGGCATCAGCAGCAGAATCACCCTCAGCAGTAGCACCTTCACCCTCTGTAACTGCGGCTGTGGCAGAGTCTTCGCCTTCTGGCAACTCTTCATTTTCTGCATCCTTCATCGATTTCTTAAAGTTCCGGATGCTATTTCCAAAGGCGCTACCAATTTCAGGCAACTTACCTGCTCCAAATATGATCATGATAATGACCAAAATGATCATCAATTCTGGAAAACCAATTCCCATCATAGCGAAAATCCCTTTATTTATTTGAGAAAACGCCGATTATAACACTAAACCTTATGCATGCAACCCAATTATTGCCTGGATAAATCAACATTTTATGATACAATTTCGCCATTGAAGTTGAATTAATTACGTAATTAAATACTAGGATACAGATAGTTATGAGATTTTTACTTGCCGTAGCCACGGCTTTTTGCCTGCTCTTGTCAACTCACACGTTTACCGCCGAGGCCGACACTTTTTCTCAACGATTCGAAAAAGGTTCTTCCGATTTTGGTGGCCAAGTTGGGTGGGGTTATACCTTCGATTTACCCCCCGGAAGAGATCGTATCAATATAGGTACGGCTTTCATCTTTCCCAACTGGCAAAAAAACCTCACAGGTTTGATAGGGGATTCCTGGTACAAAGGCGCGTTGTTCTACCATGCAGAAGCAGGGGTTGCCATTGCTGCCGATCGTGGTGGAAACACACTATGGGGTTTTTCTCCTCTCATGGCTCAATATAAGTTTCTCAGTCCCGACAGAAAATGGGCTCCGAATATTCTTGCAGGGGCAGGTTTCTCATACGGCGACTGGAATGATTTGGCCACACGCGAGATTGCAACACCCTTTGAATTTCTACTCCATATAGGTGCGGGTGTTGAGTTCTACAACCAAACCGGAGCCTGGTCTGTAAATTATCGCCTGTGGCATGTCTCCAATTCAGGAATCGAGTTCCCCAATATCGGCCTCAACGCTCATATCTTCAGTCTTGGCAAACGCTTCTAGCGGCTCCACTGAAGGGGAATGAAACCCATCAATAAAACTACCTTGCCCGTCATCGCGAGCGACAATGGAGAGCGGCGATCCATTCTTGCGATATTTACGCGAGTAAGGAGTATAAGGTTTCATGTCCGATCCCAATAAATCTACCATTCTAAACAAACTATTCAGCTTCATTGAAAGACTGGCGTTTAAACATTCGCTGATTGTTGTCGTTCTTTCTATAATTTTGGCAGGGGTCTCCATATGGGTCACCGGAGAAAAGCTGACCTTCAAAACCGGACGCGGAGACCTCGTCGCCAAAGGCCTGCCCTATGTAAAACTTTATGAAGAATACCGCGACCAGTTTGAAGACCTTGAAGGCATGGTCATCGTCGCAGAAAGCGAATCGCCAGAAAAAATGGCCGAATTCGCCGAGACACTAGCCGCAAAACTAAAAGTCAGGCCCGACCTTTTCTCGCAAGTCATCTATAAATTCGATACATCCTATTTCCGCTCCCGTTTTCTGCTCTACCTCGATCCGCCAGATTTAGAAAGCATGCAAACCAAACTCGAAGAGCACCAAGACTTTATCGAATCCATCAACGCCAGTCCCGGCCTCAATCCCCTTCTAAACGAAATCAATAGAGAAATCAGCTCCGGCATGGTCGATTCCCTCATGACCGATTTTCTCGGTGAAGGTGATGCAGAGGATGAAGAAGAAAAGAAAAATGACGAGAACGATCTGAATCTTTTAATACGCATCATCGAAGAGATGAATCGATCACTGGGAAAAACGTATCACTATCAGTCGCCTTGGCAGTCGTTGTTCAATTCTGGCGAAGAGTCACTTCGCGAAAAAGGTTATCTCGTTTCTAAAAACGAAAAACTACTTTTCATACTCGCAGTTCCCAACGAAGATGAAACCAGTTTCACAGGCTATAAAGACTCCGTCTACTCCGCACGCGAACTGATCGCCGAAGTGAAAAAAGATTTTCCCAGTATCTCAGTAGGGTTGACAGGGGAAGACGTGATCTCCACCGACGAAATGATAACCACCCAAAAAGATGTCGAACTCGCATCAAAGATAGCCTTGGGCGGGGTCGCCCTGTTGTTCATCATCGCATTTAAGGGAATCGTAAAACCCCTGCTCGCCGTGTTCAGTCTGCTCATTGCGCTGGCATGGTCATTGGGCTTCACCTCGCTAACCGTGGGGCACCTGAATATTCTGTCAGTGGTGTTCACCACAATTTTAATCGGACTCGGCATCGACTTCGGCATCCACATTCTCGAACGCTATAAAGAAGAACGAAAAGAGGGAGACGATATTTCAACCGCCCTGCAAAAAACACTGCAAGGCACCGGGCAAGGAAATTTTTCCGGAGCCATCACCACAGCCATGGCGTTCGGCGCAATGGTGCTAACCGACTTCATCGGCATTGTAGAGTTGGGGTGGATAGCCGGATGGGGTATTTTGTTTTGCATGGTAGCCATGGTGCTGCTGTTACCCGCATTGGTTACACTCGAAGAAAAATGGCGAAAACCTGTCTATAAAAAATCAGAAGAAAAACCCATCACCGCCAGTATCAGTTGGCTCGACCGATTTTTCAACCACTACAAACTCATCATCGCCGTGTGTTGTGCGCTGGTACTTGTGTCATCGCTGGCTTTAAGAACCGCGCATTTCGACTACAACCTGTTGAACCTGCAAACCAAAGGCACCGAAGCGGTGAAATATGAAATGCGCATACTCGAAAACGCAGGTCGTTCCGCCTGGTCTGCCGCCATGCTCGCCGACACCCTCGAAGAAGTGCGACAAAAAGAAACGCAACTGAAAACCCTGCCTACCGTAGAAAACGTAGAAAGCATCGCGGCGATGGTGCCAAAACATCAAAAAGAAAATTTAGAATACGTCCGCGAAAACCTTTCTCCCCTGTTGAGCGAACTCTACGTCGAAGAAGAAGACGAACCGTTCTCACTCAAGGGGTTGACCAAAACCTTAAAACGCATCCGCTTTAAACTGCAAGGCCGGGAAGGTAAAGAAGACAAAGTCGCACAAGCCGCAAAAGAGATCGATAAATTTTTTAAGCAGAACGAAACCATCGCGCCGGAATCAGCAGAGAAAAAACTCGAGCAGTTCTCAGAAGAATTGTTTGTGGATTATCGTGGGCTGATGACCGACCTCAAACAAAATGCCGAACCGAAACTAGTAAAGATTTCAGAGATACCTAAAAGCCTGCGCGATAGATATGTTTCCAAGCAGGGTAAATATCTGATTACTGTTTTCCCAAGTGTCGATATCTGGAACCTCGATGAGCGCAACCGTTATCTCAAAGACCTGCGCTCCGTCGATGCCAACGTCACAGGCAGCGCGGTGCATATGTTCAACTCCACACGGTTGATGACCGAAGGCTATATCAACGGCGGCATCTATGCTATGACCGCAATCATCATCTATGTTTTTATCGTGTTTAGAAATCCGCGCACGGTTTTCTTTATATTGCTTCCTGTCATAGCAGGCTCGATATGGACAGTGGGAATCATGGAGTTGACCGGACTCAAACTCAATATGGCGAACCTCGTCATCCTGCCATTGATATTGGGGATAGGGGTGGTGAACGGAATCCACATCACCCATCGTTACCGCGAAGAGAAAGATAAAAATTCCGTTGTGCTAGGTAAGAGTACCGGGCTGGCGGTGATCTTAAGTTCGCTCACAACCATGATCGGCTTTGGCAGCATGATGGTCGCCGACCACTACGGCGTTTTCAGTCTGGGGCTGGTCCTGACACTAGGTGTGTTTTGTTGTCTGGTTGCGAGCATCACGTTCCTCCCCGCACTCCTGAAGCTAAGCGCAGCAAAAGGCTGGAAAGTCTAACCCCCACTGGGCGTGGGGCCGACGCTTGAAATATTTATTGTATACGGAGGTTCTAGTCTATGTGGTGGGAAATTGCCGTATATATCTTTGACATTACCTGGTTGTATCGTGGTTGGGCCTATATATTTTCCCTGGAATATAGAGCTGGGGTACAGGATGATTGGAGAGGTATGAACCGATTCTTCATAGGTATCGATATATTAATCTCATTGTTGTTTATGACTGCTGAAATTTATCTGGCCTATCTGGTGTACCAAAATAATAGTTGAGACGTATTCGCGTGCGGGGTGTCACTTGTTAAAACATGACCTCCAGCTTGGCTCCATCCGATTGAGGTTTCTCGTTAGGCTCTTCTTCTTTTAAAGGAAGCTTTTTCGATTTTTTTGCAGGTTTCTTACTGGTCTTAATTAACTCTTTTAATTGGTCAGCATCTAATTCGTCAAATGATGGTAGTTTGTCTTTCATTATCCTCTCCCCAAAGAACAATAATTAATTTGTCCACATCAATATCTCAAAAGAATATTTCAATTCCTCCTCAGTTATGTCTCAGTTTCATCACAAAACCTTGTTAAACCGGATATTAAATGGATTATCGGAATTCGAGGAGAGGAAATATTTATAACAGTAGTAATTTCAATTAGCTTCTGAGGTTTGGGGTTTGCCGTCATCGCGAGCGAAGCGCGGCGATCCAGATTTTTGATAATCGCTTTTCATGCTTCGACAAGCTCAGCATGACAGTAACAAGATCTTTTAGAATGTCATCCTGAGTTCATCGAAGGATCACCACACCCTTGTTTTTTCAGAGCCCCCGCCTTTGAGTAGCGAAAATGCAAATCAAGGCCCATCTTAATTGAAGGTTTTTAATTTCTTTCAATACCTTCGGGGGTCTTCCCATGAAACATAAAACACATCAATTCTCACAAGAAGAAAAGATAGAAGAAACCATCGCGCAATATATGTCAGCACCTGTGCAAAGCGTTACTGGCAATTCAACAATCTTTGAAGTTTCCCAAATGATGGTCGAAAGAAATATCGGCTCCGTGTTGGTTAAAAACGGAGAAGAGTTTATCGGCATCATCACCGAGCGCGACTTAACTCGCAAAGTCATTGGTAAAGGGTTAGACCCTAAGACACCGCCAGTCACAGAAACCATGAGCAGTCCCTTAATCACATTGGATAGCGATCAACCCGTAACAGACGCCAACCAGTTCATGGCGAAACATAGAATCCGCCACCTCGCCGTAACCGTAGATGGGAAAATTGAAGGGATACTGTCTGTCAAAGACCTCGTGGCGTTTTATGCTAATCCTCGGTTGAGGCACTAGCGATGTAACCACCGCTGGCAGTAATAAAAAAACTTCCCCCTGATAAGGGGGATTGAGGGGGGGGTGCCATCATAGCGAGTGACTAACAAGAACGTGGCGATCCATCCAGCTTTTGTTACTTCTATTTTATCATTCTGAGTTTTCGAAAAGGGAGGGAAATGCAGTTGTGGTCAAAAAGACCTGACTCCTTAATAACGATAGAAATTTCAATTAGCTTGTTATATTAGGTCGAAATGCCAAATAGCTTCTCAATCTTGTTGTATAAAGGTTTGAAATCCTTAAATTCACTTTTATTTAACCCAACTAAGATTGTTGATAAGTTTGCTTTTTTATCTTTCTTAATCTTTAAATACTCTATAGATAATATTAATTCGTTGGTGACCAAATTATTTGTAGTTAGAACCTCATCGCTCAAAAAATTTTCTACTTCAATTAAACTTTGGAATTTTCCATTTTTTATATCGCCTACCTTGCCTAGATGCCTTTCAGGAATTGGAAGAAGAAGGCCATAAAAGCACGGGTGGTCATCACGCTTCTTATAAAAACCACTTTCTGTATCGCCTTGAATTTCAGTGCTCCATTTTACCCCCTTTTTTAATTGGTAGAAATTTTCTGAGCCTTCTTTGTCAAAATCGAAAAGACCAATAACTTTTTTATCGTCATAACCATCAGTGTTGCTCATCCTTAAAAAACCACCAACATTACCAGCGCTCTTTGCTCTTCTTATTGTGAAAGGTGATTTTTCTCTAAATAAATTTTCATAATTTTCTTTTGTGAAGGAAATATTTTTGAGTTTTAAATATGCAATTTTATAAATTGCGTCATACTTGTCTTCAACAATTAAAATGGGTTTTAGATACTCCTCGATTTTTAATTTAACGCTTTCTTTTTCAGCTAAAGAATTTTTTAAATCTTCTTTTAATTCCTTATAAATCTCATCACTTATTCTTTTTTGTTTTTCTTCTGACAACTGAGAAGCTTTAATTTCGTTAGCTTGGATATCGAGCCTTTCTTGCAAACGCTCAATAATTCTGGCTTCCTGTATGATTCCTAAGTCATCGCAGGTTTTTTCCCATTCATTATTTTTTTCATCAAACCGGGTTATAGAGGAATTATTGTTAGTATCTTCACTTTTCCAAACTCTATATATTGAAACATCACTAGATGAATTTTCGATTTTTAGATTTTTAAGAGCCGCCTCTTTTTTAGAGTTGGTTTTTAGTTTTGAATCATTTTTAATATTTTCTTCTTGTGGAGTGTGTTTTCGTTTTGTTGATAGGAATTCTTTAGTATGAGAAGTTATAAATATTTGTTTATTTCTCGAGTACTTTTCAAGAAATTCATCTCTAATTTTTCTGATATTCTTTACTTCATATGAATTCTCAGGTTCCTCAAACCCCCAAATGATATTTTTCTTAGTGTTTTTTGATATTTCATCTAAGATTTCCGGAATAAAACGCGCTTGCACTCCATCACCTCTATCGAATAAAGAAATGTTGTTTTCTGTCCTAACAGAGAGTGTTCTGAAGAAATCAACTAGGGTAGAGGGGATATGGAAATTTGCGTCCACCCCACTACTTTTCTGGAATTTTTTAAATAGATCTTTTGTCTCAACTTGAAGCATCGAATTGAAATTTTTTGATGAAAGAGAAAACTTATTTTCTTTATTTTTATCCTCTTTTTCAAACAGATAAGATTGTAGTTTTTCAAACAAATGACCAAAGTAGGCTTTATCTTTAATTGCTGGGACATACTCGAATTTAAAACTATTCAGAAAAAGTTTAACTTGGCGATTTCCTTTTAAATCAGTCTGGTAAATATATTCACCCTCAAAATTATTTTTTTGTGAATATGATTTTGATATCCAAAATTTTTAGGAAGGCCTCTTTGATTTTTTTCGTTATTAAAAAGCAATTTAATTGAAATCACTTCATCTGATCGTCTTAGCTCGCGAGGTTTTTCCTCAGGACTTTTTACAGTGTTTATTTTTTTTTGTGCTTCTTCTGTCCTTCTTTTCTCAATATCCAGATCGAATCGCATAGCCGCATTTTTTGAGAAATCTCTATTCTTATCAAATTTAAGTCCGGGCGATATTTCATCATTAAAGAACAAATTTAAGGCTCTTAAAATATTAGATTTTCCAGAGTCATTTGCCCCAGAAAAAATATTTAAGTCCTTCAAATTATCAATTTTAACTTTTTCCTGATCTTTTCCTCCATCAAAGGACCTGAAGTGTTTTATCTCAATTTTTTCAATAATATTCATTCTTGATGGCCAAATTCTAAAGTTATAATTATTTGTTCCGCAATCGGATTGTATCTGTTTGTAGGGGGTGGTGCAACTTACCCCTGCGGGGCACGATGGCTAAGGAAGAATATAACGGTGGCGGGGGGGGGGGGTAGTTAAGAGAAAAGAGTCGCAGACTCTATAAACTCTCGGAGGCGGCTTGTTCGGTGGGGTAGATGTTGAAGTGGTCGCCCATGTTGGCGATATCGATCACTTCTTTGACCAGGGGTTGTAGTTCGCAGAATAAAAGTTTCAGCTGAAACCTTTCCAGCATTTGCGATAAGTTAATGAAGCTGGTCAGACCACTGCTGCTGATATATTCCAGTTCTTTACAGTTTATAATGAACGGGGTGAAGTTTCCTTCCAAATAACCTCCCAGGATAGTGTTGAACTCATCGGAGGCTTCCATATCAATTCGCCCTTTGACGGTCACCACAAATGCGTTGTTTTTAAGTTCACCTGTTACTTGCATGTATTTCTCTGAAATTTTTATAGTTTGTTAATTATAAGTTAAATGGAGATTCGAAGGAAGAACCATGATTGATAAACCCGTTTTTAATATTTGTGTTGTTTCTTGATGAGAGGGCAGTTATCCGTTACCATTAATACAGCTGTTTTCCATTCTTTGGGGAGAGATGAAAGGCGATGGATGAAAAACTGACTTTTTCTGAGGGGGATTTGATCATACCGGAAGGTTCTTCTCACAGAGAGGCTTATATTATCGAAAAAGGCCGTGTGGAAGTTTCTCAACGGTCTGAAAAAGGGGAGAAGGTGGTTCTCGCCATTCGCGGTGAGAAAGAAATTATTGGCGAAATGGCGCTCATTGGCGGCGGAAGCCGTTGTGCAACTATCACCGCTCTGGAAGATGTTGAGGTCAGCATCTTGTCGTATGAAAGATTCAAAAAACTTCCCAGTTCCAACCCCGGTGTCAAAGCAATTAAAAAAATTATGCAGGAAAGAATAAATTCTTAAATTTTCTTTCCCATCGGCCTAATTCCTATTACCCCAGTTTTTGTTTGCGCCGGATCACCTTCATATGGATGGTCGTATAATAAACAGCCATGGTCGAACTTGTTCTTATTTTTCATTTTCTAGTTATCGTGTTTGTTCTTGTCGGGTTCCCGATCGGACTCAAATACAACTTGCGTCGCTTCCGCATTTTTCATGCCTGTGTGCTGGTCTATATTTCAACTCTGATGGTTATGGGCAAGCCTTGCCCTATAACGATTCTTGAAGAGTCGCTCAGAGGCGGTGCTGTTTACCAGGGTTCTTTCATCGCCACATGGCTCAACCGCATTATCTATCTGGAAGGAATGGACGCCGGGTTTGTGGTTTATATGGCAGTCGCGTTCACCGTTCTTGTGGCATCCTCCTTTTTCTTTAAGCCTCTGTCGAGGCACGAAAAATAAGAACAATAAAAGGCAACTTCCCCCTCATCCCAGCCTTCTCCCACCAGGGAAGAAGGAGGATACGGTCGAACTTGTTCTCATGGCTTGTGGGTGGTAGAATTGCCGGGAATCCCCTCAGGGGATTTTGCATCTAAATCATAATAAACACAGTATTTACGCGTTTTTTGCGGAAGAATTAAGAGAAAGTGCAGCATGGCGATTAAATTTACCAAAATGAGTGGTAGTGGCAACGATTTCATCATCATCGACAACCGTGAGCCTGTGATGGGCAACGATAAGAAAGTCGATTTCGTCAAACGGGTTTGTGACCGCAAAATGTCTATCGGAGCCGACGGTGTTATTTTTGTCGAAAACTCGGACAAGGCCGACATCAAATGGGATTTTTATAACGACGATGGTTCGTCTGCCGAGATGTGCGGCAACGGCGGTCGTTGTGTTGCGCGTTATGCTGTTGAAAAAGGAATGGCCTCGCCTGAACTGACTCTTGAAACTTTGGCGGGAATCATTGGCGCGAAAGTCGATGGTGCCAATGTGCGGGTCAAGCTGACGGCTCCTGAAAATTTACGCAAAGATATTGCGGTGGATTTGAATGGCGATCATTACCAGATCGACAGTCTCAACACGGGTGTTCCACACGCGATCATTTATTCGGAAAATGTTGAAAATAATAATGTGAAGGCAGTGGGCAATGGAGTCCGTTTCCACAATGCGTTTGCTCCGTCAGGGACTAATGTCAACTTTGTCGAGAAGGTCGGCGACCATGCTTTGAAGGTTCGTACTTATGAGCGCGGTGTTGAAGATGAGACGCTGGCTTGTGGCACGGGTTGTGTGGCTTCGGCTTTGCTTTCGTCTTATAAAAATTTAGTGCAACCTCCGGTTGAAGTGAAAACCCGTGGAGGCGAGATTTTAAAAGTAGATTTCGAGTCCGCTAACGGAGCGGAGGTGACCGATGTTTATCTCGAAGGTCTCACTCGAATTGCTTTTGAAGGCACTCTTAAAGAATATTAATCATTCCAGGAAAATTTATGTTTGAAGGATCTTATGTAGCAATAGTCACTCCGTTTAAAAACGGTAAAGTGGATGCGGCGGCTCTTAAAGGGCTGATTGAGTTTCACATTGAAAATGGAACCAGCGGCATTGTTCCCTGTGGCACCACAGGAGAATCGGCCACGCTGAGTTCAGCAGAGCACGAAGAGGTTATTGGTATTACGGTAGAAGCCTGTGCGGGCCGAGTGTCTGTGCTTGCGGGTACCGGGTCGAACGCCACTCACGAAGCGATTGAACTGACGCAAAGTGCAGAAAAGCTTGGCGCCAATGGGGCGTTGCTTATTACTCCTTATTACAACAAGCCGAGTCAAGAAGGGCTTTATCAGCATTTTGCCGCTGTCGCGAAAGAAACCAAACTGCCTGTCGTTCTTTACAATGTGCCGAGTCGAACGGCGATTAATATGTTACCTGCAACGGTGGCACGACTTGCGAAAATTGAAAATATTGTGGGCATCAAAGAAGCTTCGGGCGACTTGGTGCAGATCAGCGAAATCATTCAAGCTTGCGATTCAGATTTCTCCGTCATTTCTGGAGAAGACGCGCTCAACTGGCCGATTCTGGCTTTGGGCGGAAAAGGTTTTATATCGGTCACCGCAAATATTGTTCCGGGTAAGCTTGCTCAACTTTATAAAGCCGCGAGTGAAGACGATGTTGAAACTGCAAAGTCTTTGCATTACGAGTTATTGAAACTCAACGACATCATGTTTGTCGAGACGAATCCTATTCCGGTTAAAGCCGCGCTTGCCATTATGGGTCGCGTAGATAACGAATTCCGTTTGCCGCTTTGCCCACCGTCTGACGACAATCTCAATAAATTGAAATCCGTTCTTAAAGAATACGTGTAGATATTCGTTTAATAGTTAACAGGAGCAGGTGCTTTGACAAAGATATTAGTTATAGGAATTGCAGGTCGCATGGGCAAAACCATTGCCGAGTGCATTGATGACACCGACGGTGTTGAACTGGCTGGTGGAACCGAACGCGCAGGAAGCGATTTAATAGGTCAAGATGCAGGAGAAGTTTCTGGCCTTGGCACAAAGGGTGTTGCTGTATCGGATGATCTAGCCAAAGCGTTAGAAGGTTGTGATGCGGTGATCGATTTCACGACACCCGATTCGAGCATGGTTACTTTGCGCGCAGCGGCGGATAAAGGAAAATCGGTTGTGGTTGGCACAACGGGATTCTCCCCCGATCAGAAAAAAGAAATTGCCGAGCTTGCTAAAAAAATTCCTTTGGTTGTCGCTCCTAACATGAGCATTGGCGTTAATGTTTTGTTCAAGCTGGTAGCCGATGCGGCGCGTGTTTTGGGTGATGACTATGACGTCGAAATTGTTGAGGCTCACCATAAGTTTAAGAAAGATGCGCCTAGCGGCACTGCGGTTCGCATTTCTGAAATTGTTGCCGACTCGTTAAACCGCGATCTAGATGAGGTGGGGGTTTATGGAAGGCAAGGCATCACCGAACGTACCGCCAAGGAAATTGGCATCCATACCGTGCGCGCGGGAGACATTATTGGTGAGCATCGTGTGTTGTTTGGCGGCATGGGAGAAAACTTCGAAATTTTTCACCGAGCGCAAAGCAGACAAACTTTTGCCCGAGGGTCTATTCGTGCGGCGCAATGGATTCTTCAGCAGTCCAACGGTATCTACGATATGCAGGATGTTTTAGGATTGCGATAATGCGGTAAAAAAAGCCATGGGAAAACCAACAAAAATTAAAAAAGGCGAAGCCTTTCAATTTGTTCGGCGGGATTTTTTAAAGCTTCTATCCTTTGCAGGTCTCTCCACTCTTCTGCCCGGTCGTGTTTTTGCGAAGGACGATTGGCGCAACGATAAAAACATACCCAAACAATACATACAAAATCGCGACCTTCCCGATTTTCATATTCGTAGTGCAAATCCATTTATGGGTGTTGATATGAATGCTTGGGGCCTGGCCGTTGGCGGTATGGTGAAGAACCCTATTGGATTCAGCTATGAAGATTTGTTTGGGATGAAAATGTTTACCCAGATTTCCCGTCTCAAGTGCGTTGAATGCTGGTCGGCAAAAGCGGAATGGCAAGGCTTTCAGTTTTCTGAATTGGTTGGAAAGGTTCAGCCCGACCCCGCCGCGAAATTTGTTTATATTCAGTCTGCCGACTCTTATTACGAAAGTTTTGCTATCGAAGAACTGTTGCGTCCGCGTGTGTTGTTTGTTCTGCGTATGAACGGAAAGTCTTTAAGCAAAGACCATGGTTATCCGTTGCGGTTGATCGCGCCGTTTAAATACGGCTACAAAAATATCAAGTACATTACCAGCATCAAGTTCATGGATACTCGGAAAAGAAATTACTGGGCTAACAGCGGTCCTTATTCCGTAGATGGAACCATTCAGCCGGGCATCGATCATCCTCTCGACTATAATAAAAAACCTCTGCCGATTAACGGCGGTGAAGTTTTCCACTTCTTCGACCAGCGTGACGCTGGACTCAATAGGTCGGCACCCAAAAAAAATTCCACACCGTGAGGCCTTTTACAATAGTCCGATCTGGTAGAAGAAAATTTCTCCTCCCCCTGATAAGGGGGACTGAGGGGGTTGCTCTTTATGCTTGACCGAAAGTTGAATGTCTTTGCGCCTTTTACTTTAACCCTCTTCTGTTGTTTTCTTTTTGCCTGCGACTCCTATGAAGTAAGGCAAATTAAGGTGGATGTTCCTGCTGATGTTCAGGTTCCTGATGGGATGGTTTATATCCCTGCCGGGGATTTTATTATGGGTCACAAAGAAGAGCCTCGAACGCGATTGGGAGAAACGGTTTCGTCGCATGCCTATCTCATTGATCGTTATGAAGTGAGCCACGAACAGTACAAAAAGTTTCGCGCGGAGCATAGCTATCATTCTAAATCAGCCGCTTATCCGGTGACACATGTTTCCTTTTCAGAGTCTTTAGACTATTGCAAATCCTACGGCAAACGGTTGCCAACAGAAATCGAATGGGAAAAAGCGGCGAGAGGCACAGACGGCAGAAAATGGCCGTGGAGAGTATTTTTCGGTCATCCCAATAACGGATTTTCAGGTTTCATTTCAGAGCCAGTAGGCAAGAGAACGGAATGGATCAGTCCCTATGGCGTTTATGGAATGGGACACAATGTATGGGAATGGATTGGCGAAGGATATACTTATTCAGGGCAACCTGAAAACGAACGCGATCGATTTAAAATTATACGCGGCGGATTGTTGCAGACCCATATCACAATAAAATTTTCACCTGCCTATTTTAGAAATTGGATGACTCCAGAATCTAAACTTAATTTTATTGGTTTTCGTTGCGCGAAAGATGTTGGAAAAATGGGAGAGTAAAGCTGTGAGCTAGAAATCGCCTCTAAGGTGACTGGTGATTTCTTTAGCTGCTCGTTCAAATAATTTATTTTCAGTGCCGCCGGTAGGCCCGCCTTTTACCCAAGAACTAACTTCCCATGCACCGACCATATCGCGACCATCAAAAAGTGCGACTTTGACTCTTAATTTCGATTTAGCCCAATCAGAAAACCCCATGGATGCGATGCGTAAAGCACGGTTACCTTCATCGTATTCGAGAACTTTATATTTTAGGCGGTAGCGGGCGCTTTCACCTGCAAGGGCATAACTGGTGTCTACCATTGCTTCTTCGACGGCACTTTGTAATTGCGAGCCCGCATTTTGCAATTCATAACCTCGGGATGTCATATCTATAAGGACTATGGTGTTTTCAGCATTTTGGTAGCGCTTTTTAGTAAGTGAACCCACTCCCGAACAAGCTGGTAAAGTCAGCAGAGAGAGTATTAAAATTTGAGTGATGAGTTTCATAGTTCCTTTTGATAGATATAACTCCCTATATTCTAACAAAATTCAACCCATTTTGACAACTGCTCGCCTCAGGGGCAAAGATTCTATCTCGAAGCTTGAGTGTTATTGTTTCGCAAAACGAGAATAGACCTATGGCCTCCCACGCTAGTGGGCTGCTCGACGCAGGGCAAAGATTCTATCTAGAAGCTTGGAGGCTCTTGTTTTGCAGAACGAGAATAGACCTATTACCTCTCACGTTAGTGAGTGAACCAGTGGAGGATGCCTTCTTCAAATTCGCTGAACCAGATTTGGACTTCAATGGGGATGAGGCTATTGATATAAGTCATGTATCCGGTGGCGAGGACGATTCCTAATATGATCAACAAAATTCCGCTGAACAGGTTGGTGGTGTGGAGGAAAATAGTTTTTCCTGCGATGGGAATATCCCATCCCTTTCCGCGAAGCAGAGTCCAGAACATTCCATCCTTTGGAAGATTCCCGCACAAGGTGGCAACGAGGATCAAGGGCAGACCGAGCCCGACTGCGTAAAAGAAGAGAAGGTTCATTCCCTGCCAGACTGTTTTTTCAGAAGCCGCCAGCATGAGAATGCTGGAGAGAATAGGGCCAACACATGGAGTCCAACCGAGAGCAAAGGTGGCACCGAACAGGAAGAATCCGATAAACGTGGAAGCGGGTTTTCCCTGGAAGCTGGCACCTGAAAACCCTTTTCCAAATAAAGTCATGATACCGAAGACTACAACGACGCCGCCGCCGATTTGCGAAATCTGAAACATGTAGTCGCGTAACAATTGTCCGAGTACGCTGGCAGAGGCTCCCATTGCGACGAATAGACTGGCGAGTCCGAAAAAGAAAGCGAGTGACATCATGCCCATGCGTGCCCGATCGGTTTGCGCGGTCACGGCAAAATAAGCTGGCAGGATGGGTAAGGTGCATGGAGATAAAAAACTAAAAACTCCTGCGACAAATGCAAGAAGGGTTAAGACCAGAATTCCTGATTCGGGAAGATTGGTTTTAGGTGCGAATGGATTGAACGGAGCTGCCGTTTTGGAAGCTGTGTTTAGTGATGCAGGTTTTTCAGCGGCGCCTGTTGTAGTCGAGGAACTTGCAGGTTGGCTCGATAAAGACAATCCGGTTTTTGCTACTGTTGGTTTGTTTTCGCTGGCACAGCGAAACCCAACATCGGGCCCTGGCTCATCTGGGTTTGCAAATTGTCGATAACCGCTACGTGCAAACATTTTAATAGCTTCAGCGTACATAGGGAAATGGCCGATATCGCTTGCTGAGTGGCCGCGAATTATTTTGTATCCCGAATCGTAGTAATCGTTTTTATGGGTGCTGCCTTTATAGGGTTTGTAGTCGTCTGCTACCCATTCCCAAACATTTCCTATCAGATCGTGTATGCCCTCTTTGCTAGCGGACTTTGGGAAACTGCCTACAGCGACGGGTTTGTTCTTGCTGCCTGCTCGATTTGAAAGATGCGATATGTTGGATTGGAATTCGTTTCCCCATGGATATTCATTGCCATTCGTTCCTTTAGCAGCGCGCTCCCACTGTTTTTCGGTGGGCAATTTTTTTTCCGCCCATTGACAAAAGTTTGCGGCGTTGAACCAGGTCACCCATGTCACCGGTTCCTTATCTTTTCCAGCGGCAAAATTATTGTCTTTCCAGTTGCCGGGTGGGACAGCTCCTAAGGCATCAATATATTTTTTGTAGCGTTCGTTAGTGACCTCAAAGGTGTCAATGTAAAATCCTTTTAGGAAAATTTTTTGTTGAGGGCTTTCATCTGCATACCAGGGTTTAGGGATGCCCATGGAAAGTGCCTCGGCGGTTTCATCTTTTTTATTCGTGCCGAAAATAAAATGTCCCGAAGGTATATGAACCATTTCCCCTTCCAGAGAATGATCTGTCTGGGTCCATCCAGATGAAGAAATGAAGAGAAAAGAAATTGCGAGAGTGAGCGATAAAAATTTCAGGCGAAGTGGCAAGAGTTTATCCTTTATTTGAGAAGGTTTTCAAAATAAAGAATATTGCTGGGCGTGGCCCAGTCTTCTGCACCAAATAGAGCACCGATAATTTTCCCTTCAGGATCAATCATAAAAGTGGCAGGAAGGCTAGTCACACCAAATGCGTTGCTGGCTTTTAACCGCTGGTCGAGAAGGATGGTGAAGTTGAGATTATTTGCTTTAACAAAAGGCTTAACAATTGTTGCGCCAAACATATCGTTTGAAATGGCGAGCAGTGCAAAATTTTTATTTTTGAATCGTTGATAGAGGGCTTCCAAGGAAGGCATTTCTATTTTGCAGGGTCCACACCAGGTAGCCCAAAAGTTTACTAGAACATATTTGCCACGAAACTGACTGAGGCTGATTTCTTCTCCATCCATGTTTTTTAACGTAAAATTGGGGGCTACCATTCCTTCTTCCTCTGCTGCATGGGCTGAGGTATGCAAAACAAAAAGGAGGGCCAAACACGAAATAGCCAGGGAAATTTTTTTATGAATCAAACTTTTCACGGATGGTTTATTTTTGATGAAAAAAGCGAGGTAATTGGAAAAGGGTGTTTAAAGTGGAACTACTCGACAGCTTCTATACAGCGTACCATGGGAACGGCTTTTTTAAGTGCCTTTTCAATTCCCATTTTTAAAGTCATGGTCGAACTGGAACAGGAGGCGCAGGAACCTACCAGACGTAATTTAACCACTCCGTCATCAATGTCCACCAGTTCTACATTGCCCCCGTCCGCCATGAGCATAGGTCGCAGGGTTTCTAGTACTTCTTCGACTTCTTCTTTCATGGATTCTATCATTCATTCACACAGGTTTTGGGACTAGAGGCGAAACTCTGCATTTAGTCCGTCTACATTTTTTTCAAAACATAATTTGGCAGTGAGGTCAGCCGCCGTTAACCAGGTTTTCTTTCTTCTCCATAAGCTGTTCCTGAGTTTCTTCATGCTCAGGATCTTTTGGAATACAGTCCACCGGGCAAACTTCTACACATTGAGCTTCTTCATACCAACCCACACACTCGGTGCAGTGTTCCCAGTCGATAACAAAAATGTCATCGCCTTCTGAAATTGCCTCGTTAGGGCATTCGGGTTCACAAACTCCGCAGTTAACACAATCTTCTGTGATTAACAGTGACATAAGAATATCTCCAGATATAACGAATTCCCGATTATAAGGGATTTCGTTCGAATGTTTTTGTTTCCGGGGCCCAGCCAAATAACGCCTGGTCCCGAACTTTTTCATCGTAAACGGAAACGACTAGATATTGGGTGCCTGGGTAAATGGGCGATTCGCCATCGAACAGGGCCATTCTAGTATCTTCTTCCGAAAAATAGGCGTCGTGCTCAGGGTGGGAGTGGTATAGAACCTTAAATACCCGGCCCTTAGAACCCGCCGCGCTCAAAAGCTTTTGTAACTCTAATGCACTAATATTATACGCTGTACGCGCATCCCGAGTAAAGTTTTCGGGATCTTTTTCATGCAGCTTGTTTTGAATGTTTTCGCAGCGGTGGACAACGTTATCATTATTATGATCCGGGTCCCCTACAACGATTCCGCAACATTCGTACGGATATTCCTCCACAGCGTGACGGTGGATTTCATCCAACTGTTCTTTCTCAAGTGGAGGCATAGAGTATTTTGGGGTGTTCGGGATGGGTTGTCAAATGGTTTTGGAAGATTTAGCGGCAGAAGTCAGGGATTGGTGCGGACAACAAGATCGTCCGTGACTGTCACCTGACAGGCCATACGAAAATCATCGGGTTTCTTACCCAATTTGTCGGTTTCGGTCTCATTTCTGGGATCGATCTTGCCAGATAAAACCTGTACTGTGCAAGCGGTGCATAAACCTCGCCCACGACAGTTGAGAATTTTGGTGATGTGAGGATAGATACTGAACTTGTTCCGAATCGCGGCTTCCCGCAGATTTTCCCCTTCTTCCACCTCAATGGTGCGGTTCTCTTTTTCAAAACGAACTTTTAGCATGGTCGACTTTTCTGTAAGTTTAGTGATTAGGAGATCATAGCTAAATCGACCCCATCAACGCAATTTTTTTTCTCCCCACTCCCATGGGGAGGACTGCAGTAAAACAAGTTAACACATGTGTTGCATCGATCAGTTGAAATGGCAGCCAAAAACGGGCATTAGATAAAAGGTTTTAACATCGAGTATATTAAGTATCTATTTCTATATACCATTTTGGTTTCATTCGCCCAAAATCAGTCCTAATATTATTTTTCAAAGTGCTTTTTGAATCTAGGACATAGTGCAAATTACCTTCACGTGCGAAAACTACCCAGTGCCAATAAGGTTTTCCATTTTCTTTATGCCACTTTATAGATAATAACGCACAGCTAGGCAATGAATTCCAGCTACTAAATAGTATTTCTTTGTTACTAGTTTTATGACCAAGTCCATTTAATAAGCGGCGCATATATTTTGTCTCAGACCATAGCAACTTATCATTTGCATATATTCCTAGACTATTTGCTAATTTTTTTGCAGCTTTATATGAAACCCCTGCAATAGCTGCTGAACTAGCTATACCGCACCCTGTTACTTCTTCTTGGATTACTGGTTTCATTAAGTCACCTTAGGAATTGATCGCATGAAATCTTTAGGCTCCTTTTTCAACTGAATAAGAGGTGACCCCTGTTTTCTTTATTAGCTCTGTACAGGGGAAGGATTGCTATAGCGGTTTATCTCATTTTCACGAACAGGCTTCAATTTGCACATACTCTCGGGCAGTTCCTTTTCCCCAATATCCATAGAATGCGTTGCCTGGGGTGTTGCACTGGGTGGTCATGTGGATATACTGATTTTGTCCGTTACCTGCTTTTAAAATGCCGACATTTGAATAAGGGGGTATGGTTCCACCGCAGTTTGCACATTCTGTCGAATAAATTTCACACAATTTTTCCAGGCAAGGCTGGCAGATGGCCGGGTCAAAAAGAAAAATTTCTTCGCCTTTAAATTCTAGACATGTGGGAACGGATTCCACTATTTCCCCGCACTCTTCACAAGGCGGAGTCTTTGATAGATTCATAAGCACTGCAACAGGTTGGGTATTGATGGAGGGAATTGTAGCGCAGCCGTTTTAATTGATACAGACTTTTTTCATATTATCAAAGTCGTCTAAAACTGCCCCGGCACCTTTGACAATGCTCAGCAATGGATCTTCAGGAATAAAAACCTTGAGGGTGGTTCTTTCTTCAATCATTTTATCGAGTCCGCGGATCAGCGCACCGCCTCCCGTCAAGTAGATACCATTTGAATGAATATCCGCCGAAAGCTCAGGCGGTATTTTTTCTAAAGCACGCATGATGGAGGTCACGATTGTAGTCAGGGGTTCTTTCAAAGCTTCGCGTATCTCATCATCACCAATGGTGATGGACATTGGGACTCCGGTCTTTACATTGAGCCCTTTGACTTCGATGGAGAGGTTGCTCGGTTGCGGGAACGCACTGCCGACAGCCACCTTAACGCGTTCGCCTTCAAACACGCCAATATTGAGATGATGTTGCAGGCGCATATAGCGGACGATCGATTCATCGATTTCATCTCCGGCAACGCGAACGGATTCCCCATAAGCAATAGCGGATAGAGATATAACAGCGACATCGGTGGTGCCACCGCCTATATCAATCACCATATTGCCTTCAGGGCGGTGGACAGGAATGCCAACGCCAATGGCTGCGGCCATGGGTTCTTCAATTAGATGAACCTCTCTTATTCCGGCCATAAGAGAAGCATCGATGACGGCCTTTTTTTCTACTTGGGTAATGCAGGTGGGGACTCCCACGACCATTCGGGGTTTGAAAAAACGGTACTTGTGCAATATTTTTTTTATAAAATACTGAATCATCTTATTGGTCACATCGAAGTCGGCGATCACACCATCTTTCATTGGTCGGATAGTGTTGACTCTCGAATGGGTTCGGCCAAACATTTTTTTTGCTTCCAATCCCACCGCTTCAACCGTGTTGTCGGAAACATTTACCGCCACGACAGAGGGTTCGTTGAGCACGATGCCTTTTTCGGTTATGTATACCAAGGTGTTGGCTGTCCCCAGATCCATTGCTATATCGGTGGAAAAAAAACTAAATATCTTATTGAAAAATTGTTTTATCATGCCATCTCTTTAATTTTTGGGGACAATCTGTTTCGTGAAAGGCTTATCAACTCAAAAAGTTCTTTGGCGTCATCAGGATAAACCGATTGACCCCATTGTATGCTTGCTTGCATAGCCACCCCATTGACATGTAGAGGGTTGTATTCGAATAACTGCTTCAACTTGAATTGCAGTTGCTCCACTTCCTTTTGTTTGCGGTTCATTAACATGAGCGCGAACGTATTTTCTGATAACCGGAAAACAAATTTCGGCGAGGGAATTACTTTTGCGAACAGGGCTATCATTTGTTTCAAGTAGGCATCACCTTGATCAACACCGTAAGCTTGGTAAAGATCGCCAAGATTGGTGAGCTGCACCGACAAAAAATAAACCGGTTGATTGGATTTGAAAAGCTCTTCCGACACTGCAAGTTTGTATTCTGTCAAAAACCTATGGTTAGGAACACCGGTGACCGGGTCAAGATTTTTATCATAGACCCAGCGATCTTTGGTATCTGCGCAAAATAATGCCGAAGCGGCTGCGGAAACAATAAGAGAAAGCTTGTCCATGTCAGCATGACTCAGCCCTTCTGGCAACGCAGACCCAACTAATAAAACTCCATATAATGTTTCATTGAGTTGTATGGGTAACGTAACAGCGGATGACAGGTCTTCGGTTTTTTCTTCTTCAGAAAACAGGATGGTTTTTCGTTCTGAATTGAAACGTAATAATAAGGGGGATCGGTTTTTTGCGCAGGAACCTACCAGGCCTTTTCCAAAATGCACGATAGTTTCAGACAAGTCATGGGTAAACCCGCTATGGCCGATGATACGGCCTTCTTTTTGATTCTCTTCAAACCAGATTACAGCAATAGATTTAAAGGAAATAATTTCTTCAGGTATTTGCGTTAACCGGTCTGCCACAGAGGAACGGTTTGGAGATTCTGCCAGAAACCTGCAATAGGAATTTAGCTCCTGCAAATTGGGCATATCATTTAATATTGTTCCGTGTTTTTCCTGATGCAAATGCCATGCAATTTGTTCAGCGAAGTTTGACAGGATTTTCTGTAATTTAATGGATATTTGATAGCTTTCCTTGGTATCAATTATGAGCACACCGAGTAAATCTTCGGCGATAACGGGGACAGCTAGAAACCCTTTTAGATTCTCTGGTTTTTTATAAATTCCGCCGATGTCGGAATCTATGTTTTCTATCAATTGTGGTTTTAAGGTTTGTGCGGCAAGGCCTATCGGGCCTTCGCCAATTTTTATAACAATATTCCGGTTCAGGTGACGGCTAAGAGTGAAATGCTCTCGCATCACCAGCTTGTCTTTTGTTAAACCAAAGAGGGCCGTGGTGTGGGCATCTGCCACGTTTCCTATTAAATCAATAAGATGTGAAAGGAGATTTGATGGAATCATATGAGGTATCACTTGCCTCTTTTTCTTAGCATGTCTTTATAACTTTTTACTGCGTCTTGAGTGACCGCCATGGCAGCGACCTCAAATTCAGGAATCGTTCCCGGTTTAGTTTCTGTAACTCTTACCGCCTGACAATCAATAATTTTTTTCTCTCCGGTAGAGGGAATCCGAAAAGAAACTTTCAAGAGATCGCCGTCTATAACCGTTCCTTTTATAGTAAATACGAGGCCATTGACGGACATTTCCTTAATTAAAATTTTATGTAATTTGTAAAAAAATTCCTTTTCTCTTTCGATTTCTACTTGACCGACAATTTTAACTTTTGCTCTCTGGCCTTGGCGCTTTCCCAGATCTTTGTCGAATTTCTCTTTGATCAATTGATCTAGATCTTTTCGAACCTTAATTAATTCATCAGTTGACAGGCTCTCCAGAGAGGCCATGATTTTTTCTGTCATGGTAGGAAAAACTGGGATCGTTCAGAAACAAAATAGGAAAACAAAAAAATTGCAGAAAAGCGGGAAAACCCTTTCCCGACCTTAGAAAAGTATCTTATAGTGTAAGTCCCAAACTGTCAATTGTTTACCGCATTTTTGAGGGTATAAACGAAAAGGTTTTTTATGGTTTGACCGTGGAATGAAAAACAGATTTGTCATTATTGGGAAATCGCTTGACAGAATGCCATCGGCATTTATATACTCCCAGACTTCTTCTGAAGATGCCCATAATCGCTTGGGCGGGTAGCTCAGTTGGGAGAGCACCGGCCTTACAAGCCGGGGGTCACAGGTTCGAGCCCTGTTCCGCCTACCACATATAAAGATTGCGGGGTTGTAGTTCAGTTGGTTAGAACGCCGGCCTGTCACGCCGGAGGTCGCGAGTTCGAGTCTCGTCAGCCCCGCCA
>JAJDAW010000071.1 GCA_029261635.1 Nitrospinaceae bacterium
CCTTGTGTCAGGCAGGTCTTGCCTGCACCTAAATCGCCAAAAAGTAAAACTAGATCGCCTGCAACCAGCTTAGAGCCAAAGGATTTTCCGAGCTGTAAGGTTTCCTCTGTATTGTGAGTGATTGATTTTATCATGGCAAAATCTGTTTTAAGGTTTCAGGCAGGCATCTTAACAGATCGCCAGCAATCAAGCTGGTTTGAGTTTCCTTTTCAGAAAACAGGTCTCCAGAAAGGCCGTGAATATAGGCTCCGGCTATGGCAGCATTTTGAAGTGAGATATTTTGCGCGGCTAAACCCGCGATGATTCCCGTTAATACATCCCCCGAACCTCCTGTGGCCATGCCCGGATTGCCGGTGGAATTGATATATATATTTCCGTCAGGGGTGCCAATAAGACTCGGAGCGCCCTTTAACAGTAATAAGGTCGAATGCTTTTGCGCGAATTCGGTAGTTACTTGGATTCTGTTTTTTTGAATTTCCTGAGTGGGTAGTCCGATCAACCTTGACATCTCTTTAGGGTGGGGAGTGAGAATAGCGGATTTCAACTTGTCCAACCAATCGATATTATTTTCAAATGCGTTGATAGCATCGGCATCCAGAATCAATGGGCAATCGATAGAGGGTAAAAGTTCACCGATCAATCTCACCGTCTCGGGGTCCGTTGAAAGACCGGGGCCCATGGCAACGGCAGACTTTCCTTCCAGTAGTTTTAAAATGGAATCTTTTGCTTTTAGAGACAGCGAACCCGACTGTGTTTGCGGAAGAGGAACTGTCATTACCTCCATAGGATGCAGTTCGAAAGCCTTCTGGCATGTCTCAGGTAAGGCGAGAGTGCATAATCCGCAACCCGATCTTAAAGCGGCAAGAGCTGTCAGTCCTGCTGCGCCACTCTTGCCAGTCGATCCTGCCAATACTAAAACATGACCGTAATTTCCTTTGTGGGAATCAGACGGGCGTATTTGAAAAATATTTTTTATATCCTTTTCTTCAACGAGATGAGACTGGATATTTTGTTCGCTATATGATTCTTGCGGAATGCCTATGTCTAATAATTCCACTTTTTTCATTGCTCCCGCTGCGGGATGTAGCAGGTGACTTTTTTTTAAGGAGGCCAGGGCATAAGTTAAGTCGGAAAAAACATGTGGGCCGATCAGTAATCCAGAATCTGCATCTATTCCGGAATTGATATCGACCGACACTGTAAACTTTTTATGCTGGTTAATTTTATTAATGACGGTTTCCATAAGTCCTGTTGCAGGTTTGGACAAGCCCGTTCCGAATAGGGCATCCACGATAATGTCGGAATGGCGTAACTTGCGATCAAAACTGTTAATGTTTTCAGAATTCAGTTCTTGTATGGATATATTCAGATTTTGCGCTGAAAGGGCGTTGGTTTTTGCATTGTCTTTTAAGTCCGCAATTTTTCCAGTGAACAGAACGGTTACGTTCACCCCCAATTGAAAAAGGTGTCGGGCGATTACAAACCCATCTCCTCCATTATTTCCTTTACCGCAGAAAATAATGACTTTCTTTGCAGGTAGATCTGCAATGACGTTTTGTAATTGTCTGACAATTGCACCGCCCGCATTTTCCATTAAGACAGCCCCGGGTATTCCCAGTTTGTCAATGGTCCATCGATCGATGGCCTGCATTTGTTTAGCTGTGACGACAGTCAACAACGAGACTCTCCTGATCTAAAGGTTCGTATAATTTATTCTACCTAAACGTAAATGGAATAGGGGAAATCTGTGGATTCTTTAAGGGTCATTTCCTCGCGGGTGGGTATGAGTCCATTGATGACACCGAACAGGCTAGGACGATCGAAACCTTGAGGGTATTTTTGCTCATGGGTCAGAGAATTGAAGTGGCTTTCGTCCATCATAAAGTCCCGGTCAAAAAAATAATTGCTGATGAAATTTTCAAAATAGATGGGGTGCGCTTCCAGTTCAGGAAAACAGATTGTTCTTTCTTCGTCATTGTCATGATTATAATTAAAAGTGAAGCGAACGAGAACATCATAGAGAAAAGAAAAGTGATAGGAATTCATATGCTGCCAGAGAGAAGGTTTTTCCAGTCCTATTACTAAAACCTGACGAATTTCTTTTAAATAATTCAGAGAATTTGTTTTTCCAGCATGTGGGTAAAATTGCAACAGGTCTGCTCGCCAATAGGGTTGAGGTTGTCGCTCGATAAAGGACAAAATTTCTTTCTCTTCCGTCAAAGCAATTTCTATAAAACGACGAGGATCAAATCGTTGATTGTAATCTGCGTCAGGCGTGGCAATAACATTAGGTTTGTTTAAATTGTAAGGCTCGTAAATATTATTCTTGAAAACAAGCATGCTTATTCCAAATGGGGTGATTTATTTCAAAAGCCTAAAAAAACAGTTACAATAGCTAGCGATAAAAATATCAGGTAGAAACTCCTTGAAAGAATCCCTTTATCATATCAATGTTAGAACCATTTTTGGGGAAGAGCAAGCCCTCTCACGGTTTGAGGGGAAAGTGTTGCTCATCGTGAATGTCGCCTCAGAATGTGGTTTTACTCCACAGTACTCAGATCTGCAAAAGCTTTACGAAAAATATAAAGATAAAGGTTTCCGTATTCTCGCGTTCCCCAGCAATGATTTTGGTCGCCAGGAACCGGGAAGTGAAAAAGAAATTAAGAGTTTTTGCATTAAAAAATTCGCTATTTCTTTTAACCTTTTTGGCAAAATCAAGGTGCTTGGCCCTAAGCAATCGCCGCTTTATAAATACCTGCATGAATGCGCTTTGATCCCAGTAGGTAAAACAGGATTTAAACCTTTTTTAATGCGATTTGTAACGGGGTTCTTGTTGAGAATTCGAGGCGACACATTACCAAAGCCGCATGAAGTAAAATGGAATTTTCATAAATTTCTGATCGATAGAAAAGGTTTTCCTGTAGCTAGATATTCAAGCGAGATAGAGCCTGATTCGCCTTTGCTGGTAAAATGTTTGGAGAGAGAACTGAAAAAGTAGAGGTATATTTTATTGTTCTAGATAAGGGGTTTCAGTTGTTGTTTGTAGCCTGGATTCTTCTTCAGCTGGGATCAATTGATTTATGACACCGAAAAGGCAGGGATCGGTTAGTTTTAAACTCTTTTTTTCTTCAGAGTCCATATTGTTGAATCGCTCTGCATTCATCAAAAATGGGGTGCCAAAAAAATAATTGTCAAGGAAGTGATCGAAGTCTATCGCGGCACCGTCTAATTCGGGGAATATTTCCATACGTTGTTGAGGCTCCGAATAGCTATAGTCCTCATAGGTGCCGTGTAAGCTGTCGAAGATATAGGTTAGATGATAGGCGTTCAAGGTATGCCATATGCTTCTATCTATCAGACCTTCAAACAATCGTCGGGAAAAGTCATTGAGCATGGAGACGTTTCCGAAAAGAGAGGCATGCGGGAACAAAGTTTGAAATCTTTCCAGTCCTTCACTTTCGGGTAATTGATTGAGTCCGAAAAAAATTTCCCGATCTGTCATGAGGGAATGGAAGATGAAATCATAAGGGTCCAAGCCCTGATTGACGGTGTTTTCCGGATGAGATATTGGCTCATATATATCTTTTTTGAAAATCAGCATTCTAAAACTTGTCTCCTTGGCGACTCTCGAGAATGAATTTTATCATAAAACCTTTGATGGGAATTGAGGATATTGCAATCTAAAAAAGAAATAGAAAATTTTTTAAATCGTTGGCTTTCTAGGCCACAATGCGAGCAGTTTTTGCAGATGTTGGAGCATGCTCAAGGCAAGTCTTCTAAAGTTAAGGATTGGTCGTCCATCCATTCTCCAGAAGACTTGGTGGACTACGATTCTCTGGAAGAACCCTCATCAAATAATTATTCCCGACTCGTTATAGGTAAATTGAATGGTGGATTGGGGACTAGCATGGGCTGCGCTGGGCCTAAGTCTCTTATAAAAGTGAAGGGTGAAAAAACTTTCATGGACTTGATTGTCGAGCAGGTACGCCAATTAAATGCCAAATGGAGTAAAGATATCCCCTTGTTGCTGATGAACAGTTTTTATACAGATAAAGAAACGGCTGCGTTTCTTGATACCTGTGATGTGCCTGTTATAACCTTCAAACAAAATATGTTTCCCCGGGTTGATGCCGAATCGTTTTTACCTTTGAGTCCGGATGAATATGGTTGGTACCCTCCGGGGCATGGCGATTTTTATAATTGCATGGAGCAGCAGGGGATATTGCAACGCTTGATCGAACAAGGAAAAGATATCCTGTTCATGTCTAATGCAGACAATCTGGGGGCGGTCGCGGACTCCAAAATCCTCAACCATATGGTCGAGAAAAAGATACCTTTTTTAATTGAAGTGACTCCTAAAACTCCGGCAGATGTTAAAGGGGGAACTTTGTACGAGCAAGAGGGCAAACTAAAGTTGCTTGAGATTGCTCAAGTTCCTGATGAGCATATAGATGAGTTTTGTAGCCAGGAAAAATTTTCGGTTTTTAATACCAATAATATCTGGATAAACCTGGTGGCTCTCCAAGAAAAAATTCAAGAAGGTCCGCTAAATTTGAATGTGATTGTTAATCGAAAAATGATTCACGGAAAACCCGTTGTGCAATTGGAAACAGCTATTGGATCAGCTCTGGATCGCTTTGCGGGTTCGGTGGGGTTGTGCGTTTCGCGGGACCGTTTTATGCCTGTAAAGAAGACCGAAGACCTTTTTCTGGTGCAATCTAATCTTTTTAACCTGGATGAGGGAAGGCTTGTTAGAAATAAAGAAAGAAAGATTTCGTCCCTGCCAGTAATAACATTTGGAGATACCCTTCATCATGTGGATGCTTTTCAAAAATGTTTTTCTACAATACCCGATTTGCTGGAATTGGAGATGCTAGACATTTCCGGGCAAGTTTGTTTTGAAGGCACTGCGTCTTTGAGGGGGGAGGTGAAACTAAATGGTAATAGCAAACCTATCATTATTAAAGGTGGAAGAAGATTGGAAAATGAAAGCATTTAATTTTTATAAGAGTAAGTATGTCCTCACTCCCTCGTTCGATATAGCCCCTCCGTTAACGTAGGATAACCGCCTAGAGGTAATATAGGATATGCGGCGTTTTTCTGGTCTTTTGTGGCGGTTTTTTTTAATTGAAAAGCTATGATATATCTTTTGTTTGTAATATCTTATGCGCATCCCCTCAAATAATCATTGACATGTCTTAATTCCTAAGTATACTTTGCGCATATGAGATATAGGCCTATATTACATAGGAATAGTCCTAGTCTCCGAGGCGGTTTTTAAGTCGTATTACCTTCAGTCGCTGGGAGGTAAGAGGTTCTTTGAAATGTTCACTTAAGGGAGAGGCAAATTCTTGAATTTGTCTTATTTAGAATATTTGTAGGTGAACTTTTGTTAACTAGGGTAAGGGAGGATTTACAATGAAAAAACTCGCTATTGTTTTATTTGTTACCGTTGCTTCATTTTGCCTCGTAGCTTCTGCTTTTGCAGCAAATGTGGCTCCGGGTGGAATGAGTAAATGCAACAACGCTGGCTCAATTAAAATTGAAACTGCTAGCAATGGAGATGCAAAAGATCGTGGTGCCGCAAATGGTTATATTTGGAAGTCATCAAATTTCACCACAGTTCCTTTTACATTAGCACCTAACGACCATATGAGTTTCCCTGGTCATGGGGGTGGGGCGGCAGGCAATGCTCAGGTGGGAATGCCGAGCAAGCATTCCATGGGCGTAAAGTCTATTACTATTGGTCATCAGAATAACTTTAGTCGTGGCGACTCTATTGGT
>JAJDAW010000072.1 GCA_029261635.1 Nitrospinaceae bacterium
ACTGCACAGATGGTTAAAGTGCTGGGGAAGGGAGGTAAGGAAAGGTTACTTCCTTTCGGTAAGAAATGTGTGGAGGCTTTGGAGGAGTATGAAAAACTCCGCTCGGAAAAAATTATTTCTACAAAAGTGAATAGCGAATATCTTTTCCTTAATAACCGAGGCAAAGGTATTACGACCCGAGGAGTTCGGAAAATTATTGGGAAATATGTGACTACAGGAAATTTCCCTGGGAAAGTTACGCCACATTCCATCCGACACTCTTTTGCCACTCATCTATTGGAAGGGGGAGCGGATCTTAGATCTATTCAGGAGTTGCTGGGGCACGCCAGTCTTTCTACTACGCAAAAATACACTCACCTGACGATTGACAAGCTGGTTGAAACCTACGACCAGGCACACCCTCGCGCCAAAGAATAATCTTTATTTTTTCTGCGTACCAAGTACAATACCCCCTATGATGCATGCAACCACAATATTAGCTGTCCGCCATAAGGGCAAAATCGTTATGGGCGGAGATGGGCAAGTGAGCCTTGGCAACACCGTAATGAAACACTCTGCCAACAAAGTACGGCGGATATTCAACGACAAAGTGGTCGGCGGATTTGCTGGTTCCACGGCAGATGCGTTTGCCTTGTTCGGTCGTTTCGAGGAAAAACTGGAAAAGTACCAAGGAAACCTGCATCGTTCCGCAGTCGAGATGGCTAAAGACTGGCGAACAGATAAAATGTTGCGGCGATTGGAGGCAATGCTCATTGTTGCCGATAAAGAAAACTTCCTCTTACTATCCGGTACCGGAGATGTGATCGAACCTGATGATGAAATTTTAGCCATTGGCTCAGGGGGAATGTTTGCTCTTTCTGCCGCCAAAGCTTTAGTTGCTCATAGTGATCTATCTGCACGAGAAATTGTTGAAGAAGCTATGAAGATCACAGAAACTATTTGTATTTATACCAATTCCCATCTCACGATTGAAGAGCTGTAATCCATGAACGAAATGACAATGACCGAACCTGAACAAAAAACTAAAGATTCGCGTGGCGAATTCATGGCTTCTTTGACTCCCAAGCAAATTGTTGAGGAATTAGATAAATTTATCGTAGGACAGAATAATGCAAAGCGTGCCGTTGCTATTGCGTTGAGGAACCGCTGGCGCAGGCAACAGCTTCCTGACTCGTTGCGCGATGAAGTCGGACCAAAAAATATTCTTATGATTGGTCCCACAGGTGTCGGGAAAACAGAGATAGCCCGGCGGCTTGCCAAACTTTCCAAGTCCCCTTTTATTAAGGTAGAGGCTTCGAAATACACCGAAGTGGGTTATGTAGGCCGCGATGTCGAGTCCATGGTTCGTGATCTTGTCGAGTTGAGCAAAGGCATGGTCAAAGAAGAAATGGAAGTGGAGGTCCGGGAAAAAGCCCGCGATCAAGCCATTGAAAGGTTGCTGGATCTACTTTTACCACCTCCGCCGGGTCATGCAGGAAAAACCGGATTTGATTCTGACCCTAACGGTAAACAACATTACGATCAAACTCGCGAAAAGTTCAAGCAAATGTTGCGAGACGGAAAGCTGGACGAAAGAGAAGTCGATGTTGATGTTGCTGAAAAACGTACTCCCATGATCGATGTTGTTTCTGGTGCGGGTATGGAAGAAATGGGAAGCAATATTAAAGACATGCTCGGTTCATTGATGCCGGGCAAAACGAAAAAGCGCAAACTCAAGGTTCCCGAAGCTTTCAAAGCACTTTGTCAGGAAGAAGCGGAAAAATTATTAGACGAAGACACTGTGGTTCAGGAGGCCATAAACCGGGTTCAGCAAAATGGCATTATCTTCATTGACGAGATAGATAAAATCATTGGCCGTTCAGGTCAAGGTTCAAGTGGGCCGGATGTGTCGCGCGAAGGCGTACAACGCGATTTACTGCCTATTGTTGAAGGCTCTTCAGTGAATACAAAATACGGAATTGTTAAAACAGATCACATCCTTTTTGTTTCTGCCGGTGCATTTCACTCTGCAAAACCAGCGGATTTGATTCCCGAGTTTCAGGGTCGTTTTCCTATCCGAGTTGAGCTGGACTCGCTGACTAAAGAAGATTTTATTAAAATTTTGACCGAACCCAAAAATGCGCTCGTCAAGCAATATACCGCCCTCTTAAAAGCAGAGGAAGTTCATATAACTTTTAAGGAAGATGCTATCGACCAGATCGCGGAGATGTCTGCCCAAGTGAATCAACGCACCGAAAATATTGGTGCGCGTCGCCTGCAAACTATAATGGAAAAATTTCTGGAAGATATTTCCTTCGACGCACCCGACCTAGAAGAGAAAAACATAGAAATCGATGCGGCTTATATCCAAGAAAAACTAAAAGACATTATTCAAGACGAAGATTTGAGCCGATACATTCTTTAAGCCCTAACGTGAAAAAACTCATACAAAAAGCCGAAAACCTGCTGGAAGCCCTGCCTTTCATCAAAAATTTTTATGGCAAAACTTTCGTTATTAAATACGGAGGTAATGCCATGGTCTCAGAAAATCTTAAAGACAATTTTGCTCTGGATATCGTGATGATGAAATACATCGGCGTTAATCCGGTGATCGTTCATGGCGGAGGACCACAAATTGACAAGACTCTTAAAGCCCTCGGTATTAAATCGCAATTCTTTGAAGGTCAACGCGTCACCAATAAAGAAACCATTGATGTTGTGGAGATGGTTCTGGGTGGGAAGGTAAACAAGGAAATTGTTTCGCTTGTCAATCGTCACGGTGGCAACGCAGTGGGGATTACAGGAAAAGATGGTGACCTGATACTGGCAAAACGTCATGCCAAAGGCAAAAAACATTCACCTGAAACCGACCGACCCGAAATTATAGACCTTGGACTTGTAGGCGAGATCACCCAGGTGAACCCACGTATTTTGGAAACACTGGACCAAAGCGATTTCATCCCCGTCATTGCTCCGATCGGCAAAGGGGAGAACGGGGAAACTCTTAATATCAATGCCGATTTTGTCGCCGGAAAAATTGCATCCGCACTGAAAGCTGAGAAGCTCATTTTAATGACAGACACTGAAGGGGTGAAAAATAAAGCCGGGACATTGCAATCGGGACTCACCCGAAAAGAAGTTGCGGCTATGATCAAATCAAAAGTCATTAAAGACGGTATGTTGCCAAAGGTAAATTGCTGTCTGGATGCCTTGAAATCGGGCGTCCATAAAGCTCATATTATTGACGGGCGAATAGAACATGCTTTATTGCTGGAAATCTTTACGGAAGAAGGCATTGGAACCCAGATTGTAGAGAAAAAAGCGGAGCTTGCCACCCCTCCTGTTACCAGCTAGTTTGAAAATCCATCAATGACCTACAAACCAAGCCCTCGTTGATATTGACATTGAAATTTCGGATTGCTACCTTAAGTTAGTAGCATTAATTAGAAACAGTCTTTCAGAATAAAGTTTTATGAATTCACCTGTTCTAGATGAGCGCAGCAAATCGGTACTTCTTGCAATCATCGACAAATACATTGAAAGCGCAGAACCCGTTGGTTCTAGAACCGTGGCGAAAATTCATCCCGAACACTTGAGTTCGGCGACCATAAGGAACGCCATGGCTGATTTGGAAGACAATGGATTCCTGAGCCAGCCTCACACCTCTGCGGGTCGAATTCCAACAGACAAGGGATATCGTTTTTACGTCGATCACCTTTTGCGTCCACAAAACTTTTTGATGGAAGCAGAAAACCTGTCTGCAACTCGAAATCTGGAATGCGCTTCTGGAAAGTCAAACCTTCAAAGCGTTTTGGAAAGTGCCTGCGACAACCTTTCCACAGTTTCCCAGCAAACAGGGTTGGTCATGCTGCCCAGCTTTTCGACCACATGCTTCAAACATATTGAATTCACAAAAGTGGCACCTCAGGCGGCTTTAGCGGTGTTTTTCTCGGAGCAGGGAATACTGCAAAACAAAGTCCTTCCTGTAGAATCGGATATGACTCAAGATCAGCTCACTTCGATCTCCAATTACTTGAATGATGAATTCAGTGGCAAACCAATCAAATGGATACGTAAAGAGTTATTGAATCGTTTGCGTCTTGAGAAACAACATTACAATCAACTGGCACGCAAAGCCCATGACCTTTCTTCTGCATTATTTGAGGGCACGAATAATGAATTACTGGTTCAAGGTGCTTTAAATCTTCTAGACCAACCCGAGTTCAATGAAGATATAGGGAAAATTAAAGCATTATTGAAGACCCTCGAAGAAAAAACCAAGTTGGTCAACCTACTCGATTTATGTTTGGATCATGAAGGCATGACCATTCTCATTGGCGAAGAAAACCTACAGGAGGAAATGGGCAATTGCAGCTTAATTGCTCAGAACTACCAATTAGGAGAAGAAAAGGTAGGGACTTTAGCAGTCTTCGGATCAAAGCGAATGGACTATAAAAAAATCATATCTATTGTCAATCATACCGCACAAAGGGTATCGAAATTAATATCAGAAAATCAGGGAGTATAAAAAAGTTTTATGGCAACAAAGACCGATAGCAATCAAAACGACGCAGAACCTGAAGAAATATTAGAACCGGAACTAGAAAAAGAAGACGACCCTGTCGAGGAAGAGGAAGTAAAAGAGTTGACCCCCCTTGAAGAACTACAGGAAGAAGTCCGCTTGAAGGATGAGGAATTGTTAAAGCAAAAAGACACTTTCCTCCGTGGAAAAGCCGAACTTGAAAACTTCAAAAAAAGGCTCACCAAAGAGAAAGAAGACTTTGTTCAGTTTGCTAACGAACGATTGCTTAAAGAACTGGTGCAGATAGAGGATAATCTGGAAAGAGCAATGGCGGCACCCAACGCAACCCTCGAAAGCCTTAAAGAAGGCGTTGAGATGATACAAAAACAATTCGCCACCTTTCTCAAAAACCAAAAAGTCGAACCTATAGAAGCATTCGGAAAACCCTTCGATCCTAATCTACACGAGGTCTTAAATCAGCAGGAATCGAATGAGCATGAAGAGAACACAGTAATCCAGGAATATTCCAAAGGTTATACTTTAAATGGAAGAATCTTGCGATCTGCCAAAGTGGTGATCTCTAAAAAGCCTGCTGAGAACAAAGAAGAAGACGCTGAAGGTTCCTAGCAACACCAATCATGCCCGAACTACCTGAAGTAGAAACTCTTCGCCGTGCATTGTTGCCACTGGTTAAAGACAACATTTGTCGTGAAATCAAATTTTTCCGTAAAGACCTTCGCTTTCCTATCCCTCAGGCTCTACTGAACAAGGGATTACTCAATAAAAAAGTTTCGGATATCACCCGTAAGGGTAAGTATCTTCTGCTTCATGCACCGAAGGGTTCCATGCTCCTGCATCTGGGGATGAGTGGTCGAGTTGTATTGCAAGCGACAATAGAGCCACAGGAAAAACACACGCATGTGATTTTCAAGTTTGCCCAAAAATCTTATCTGCACTTTATCGACCCTAGACGTTTCGGCAGCATTTCATGGGTCCCTGAATCTGGCAAACACCCTTTAATTGACAAACTCGGGTGCGACCCTTTTTCTTCTGAGATGACTGCCAAGGCGATGAAAATTCTTGCAAGAAAAAGCC
>JAJDAW010000073.1 GCA_029261635.1 Nitrospinaceae bacterium
CCAGCAGCATGCTGTTTGGGCCTTATTGTACAACTCATCAAGAGGAGACAAGCCAGAACTGGAACACCCCATCGCTTAGAAGAGGATCTCGATTAATATTGGAATGGTTTGCGGCCTTGACCAATATTAAACGAAGGTTCAAATTTTGACTTAAGGCCCGTCAGGGGCACCTGTCACATCGGCGTGGTCTGTCGCCTTACGGCGAAAGTCCGTCACCGGTGTGGATAGCACGCACTGGCGAGGCGGGCGTTTTTTTCCGGTAAATCTGTGCAACTCCGTTCTTGATGTGTTTATCGACATTTTCGATTAAACACTTTATAGGCAAAACAGGTTATTTTTGCCAGACCGGAAAAAAACGTGCAGGTTCTCAATAATATCCCACCAACATTTTTTCCCTTTAATTCCAGTCGCACGACTAGCAAAAACTCAGTCGTCAATGTGGCTAGGGATACCTTGAATCAGGCAGGAAATAACTCTCAAAATAAAAGCCAAAACCTATTCGATGCGGTTTTTTTAAATAAAAGGCAGGTTCCTCAGTTAGAAGCCACCGGACCTCTTGCAGCTTTTAGAACGGCTGATGTGATCGCGCTTCTCAGCCAACGTTCCCAATCTCAAAAACTACCCATCATAGATGAGCTGGATAAAAAACAGTCGTTTGCTCTTGCCCGATTGCGGCAATTGGATGGTCTTGCTGATTCGTTAAAAGAACTGCAGCTAACAGTTGCCAATTTGGAAAATGACCTTAATCCGAAATCCGCTTCTTCGTCCCGCTTCAGGGAAGTTCTTGCCGCAGCGGGCAAAAACGCACCGCTGGATAGTTTTGATGTCAGATCTGTACGGTTATCGCGGACAGCAGAACTGGTTTCAGATGTAAAAGATCCTTCGCAAAAACTGGGGCTGAGCGGCCGATTTTTTATCAATGGCGTTCCTATTACGGTTGTTTCGACCGACTCGTTGTCCACAATTAAAAATAAAATCAATTTTGGGGAAGATGTAAACCAAAACGGCACTCTCGATCTTTCGGAAGACGTGGATCAAGATGGGACTCTTGGAATATTGCACGTGGTTAATTCTGAATTTGGTGCAGGGGTTTATATAAAGGAAGATCTTAATGGAAACGGAGAGATCGACCCCACTGAAGACAGCAATTCCAATGATCGGCTTGATGGCGGGTCTCTTGAAAATAATGTGCTGGCCCTGATTAGAGACAACCGACTTGTTCTGGTAAGTCTCGCGGGGGGCAGTAATACCATTGATTTAAGAGAGGACGACAGCGTTCTTTTGGATCTTGGGTTCTTTGAAGAAGTTGATGATGGATTGCCAATTCTCAAAGAGATTCAGCTAAACGATTTAAAAACTCCTGAAAATCTGATTGTACAACCGCAAACCGCTATCGTAGAAATCGATGGAAATTTTTTCAGCAGTAACACCGATGTCGTCACTGGAGTAATTGAAGACACCGCTCTGGTGTTGCGTCAGGCTTCGGAAACGTCTGCGAAGATCACTATCTTCATTGATGCGCCTACCTTTTTTGAGCAGATTAAAAATTTGTTCAGCCAGTTCAATAACTCAATTGCAAAAATAAATGACCTGCTTGCAGTCAGTAATTCTTTTGAGGAGGACGGCGACATTCAGGACATTCGTAATGACCTTACCATCGATCCTCAAAAAGAGGCTCGTGTTTTGCAAGAAAGAAATCGCATTATCGATGACCTTCGCGGCAGACCAGGAAACACGCAAGCAACAGGTGTCTCCGTGAGGAATACGGAAAAGAGTGCACAGCAGGAGGTTGCCGTGACTTCCATTGTTAAGGGGATTCAAAGTGGATTGAATTTCCCATCCCAAAATGGCGATGAAAACTTGTTGAAAAGATTGAGTTCAATTGGAATCCGAACGTTAACCGACAACACCTTTGCGCTTGATGAAACTGAATTCGAACGTGGTTTGGAAAAAAATACGCTTGAGGTGTTTGATCTGTTTACAAACCCTGAAACTGGAATCCTTCCTCTGCTCGCCGAGAGACTGGAAAATATTGTGCTTGAAGGTCGCGGTGACCTGGCGATCAAGCAAACTAAAGTAATTGTTGAATCCGGTGCTCCTAATGTCCTGGCAGAAAATTTTCGTAAATTTACCGAGAATTCGAATCTGGGTGCGACTGTTCAAACCTTAATTGCGGTGGCCTGACGATGAATGAAGCAAAGATTAAAGTAATTCTTGAAAATAAAATAACACTTCTGGCAAAGCTGGCAGTGCAAATGGAGGAACAAGTAAAGGCCGTTGATCAAAATGACGAGTCTTCGCTCACACAAATTCTTGATGAAAAAGAAGCTGTGATTGAGTCATTGGTAAGTGACGATCAGGAGTTGGAAAAAGAGGTAGCACTTTTGGATGAGAAAAACCGGGTTGCGATCGCGAACAAGTTGAAAAAGTTAGGAGCCCAAATCGAGAGTGAGATTGAAAAAATTACAGAAATGGAAAACGAGTGCGAGAAAAATTTGCTCAACGAAAAATTTGAGTTGCTTGAAAAAATGAGGTCGACGAGAAACGGACGCACCTTATTAAAAGGATATGGAGTTTCAGCAAGAATAAAACCAAAAATTTCAGGAAGTATTTAACGGAGAGAGATACTTATGGATTTTTCAATTGTACCGGTAAGCAAGGCTTTTAAGACCTATCAAGGACAGGCGCGCATTGCCGACTTGAATAAAAAAAGTCCGGTAAAAAGGGTTCAAGGGCAAAGGGATCAGGTTACCATTTCCAGCGCGGCACGGCAGGCTTTGCAGAAAAACCCCAAGGGGGATGCTCCTGCTCCTACTGCTGATACGGAAGCAGCTGCAAGTGCTAGCAAGCCAACCCCGGCAGCGAGTGGAGACTTTGTCCCTGGCATATAAAATTTCTTTTGATTTTTAATGCCAGTTTTCGTTTCGCTTGCGCCCCGGGTCTGCTAATATTCCCTCCTGATAAAAATAATTTTTTTTTTAAATTCCCTTTTATGATTTGTATTCCCATCATCGGTGCCTCCATGCCTCAAGCATTGGAGCAAATCACCTTAGCAGAACAGATAGCTGATATTCTAGAGTTGCGTCTCGACCTGATCGACTCTCCTGACCTCAAGATGCTTTTAAATGCGGTCAGCAAACCGGTTATTGTCACCAATCGAAGCAAGTTGGATGGCGGGCAGTTTAGAGGTAATGATGATGAACGTCTGCAAGCATTGCGTGATGCTTTAGCCGCAGGAGCCGACTATGTAGATATAGAGGTTTCAACTCCACGTGAATTTTTACAGCCGTTTTTGGAAGGACACGAAACTTCGAAGATCATTCTTTCTTACCATGATTTTTCGCATACTCCTGAAGATTTGAATCCGCTTTACGAAACGATGGACGCATTGCCAGGTGGTGTTATTAAAATTGTCACCTATGCCCGCGACCTCAGCGATAACCTCAAGATGTTCAAACTTCTTGAGCGTGCAAAAAAGGAAAACAAGAAATTAATAGGACTTTGCATGGGGGACCTTGGGGAGATAAGCCGTGTGCTTTCTCCACTCTATGGAGGCATGCTCACCTTTGGGAGTCTCGAAACAGGGCAGGAAAGCGCACCGGGGCAGATACCCGCGAATGCTCTCAAAGAGATTTATAGAGTGAACGATGCGCATGAAAACTTCAAGGTATATGGGGTTATCGGCAATCCGGTGTCGAAGAGCATGGGATATCTGATTCATAACCGGGCCTTTCGAGAAATCGGTTCGCCGCATATTTATGTTTCATTTCTTGTGGATAACGTCGAAAAGTTTTTTATCGCGTTCAAAGATTTCTTTTCAGGGCTGAGCGTGACCATGCCCGCAAAAGAAAACATCTTGCCGCTATTAGATCAAGTCGATACCACGGCCCAGAGTATTGGGGCTATCAACACCGTTGTCCAGGAAGATGGGAAGTGGGTAGGCTACAACACCGATTGTTCTGGCGCTATTGCGGCCCTTGAAGCCTGTACTTCTTTGAAGGATAAAAATATTTTGATCCTGGGATCAGGAGGCACTGCCAAGGCCATCGGCTACGGTATAAAAGAAAAAGGCGGAAAGTTGACCGTTACCTATAATCGGAATAAAGAAAGAGGCGAAAGCCTCGCTAAAGAATTGGGTTGCGAGTTGGTTCATTGCCGTGACGCAGGCCCCCGGCCCATTGACATTCTCATCAATTGCTCACCTGTGGGGATGAATCCCAATATAAACGAATCCCCTTTTCTCGCTAGAGACTTCAAAGAAGGAATGGTGGTGTTCGATTCAGTCTACAATCCACTAGAGACCAAGTTGTTGCGCGAAGCGAAAGCTGCCGGGTGCAAAGTTATTCCCGGAAGTGAGCTGTTCATTAATCAAGCAGCGCGACAATTTGAACTTTTTACAGGCCAACCCGCACCCATTAATGCAATGCGCGAAGTATTGATGGAAAAGTTAAAAGGATAGGTTTGTCAACATGGGCGGTCGGTACCTGCGACTAACCCATCTTCAACTTTGCCTACTTCAGGTGTTGTTGTGAAATGACCTGCCGCGATACGAAACAAAGAACGTTGACCAAACCTTCTCCAAATGAGACGTTGCACATATACTAATTTTGGGTTGTGTTCCTCTTCCTCAATAATGGCGCGGGCGATAATTTCAACCCAGGCTTGTCCTTCATTTAAATCCCCATCCTGATCGACAACCTCTTTGTATTTGGAGTGCAACGCTTCGAGAGTTGCTCGAGTTGGAACGTCATCATCTGAAAATACAATTCCAAGCATGGCTGTCCAATAACATTTAATGGCGTATTTTTGTTGGTGGATGGGAAGTCGCTTTACGATTTGTTCCATGCCATGAAGAGACGTAATCAAGTGAAGAACCAGGAAATCGCCCGGCTTAGCCAGGTAGAAAAGTGTTATTCCTTCGTAAAGCTCTTTCCATAGAGTTTCCATGTCCAGATTTTTTATCCAGGAAGGTGTGGCGTGGATGAGAGGATGCCCTTCGGTGAGTACCTTCGCAATATCGTTTTGAAACCCTGTCATGGAGAGTTCAGGGTGAAACCCAGAGGCGTTACTGTACTTATCATTGGCTAGGGTTTCCTCTCTCCAATTGTTGAGGGATTTCCCACCGGTTTCCCAGGCCTCCGCAATATGGAGTAAAGAACCTAGAATCGATTTATCCGCATCGGGTCGGAGAGTATAGGGAAAAGATTTTTCAGGTTGGCAAGATACATATGAGAAAGCCATATATGACAAGCCTTCGATAATCATCCAGCGATTGCCGGAGTCTAATCCCCACCCCAGATGTATGGTGCCGTGCATGAGTGAGCCGACGCAACCCGGCAAGAGAATCGGAACATATTCTTCGAGCAGTCGTTCCATTCCCAGTTCCTTTTCTTTCTGGTCAAAAAACTCGCAGTAAGAAGTGAAACTGCAATGTTTCCCCAAATAAATTTGCCAATTGTTCGAGGTAATTTTTTGTGATGAGACTCTCGAAGGTACCAAGCCAAAACCATAGGTTGTACATTTTGCATAATGGTTGTAATACTCTTTGATTCTTTGCGAAGAGGCTTCCAGGCCCTTTAAGGCGACCACTCCTTGTTTTGCATGGTTCGTCAAGAAGCCGTTGAACTCTATATGATAAGACGTGTCGTTGAGTAACGTCTCGACTATTTCTAAATTAGAATTTGCATCATTAGACATGGGTATTTCCCTCTATAATTCTTTAGATTAATTAAACCACATTTTTCCCTAGTGCTTTAATTTATTGAAAGAGAGTTTTTCGAATTGGAGATTCGGGCAATAATTAGGGGCTGCAAGTAGATATTTTTTTCGAGGATCTCGCTTAAATTGTGGCGCTCGTTAGGACTATAGGCAAAGGGTTGATGGAAAGTTGAAGGGGCTTGGTCAGGAAGAATATTTTTGCAATGATTGTCTGCTACCGGTTGAGAACGCCGTCGAGATTAGACAATAGCAATTACCGTTTAAAGGTGGAAATGATAATTCAAAAAAGGGGTACCTCTTGCTTATGCAGGTCAGTATGCGAGCATCTCTTTTCAGGCAAAACTAAATACTGCGCCTAAAACTCCTCCAAATATTCCGCCCCAAACAACGAGCCACCCTAAATGAATTTTGATGATTTTTTGAACCATTTCCTTAACCAATTGAGGTGTTAGTTCATTTAAACGTTTATCGATAATAGTTTCTATTTTAGACACAATGTCCTGGCCCACTTTGTGAGAATCCAATCCTTGTTTTAAGACATTTTTAAAACGCTCAGACTCTACCAATTCACGCAATGTCGTTTTCATTTTTTCTATAAAGGGTTCTCTTAAAGGAATAAGCGCCTGCTCCCCTCCCATCATTTTTAACATTTCGCCAAAAGAAGACTCCATTATGGAGGTCACTAACCCCTGATAAATTTTTTCATAATCAATGGCGTTCAATAGTGGGTCGATATTAAAAATTTTGCTTCCCTGCTGTTCCTCTCCTTCAATAAACTGTTCGACATTTTCCTGGGTAAAAAACTGTTTCATCATTAAGTCTTTAATCGCTGACTTAAATTCATCAAAACGATTTGGAATGACTCCAGAACCGTATAAGAAGGGCACTTTCTCAAATAACATATGAATCGCCAACCAGTTAGTGACTGCACCTGAGAGCGCAAAAAAGCCAATGGATTTCAGCAAATCCGGTTCTACTGGACTTAAATAACCGCCAATAATAATTAAAACAGCAATTAAATTAGTTAAAAAACTCTTATTGAAAATTGGGTTCATTGTTTTTTCTTTCTTAGTTTTTTTTAATACGGTGGAGAGATGGTCCTGTTTACTTTTTGTATTTAATGTCCGCTATTGAGTCAATAGTGGGCAAAAATAATTATGGTTAAACAAAAATTATCAAGTTTTTTACTATTGTCCGCTTACATTTCATCTCACGTAGTGGGTTAGCCGTTAGGGCTGTAGCGGGGGACGTTTGGGTCAACTACTTGTGACCATGCGTCGATGCCGCCGATCAGATTGTGAACGTTGAATCCGCATTCGATCAGTTCTTGCGCAGCTCTTTGCGAGCGTTCGCCATAGTGGCAGATGACCACAATCTCTTCTTCGAAAGCAAATTCCTGTTGGCGATCTACAACTTCGGCGAGAGGGAAGTTTTCTGATCCGTCAATGGCGGCGAGGGAAAATTCCCAAGGCTCACGTACATCGAGCAAAAAGATATCTTCTCCGTTATCTAATTTTTTTTTCAGCTCAATGGCTTGAAGTTGTTTGACAGGCATGGGCTATTGGAAGCCGATCATCGGCCAGTAAAACAGCAGCATGATTAAAAAACAACCCAACCCAAGCAGGCTGAGAAGCGAGCCGGACCAGACCATTTCTTTCAACGTCAGGAACCTCGAAGAATAAGCCAACGCCGAAGCGGGTGTTGCAATGGGTAGTATGAAAGCGAAGTTGCTCGGCAGTATCACGGTCATGGTTGCTATTGCCGGGTTAATTCCATAGGAAGAACTCATGCTGATCGCCGTTGGCAAAAGAATAGCGATGACCGCTGAATTGCTCATGAATGTTGTAAATAGGGTAGACAATACGGCAATGACTAAAAGGAATGCGATGGGAGAATCGACGGTGCCCGCAAATATTTTTTCTGCAAGCCACAATGCGGCCCCTGT